>NZ_JBEXGN010000003.1:0-472713 GCF_040607345.1 Streptomyces sp. NPDC005302
GCCGACCTGCTCGTGGTAGCCGGCGTCGCCGACGTGCTTGTCCTTGTCGAACTCGGGGGAGTTCTTGATCTGTTCCTTGGTGAGGGCGACGTGGATCCTGTGCTCGTCCAGGTCGACCGACTGCACGGTCCCGGCGGGCAGGAGGACGTGCTTGCCGAAGATCCATACGCCGGTGTCGACGACGAGGTAGGAGGAGTCGACGTCGTCCGAGTGCTTGTCGACCTTGCCGATGCTGCCGTCGGTGGCCTCGACCTTGAATCCGGTCAGGTCGGTGCCCGCGGTGTAGCCGGTGGTCGGCTGGTAGCCCCAGATGTTGTCACTCATAAAGTACGGCTCCCTCATCGAATTGCGTTGCCGTCCACGGTCGTGCTGTGGAGGCTTTTCAGGTGTCATCGAATTCGGTGACGTTCCTTCAGGAATTCGGGTTCCCAGGGTTCTTGGGCTCACACATCCGCGCCGTGCGGATGGCCGGAGACGCCGTGCTGGAGGGCCATGGTTCCTGGCGTCACGCCGCCTCCGGCCACGTCTTCCGGCTACCCCGAAACGGGAAGGTCACCCCTTTCGTCCCGTGCTCACCAGGACGTGACATGGGTGGGGCCCGACGCCGTGGCGTCGGGCCCCACCCATGAATGCGTGCTGTTCAGAACGTCTACCAGCGGTACCAGCGGCCACGCTTGCCGCCGCTTGCCGCCGGACGGATCACGAAGCCCAGGACCCACACGATCAGGACGATCACGGCGATCCACCAGAGCGCCTTCAGTGCGAAACCGGCACCGAAGAGGATCAGGGCGAGCAGAAGAACAAGAAGAACGGGAACCATAGTTATCAACCTCCGGACCCTCGTGTGCCCGGCGGATCGATCTCTACTCATGCCGACCTTCATTTCGTCTTTCCGGGCAGACGGATAGCGTGGAAGCCACAAGGGAAACGGGAAGGCGGAAGAGGAGAGTGGACACCGTGAGCACATCCGAGCCGGTCGGACCCGCAGCGTCCGCGGAGAGCCTGCTGCGCGCGGCTCCGCCGCACGAGCTGGTCGCCACCGCCGGGCGCCTCCTCGCCGAACGTGTCGGGGCCGAGGACGTGACCGTGCTGCTCGCCGACTACGGACTGAGCGTTCTCCAGAAGGTCACCCACCTGCCGCACACCGACGACCCGGTGCCCGCGCACAAGGGGCCGGCAGGGCGGGCCTTCATCAGCCAGACCCCGGTCGTGGAGATCACGAGCGCCTCCAGCCCCACCCAGACCGTTCACCTGCCCATCAGCGTCCGCGGCGACCGGCACGGTGTGCTCTCCGTCCGTCTCCCCAGCGGCGCGACCGACACCACCACCGTGCTCCAACTCGCCGACTTCGCCACCGCTCTGGCCCACGAGGTGATCACCGCGGGCCGCGACACCGACCTGTATCTGCAGGCCCGCCGCACCCGGCGCCTCACCCTCGCCGCCGAGATGCAGTGGCAGCTCCTGCCCGGCCGTGGATGCGCCCGCCAGGAGTACGTCATCGGAGCCCATCTGGAGCCCGCCTACACCATCGGCGGCGACAACTTCGACTGGTCGACCGACGCGGACCACCTCACCCTCACCGTCACCGACGGGATGGGCCAGGGCATCGACGCCTCCCTGCTCACCAGCCTCGCCGTCGGTGCCCTGCGCAACGCGCGCCGCGCCGGGATCGGCCTCGCCGACCAGGCGTGCCTGGCCGACCAGGCCCTCTTCGCCCAGTACGGAGGCAAGAAGTACGCGTCGACCCTGCTGCTGAAATTCGACCTGGACTCGGGCACCGTACGAGCCGTCGACGCGGGGTCGCCGCAGCTCTACCGCCAGCGCGACGACACGGTCGAGCAGGTCGAACTCGAAGCGCAGCTGCCCCTCGGCATGTTCGAGGAGACCGCCTACGAGGAGCAGGTGTTCCAGGTCGAACCGGGTGACCGGCTGGTCGTTCTCAGCAACGGCGTGCACGGCGCACTCGCCGGTGACGGCGGAACCTTCGCGGAACGAGCCCTGCGGCAGACCCTCGGCGCCACCCGGGAAGAGCCCCCGCACGAGGCCGCGCGGGCCATCGTCAACGGTCTGTTCGAGCACTTCGGCAGCAAAGAACTCGCGGCCGACGCCTCGGTCGTCTGCCTCGACTGGAACGGTCGCGCCGACGCCCGGTCGGGCTACTGACCGGACAGGGCGACGGCCCCGGTCGACGGCCACCCCAGCCACCAGATGAACAGACCGCTCAGCAGGACGAGCAGGAAGATCGCCGCGTTGGTGCGGCGGTAGGCGACGAGGAGGGCCACGAACTCACGGATCATGGCGCTCGGCCAGAAGTACGACGCGGTGGGGGCGCCCACCACGTGGCCCCGGACCCCGGTGCGGCGGGCGGTCACCGCGGCGCGGAAGACGTGGTAGTTGTTCGTGACGATCACACACCGGTAGTCCGGATTCGTCTTCTCCATCAGGGCTTTGCTGAACGTCAGGTTCTCGTCCGTGGTCGTCGAGCGGTCCTCGCGCTCGATCAGCTCGGCCGGGAAGCCCTGGGAGATCAGGTAGTCGGCCATCGCGTGCGACTCCGGAAGCTTCTCGTCGGGACCCTGTCCGCCGGAGGTGAGGAGGACGGGCCGCCGCCCCTTCCGGGAGAGCCTCGCGTGTTCCTTGCGGGCGCGGTCGAGTCGCCCGGCCAGCAGCGGAGGCACGGTGGTGCCGCCGATCAGGCCCGAGCCGAGGACCACCACGTAGTCCGCCCGCCGCCGGATGCGCAGGCGGCCGTACAGCGCGCCGTAGAGGAGGAAACAGAGGAACAGGAAGGCGACGTATCCGGAGAGCGCGACAGCCGTCGCCGCCACCACCAGGAGGGTGTGCGTGTGCAGCACCAGTGCCGCGATCAGCAGGGCGAGCAGGGCGACCAGCGCGACGCCCGCTCCCAGCGACAGCAGGTTCGCCGGGCTTCTGCCCTCCTTGCGGACCATGGTGATCCCGTTGGCGATGAGGAACCAGGCCAGCGTGATGACACCCAGCGTCGCCACGGTCAGCAGCGCGACCCCCAGGTCGTGGCCCAGTTGGGCCTTCTCGGAGGCCAGGTGCAGAAAGAGCGCGACCGCGCCGAAGACCAGCGCGAGCCCCAGCAGGACCGCGTTGCCGATCCTGCGGCGGTCCCGCGCGACACCTATGAGGAACAGCGACAAGCACACGACCGACGGTACAAAGGCCACCATGCGGCCATGCTACTGACGCGGAGCGAGGCGTCGGCGACGGCCCTCGCCCGCCGGAGGGACCCCGGCCCACCAGCCACCCGCGGACCGTCGAAGCCGTGGAGGCACCCTCTCGGAGCACTCCGACGACACCTCTCGGAGCACCTCCTGGGACACCTCTCAGAACACCCGGATCGGGATCTGCGCCGGGTCGCTCAGCAGGTCCCGGATCTCGTCGTCCAGGCGGACCATGGTGATCGAGGCGCCGGCCATGTCGAGGGACGTGCAGTACTCGCCCACGTAGCTCCGCCATACGCCGATTCCGCGGTCGGCGAGTTGCTTGTGGGCCAGACCGTAGACCAGGTACAGCTCGCCGATGGGGGTGCCGCCGAGGCCGTTGGCCATCAGGGCCACCGAGTCGCCCGAGGCGAAGGGCAGGTCCTCCACGACCGCGTCGACCAGCTCCCGCACCATCGCGTTCGCCGGCTGCAGCTTCTCCCGCTCGCGGCCCGGCTCGCCATGGATGCCCACGCCCATCTCGACGGCGTCGTCGGGGAGTTCGAACAGGGGTGAGCCCTTCGCCGGAGGGGTGCACGCGGTCAGGGCCATACCCATCGTGCGGGTGAGGGCGTTGACCTTCTCGCCGATCCGGTAGATCTCGTCGAGGTCCGCGCCCCGCTCGGCGGCCGCGCCGACCGCCTTCATCACGAAGAAGTTGCCGGCCACTCCGCGACGGCCGACGGTGTACGTCGAGTCCTGCACGGCCACGTCGTCGTCGATGAACAGGGTCCGGACGGTCACGCCGTCGGCCTGCGACAGCTCCTCGGCCATCTCGAAGGCCATCCGGTCCCCGGTGTAGTTGTTGACCAGCAGCAGGACGCCCTTGGGGGAGGCGACCCGCTTGACCGTCTCGTAGACGAAGTCGGCGGGCGGCGCCGCGAACACGTCGCCCGGACAGGCCGCGTCGAGCATGCCCCTGCCGACCGTCATCACGTGCGCCGGCTCGTGACCGGAACCCGAGCCCTGCACGATGGAGACCTTGTTCTCCTGCGGGGCGTCGGCGCGCATGATCAGGTTGTACTCGGGGACGTACCGGAGGGTGTCGGGGTTGGCCAGCGCCAGTCCCTCCAGCATCTCCGCGACGTAGTCCTTCGGGTCGTTGACGAACTTCTTCATGCCGTGCTCCTCGTGATCTCGTCGCCCGGGGTGTCGGGGGCGGTTCGGGCGACGGTGCCGCCCACGGTCAGTCGCGTGCCTCCCACTCGGCCGCGACGCGTTCCGCCATCACCGCGACGGCCACCGCGCCGGGGTCCGGTGAGCCGATGCTGCGCTCGCCGGTGTAGCTCTGCCGGCCGCGTCGTGCCTGCATGGGGGTGGTCGCGTCGGCCGCGGTGCGGGCCGTCGTGGCGGCCAGCGCGGCGAGTTCCGCCGCCGTGGCGGGCGGTTCGCCTCCGGACGTCCGCCGCTCCAGTGCGTCGGTCATCGGGATGAGCGCGTCCAGCAGGGTCTTGTCCCCGAGGTCGGACCTGCCGCGTGCCTTGATCCCCTCGGCGGCGGCCCGGAGCATGGCGACCGCGTCCGCCGCGTCCAGCTCGTCGCGGTCCTTCACGGCCATGGCGGCCCGCAGGAAGGCGGTGCCCCACAGTGGTCCCGACGTGCCGCCGACCCGTTTGGAGATCACCATGGCGACCTTCTTCAGGAACTCGGGCGGCGTCTCCGGGCCGAGGGTGTCCCAGTCGGCGAGCACGATCTCGAAGCCGCGGGCGAGCGAGAAGCCGAAGTCCCCGTCTCCCGCGACGGCGTCGAGGTCACCGAAGGCCTTCTCGTTGTCGACCGCGGTCCGGGCGATGGTCCGGACGACGAACGCGAGGTCACCGGCGGATGTCGTTGGCGTTGTCATGGCTCTCCTGACTGGCTCTCCCGACGGGCGCGTGATGTCGGTTCCGACCGGCGGACGGGGGAGGGGCCTGCCCCCGCTCGGGCACCCGGACCACCGGCCCCGCCCGGGTGCTCCGGTCAACTCGGGGCGGGCGGCGCCGAACCAGGGGGATCGGTCAGCGGCGCGCCGGTATGTCCCGCGACCGCGGCGTCCCCTGCCGTGAGCAGCACCGCGAGGTCCGCGAGCTCCACCCACGGGCCCGGGTGCACCCCGAGAGGGTCGTTCAGCACCCGGGTCACGGTCTCCCGCGGCGGCGGGTCGCCGAGCGAGGTGACCACCAGGGAGGCGCCCGCGAAGTCCTCCTCGCCGGTGTACGCGCTGGTCGTGACGGCGCAGGCGAGCCCCGCGCCGAGCGCGGCGAGCATGCCGTTGCGGCTGTCCTCGATCGCGACGACGTCCGCCGGGTCGAGACCCAGCCGGCGCACGGCGAACGCGTAGATGTCCGGGGCCGGCTTCTTGCGCTGGACCACGTCACCGGCGAACACACTGAAGCGTGACGCCAGTTCGGTGCCCATGGCGAGTTCCAGGACGCTGCGGACGGACGCCTCGGCGGAGGTGGAGGCGACCGCGAGGGTCCAGCCCGCCGCGTGTGCCGCCTCGGCGATCCGCCGCACCCCGGGGCGGGGCGGAATGGCGCCGCTGCGGATGATCCCGGTGTAGATCTCGGTCTTGCGGCGGTGCCAGCGGGCGACTTCCGCGTCCAGCGCCTCCTTGTCCGTGGGCAGACCCGTCGACGCGACGAATTCGGGGGTCAGCAGCGTCTTCATCCGCTCCTTGCCCCCGCCGACCTTCACCTTCTCCGCGTAGTCCGTGTCGCTCCACCGCACCGGCAGACCGAACTCCTCGAACGTGGCGTTGAACGCGGGCAGATGTCCGTAGCGTTCGGTGTCGGCGAGGACGCCGTCGCAGTCGTAGACCAGCGCGGACACGGTGTCATCCCGCCCGGCCGGCGCTGCCGAACAGGGTCATCAGCGAGCCGGTCATGTCGATGACGTCCTGACGGACGGACCTGAAGAGCGAGGGCGGGTCCCACTTCTGCCGCTCGGCCGCCGTTTCCAGGAAGGCCAGGCTCGACTTCATGAACTTCTCCTTGAGGGCGGTGGAGATGTTGACCTTCGCGCAGCCCCGGGAGATCAGGTCGTGGAACTGCTCGTCGGACAGCCCGCTCCCGCCGTGCAGCGCGATCGGCACCGGGTGCGCCGCGACGATGTCGGAGACCCGCTGGGCGTCGAGCACCGGAGCCTGCTTGTACGACCCGTGGGCGTTCCCGATCGCCGGTGCGAAGACGTCGACCCCGGTGGTCCGCAGGAACTCCAGGGCGACCTCCAGCGTCTGCTGCTCCGCGGCGGTGTCGCTGCCGACGCCGTCCTCCACGCCGGTGATCGACTCGATCTCACCCTCGACGGCCGCCCCGTACGAACGGGCCTCCGCGACCACCTCGACGGTCTGCCGCATGTTCTCCTCGACGGGCAGCTTCGAGGCGTCGAAGAGCACCGAGTTCCAGCCCCGCCGCAGACACTCCGTGATCACCTCCCGCTCCGGACAGTGATCGAGGTGCAGGGCGACCGGCACCTCGATCCCGGCGGTCATGGCGGTCCACATCGCATACAGAACATCGCTGCCGATCGACTTCACCGTCTTGACGGAGGTCTGCACGATCAGGGGCGAGCGCTGCTCCACCGCCGCGGCCAGCACGGCTTCCATCGTCAGGTCGTTGAAGACGTTGATGGCCGGCACGGCGTAGCGCTCGGCGAACGGCCCGGAGAGGATCTCGGTCAGCGGTGCAACACCCACGACGCCTCCACGTTTGCGGCCCCACCCCTTCCATTCCACGCCCGCCGACGGTGCCCCGCCACTTTTGTCCGCGAAGCTCCGGGGAAGGGCGGTAAGGGCTGGGGGTTCCGTCACCTTCCGTCAGTTTTCCGACGCGTTTCGTTTCCGGTCAGTTTTTCGATCGTTCGCCATCGTCCGTCGACTGCTGTGATGATGTGGATCAGGGGAGCGGCCGGGGAGGCCGTGCGTGATGAGGTCCGGGGGGATCCATGAGCAGTACGACGAGTGCGACGAGTACGACGACGTCCGCGCTGATACGGCTGAAGTCCGCGCAGAAGAGCGCCAAGGGCGTATCGCTGTATTCGCGGTTCGTGAACCGGCCGGTGGGGCGGTATCTCGCCGCAGGCGCCTACCGGGTGGGGCTGACGCCCAACCACGTCACGCTGATCAGCGCGGCGTTCAGTTTCGCCGCGGTCGCGACGGCCGCGCTCGCCGCGCCCACCTGGGCCGCGGGACTACTGGTGTGGCTCGGGCTGGCCGTCGGCTTCGCCTTCGACTCGGCCGACGGGCAGCTCGCCCGGCTGCGCGGCGGCGGCAGCGCGGCCGGTGAATGGCTCGACCACGTGGTCGACTGCGCCAAGATCACCGCACTGCACACCGCCGTGCTGATCGCCTTCTACCGGAACCCCGGTCACTTCGGGACCGGGGCCGACGCCTGGCTGCTGGTGCCGCTCGCCTTCCAGCTCGCCGCCGTCGTCACGTTCTTCGGCGGGCTGCTCACCGAGAAGCTCAAGCCCAAGGCCGCCCCGGGCGACCGGGCCGAGCCCTCCACGGTGCGTGCGGTGGCCCTGCTCCCGGTCGACCACGGGGTCTTCTGCCTGGTGTTCCTGCTGCTCGGCGGCGGCAGCGCCTTCCGGTGGGCCTACACCCTCCTCGGTGTCGCCGCCGTGCTCTTCCTGGCCGCCTTCCTCACCAAGTGGTTCCGGGAGCTGTCCGCAGTTCGTCGTTGAACCGCGTCCCGTCCAGGGCGTCGATGGCGCGCCGCAGCTGGGTGCTCGACGTGTGCACGGTGTACGGGAAGTAGACGACGTCCACCCCCACGGTGGCGAAGTCCTTCTCCAGGCGCTCGCCCTTCGGGGTGTCCCGCCAGTCGTCGCCCTTGAAGAGGACGTCGAAGCGGACCTGCTTCCACGTCTCCAGCTTGTCCGGCACGGTCTCCACGAACGCCGCGTCGACGTGCTTGATGCTCCGGACGATCTCCAGCCGCTCCACCAGCGGGATCATCGGAAGCCTGCCCTTGGCGTGCTCGGCCATCTCGTCCGAGACGACGCCGGCCACCAGGTAGTCGCACTGGGCACGTGCGTGACGCAGGATGTTCAAGTGTCCTATGTGGAAGAGATCGTAGGCGCCCGGTGCGTAGCCCACGCGGTACGGCTTGCTCGATGGCACAAGTGCCCCCCTTGTTCGTTTTTGGCCCCCAGTGCGCACCCCTTTCCGGGGGATGCGCGGACTTTGACGATAGCGTTCATGCATGGTGCAGGGAGGGTGAACAATTAGGGTGCGTCCTGGGTCACTTACGACCGGTGCGGGGACCGGGGGGTCCCGTGGGGCGCAGACACACAGGGGAGGCCGCAGTGGCGGCCGGGGGGAAGGTTCCGTCGCGTGACACATACCCACGACGAGCGTCGTGACCGGAGCGGTGCGGGGGTCGCCGGTCCGGCGAGGTCCGTTCCGGTGCAGCGCACCAACGAGCCGGACATCGGCGCACACGCCGACAAGGAGGGCGAAGTCGGGTCTTCCGGGCGCCGGTTGCTCCTCGTGTCCACCAACTACGCGCCCGAGCACACCGGTATCGGGCCGTACGCCACCGGCATCGCCGAGCACTGGGCGAGCCGCGGCCACGAGACCCATGTCCTCGCCGGACTGCCGCACTACCCCGCCTGGCGCCTCGACCCCGCCTACCGCACGGTGTGGCGGGCCACGGAGCAGCGGGCCGGTGTCACCGTGCACCGCAGGCGGCACAGCGTCCCGCCGCGCCAGAGCGCCCTGCGCAGGGCGCTGTTCGAGAGCTCGATACTCGCCCACGGCATGGTCGCGCCGCCCCGCACCGGCCGTCTCGACGCCGTGCTCGCCCAACTGCCCAGCCTCGCCGGAGGCGTGCTCGGCGCCCGGGTCGCCGCCCGGCAGCGGGCACCGTTCGTCCCGGTCGTGCAGGACCTCATGGGCGCCGCCGCCGCCCAGTCCGGCATCCAGGGCGGTGGCCGCGCCGCCGAGCTGGCCGAGCGCGCGGAGTCCTGGGTGCTGCGGCGTGCCACCCTGGTCGGCGTCATCCACGAGACGTTCGTCGAGCGGGTGCGCGCCATGGGCGTGGATCCGGGCCGCATACGCCTGGTGCCCAACTGGTCGCACATACAGGCCCCTTCGGCGCCGCGTGACCGTACCCGCGAACGACTCGGCTGGCGGCCGGAGCAGACCGTGGTCCTGCACTCCGGGAACATGGGGCTCAAGCAGGGGCTCGAGGTGCTGGTGGACGCCGCCCGACGCGACCCGGAGACCCGGATCGTCCTGATGGGCGACGGCAACCAGCGCGAGCACCTCGCCGCACTGGCCGAGGGACTGCCCAACCTGGAGTTCCTGCCCTCGGTGGACGACGCCGACTTCCCCGACGTGCTGGCCGCCGCCGACGTCCTCGCCGTCACCCAGCGGGCCTCCGTCCTCGACATGAGCGTCCCGTCCAAGCTCACCTCCTACTTCGCGGCCGGCCGGCCGGTGGTCGCCTCGGTCGCCGCCGAGGGCGGCACGGCCCGCGAAGTGCTGCGATCCGGTGCCGGAATGCTTGTGGAACCGGAGAATCCTGATCAGTTCTTGTCAGCGGTGCGTAGACTCGCCGAAGATCCGAAGATGGCGGACGAGTTGGGCGCGGCGGGTCCGCGCCACGTAGCGGCCCATCTGTCACGGGAGGCGGGTCTCGCGCGCATCGACGCGCTGATCGACGAGGCAATGGGGGGACTTGGAAGGTGAACGAGACACACGTTCCCGTCCGGGGAGAGGATGAGCCGGAGCAGTTGCGCGAGCAGTTCCGCCAACTGCTGCGGTACCGGTGGCTGATAGGCGGCGGTGTCGGCATCGGACTGCTGTCCGGAGCCTGGCTCGGCGTCACCGGCGCCGACAGCTACGCCGCCACCACCGACATCGTGCTCCGCGCCCCCACCAGCGACCCCTTCGCGCCCACGCTCTCCAGCGACAAGGCGCTGAACATGGGGTCCGAGCGGCAGACGGCCCTCAGCCGCTCCGTCGCGCAGGGCGCCGCGAAGCAGCTCAAGATGAGCGCGGGCGAGGTGGACCAGCTCCAGCACGGGCTCCAGGTCACCAACCCGCCGCAGACCCTCGTGCTGCACTTCACGTACAACGCGTCCGACCCGAAGGAGGCGGCGCGCCGCGCCAACGCCCTCACCGCGTCGTACATCGACATGCGCAAGGACCAGTGGGAGTCCGTCCGCGACTCGATGCTCAAGAGTCTGCAGGACCAGCTCAATCCGGTCGCCAAGCAGAACGACGAGCTCTCCCGGCAGATCAAGCAGCTCCCCGACGGATCCGCCGCGGACTCCGCCTACGCCGTGCAGGCCAACCTGCTCAACCGCATCACCGACCTGCGCTCCAAGATCACCAGCCTGAAGGCGCTCGACATGACGCCCGGCAACGTGATCCGCAACGCCACGGTCCCCTCCTCGTCCGACGGTCCCGGTCTGCCGCTGTCGCTCGGTCTCGGCGGCCTCGTCGGCGTCGGCCTCGGCCTGCTCGGCGCGTGGGTGCGGCTGGTCTTCGACCCGGCGCCCCGTTCGGCGGGTGACGTCGCCCGCGCCGTCCGCGGTCCCGTCCTCGGCGCGCTGCCCCGTGGTTCGGCGGGCACCCTGGTGGTCGGCCACACCGACTCCCGGGCGGCCGAGGAGTACCGCTCGATCGCCTTCCGCCTCGCCTACGACGAGCGGTTCGCCGACCGGCGACGGCTGCTCGTCGTCGCCCCGCGCGGCTCCATGGAGTCGAGCGTCGCCGTCGCGGTCAACCTCGCCGCCTCGTTCGCCGAGACCGGCAAGAACGTCCTGCTGGTCGAGGCCGACCTGCGCACCCCGTCGCTCTCCGAGCGGCTCGACGTGACCGCCGCCTCCCGGCCCCGCTGGAGCCGGAGCGGTGAGCAGGCCGAGGGCGAGTGGCCGAGTCGTGGCCAACTCCTCGTCGACGCGGGCGAGTCGGGCGCTTTCGGGCTCGTTCCCGGTGAACGCGTGCGCAACGTGCCGCGCGCGCTGACCTCCGCCCGGACCACCCGGCTGATCGCCGAGGCCGACGACCCCGACGCCACCGTGGTGGTCGTGGCCCCGCCCGTCCTCGCGTACGCCGACGCCCTCGCGCTCGTCGACCGTGTGGACGGCGTGCTCATCGTCTGCGACCCGCGGACCGTGCACCGCGCCGACCTGATGCGCATCCGCGAGCTGATCGTCGGAGCGGGCGGCACCGTCCTCGGCGCGGTGACGCACACCGACTCCAAGCGGGTCCGGACGCCCGTCGCGCGCCGCGGCAGCGGACGCCGGGCGCCCAAGAGCCAGCCGGCCAGGACGCCCGAGCCCACCAACACCCCCGAACCCGAGCGGCACTTCGACGGCGACGGCAGCGAGACCATCGCGCTGCGCACCGTCCGCTCGGGGGACCGGTGACCGCCCCGGAGGAACAGCGGCCGTCCGAGAAGCCGTCCGGCCCGCCGCGTACCCCGCGGCGGTCGGCGGCCGCCCTCGCCTCGGTGCTCGACCAGGCGGCGTCCAGTCTCACCAACATCGCCGTGCTGGTGATCGCCGCCCGCGTCTCCACCGCGCACGGCTTCGCCACCTTCTCGATGGTGTACCTCACCTTCACGGTGCTGCTCGGCCTCAACATGGCGTACGTCGGGCAGGCCGTCGTCCTCACCCGGGGCGACACCGCCGACACCGGTGCCGCGTGCCGGTCCGCGATCGCGTTCACCGCCCTCGCCTCCACCGTCGTCGGTGTCCTGCTCGCCGCCGTCGGCGCGGTCACCGCCGCGGTCACCGGCGGCTGGGCCGGTCCTGGCGGAGCCTTCGTCGCCCTCGGGCTCGTCCTGCCGCTGGTCCTGGTGCAGGACGGACTGCGGTACGCGTTCTCCACCCTGCGGCGCCCCGCCCTGGCCCTGGCCGCCGACACGCTGCGTCTGGTGTGCGTGGTCCCCGCGCTGCTGCTCCAGCCCCGGCACGCCGCGCCCGGCCTTCTCGTGGCGGTGTGGGGTGTCTCGGCCGTGCCGGCGCTGCTGCTCGGCCTGCGCCTGCTGTGGCCCCATGTCCGCGGCGCGCGCGCCGACCTGCGGCCCTATGTGCGCCGGGGCCACCTCGGACAGCGCTTCGTCGTGGAGTTCGCCGTGGGCAACGCCTCCAGCCAGCTCGCCGTGCTGGGTCTCGGCCTGTTCGCCGCCCCGCTCGCGGTCGGCGCCCTGCGCGGTGCCACCACGCTCTTCGGGCCGCTCAACGTCCTGTTCAACTCGGTCAACGCCTTCGGACCGCCGCTGCTGAACCGGCTGGGCGGCCGTCGGGCCACCACCCGCGCCGCCGCGCTCCTCGGTCTCGTCCTCAGTGTCGTCGGCCTCGCGTGGGGGCTCGTCCTGTACGCCCTTCCCGACCACGTGGGACGCCAACTGCTCGGCGCCACCTGGCAGTCGGCCGCCGCGCTGCTGCCCGCCTCGGGCGCCCAGTACGCGGTGATGGGCCTCGGCACCTGTGCCCTGGTGACGCTGCGCGTGCTCAGCCCGCGCGCCACCCTGTCGGTCCAGGTGGTGTTCTCGCTGCTCTCGGTCGTCTTCATGCTCGCCGGATACCTGCTGACCGGCTCGGCGCTCGGAGCGGCCTGGGGCCTGGCCGCGGGCTCCGCGCTCAAGGCCGTCGCCGCCTGGACGCGGGTCGCGCGCCTGCGGGTGGAGGAGACCGCCCCGGCTACCGCGGTACCGGCCGTTCCGGCGAGCTGAGAGCCGAGCCACGACCCTGGGGAGGGCCGCCGGGGGTTCCGGCCGCCCTCGACCGAGGGTCGCTGGGGTCCGTCACCGCTCCTGCGCGGCGATGACCTTCCGCGTGCCACCTGCCCCTACGCGCCGAGCCGGAGTCGTCCGTACGACATGAGGCGGCCCGGCCAGCGCCGGGCGGGAACTCCCGGCAGGGCGCGAGCCCGGCAAGGACGCGGCCCGGACACCGGGGTCAGCGCAGCCCCGTCGCCCGGTCCTGGCGGAACGTGCTGATCAGGATGATGCAGAACGCGGCGATGGCCACCCGGCCCGACGCCTGGAGCAGTGGGCCCCGCAGCAGGATGAAGGAGTAGCCGGCGACCAGCGGGACGGCCAGGGCGATCAGGCTGCCCGGCCGGGCACTGCGCACCGCGCGGCGGGCGTAGCGCCGGTCGACCCGTGCCGCCGCGTACCCCATCGCCACGAACCCCGCGACCATCCCGACCGGGCCGAAGTCGATCCACAGCTCGGCCCACACCGGCGACGAGAGGTTCGTGTTGGTCGCGCCCATCCACTGGCCGACCATGACACCGGTGTCCATCGGCTTGTCGGGCCATATCGAGCGGGGGACCGCGAACAGCACCGAGCCGGCCATCTGCCGGCCGAAGGTGTGGCCGCTGCCCGACCGGACGTAGGTGATGGTGTTGGCGAACATGCCGACCTGGTCGTAGTCCTTGAGGGCCAGTGGCTCCAGGGGCGACGTGGTCTGCACCGGGCGGTAGTTGGCGTCGTCGTAGCGGAAGCGGTCCGCGAACGGGAAGACGACCAGCGCCACGATGACACCCAGGCTGAGCGCGATCCGGTAGAAGGCCGCGCTCACCGGGAAGACCGTGAACAGCAGCGAGAAGAGAACGGTGAGGAACCAGAAACGCGGATTCGAGATCGGGTTGTTGACCACGGCGTTCAGGGCGGCCAGCGCCCCCCACACCGCGATGATCACCACGGAGCGGCGGGCCCGCCGCGAGGTCACCAGCCAGCGCGTGTAGGCCAGCCAGGCGATGAGGGCGGGCACGGTCCCGAAGCCCCGCACGATGGCCTGCCCGGCCTGTGAGTCCGCCTGGGAGAGCCCGGCCTCCTGGACGCTGCTGATGATCTCCTGGCGGCTGGTGAAGAACACCGCGGGACCGCCCAGTTTGACGACGAGCAGCGCCGAGCCGAAGAAGGCGATCACGGTCAGCAGGTACAGCCGGCGCCGGTGGACGAGCGCGGGCCGCAGCTTGTCCTCTCGCTTGCGCTCGGGCCGCTGGCGTGCCAGCACGGTGCCGATGTCGAAGGCGACACAGCCGATCAGGACGAGCGCGACCGCCTCCGTCAGATCGGTGCGCGCACCCACGACCGGGGTCGGCGTGCGGCCGAGCACCGCCTGCGCGAGGGGTGCGACGCCCATCGCCATGTAGACGAACAGCCAGAACGAACCGGCCAGCAGTTTGCGCCGGTTGGAGAGGATCATCGTCGACAGCCGGATGCCGGCGTACATGGTGAGCGCCAGCTGGAGCCACAGCGCCGAGTCGTGCAGACCGGTGCCGGGCTGGACCAGGACGAGCAGCGGCAGGAACACCGAGAAACCGAGGACGAGGGGGACCGACAGCGCCCGGGAGAGGAGCGTGCGCGGCCGGAAGGGCGGCACCGCCACCTGCCAGCCCCGCTCCGGTGACCCGGGCGTGCTGGTCCTGCCCCGGTCCATCTGCTGCGTCATGGCGCCCCCGCCCCGAAAGAGATCCCCGGCGCAGTCTAACGAGCCCTGGCCTGCGGTGAACGGTCAGCTACTAGAGTGTGGCGAAGTCGCGTCCGGGGGGACGCCGTTGGGGGGATGTTCGATGCGTGATCTCCCGGCCTTCACACTGGCCGGCTACGACAAGGGACGCGGGAAAGTCGTCCAGGCGCTCTGGTTCGCGGTGATGAACACGGTCTTCATGGCGTGGTTCACCCCGGCGCGGGTCAGGACGGCCCTGCTGCGGGCCTTCGGCGCCGAGATCGGCACCGGGGTGCTCATCCGGCACCGGGTGCGCGTGCTGTGGCCGTGGAAGCTGACGGTCGGCGACCACACCTGGATCGGTGAGGGGGCCTGGATCCTCAACCTGGAGCCGGTGACCCTCGGCGCCCATGTGTGCGTGTCGCAGGAGGCCCTGCTGTGCACCGGCAGCCACGACCACCGCGCCGCCGACTTCCGGTACCGCAACGCGCCGGTCACCGTCGACGACGGCGCCTGGATCGCCGCCCGCGCCACCGTCCTCGCCGGGGTCAAGGTCGGCCGCTGCGCCGTCGTCGGAGCCGGCGCGGTCCTCCACACGGATCTGCCGGAACTGACCCTGCACACCGCCGACAACCGGCGCCGACCCGTCGAGGAGCCGGCGTGAGAGTGCTGCACGCGGTCACCCTGCACAGCCCCACCCACGCCTTCGGCGGCCCGGTCCGGGTCGCACTCAACCTCTGCAAGGGACTGCGGGAACGCGGGCACGACGCCCGGCTGACCGCCCTCGCCGACGGCTTCGAACGGCCCCTGCCCGAGGAGGTGGAGGGCGTGCCCGCCCGCCTCCACCAGGCGCGCAGGATCCTGCCGCTCGGGTTCAGCGGTCTGACCTCGCCGTCCCTCCTGGCCGGGGCCCACCGACTCGTACGGCAGGCCGATGTCGTCCATGTGCATCTGGCGCGCGACCTGGTGACCCTGCCGGTGGCGCTCGCCGCGCTGCGCGCGGGCAAGCCGCTGGTCCTCCAGACGCACGGCATGGTCGACCCGAGCGAGCGGCGCTCGGCCCGCGTCCTCGACGCGGTCGCGGTGCGGCGGGTGCTGCGCGGTGCCACCGCCGTCCTGCACCTCACCACGCGTGAACTGCGCGATCTGGATGCCGTGGTGGGCGGGACGGGTCTCGCCCACGCCGTCCGCCTGGTGAACGGGGTGCCCGCGCAGCCCGAGGCCCCGGCACCCCAAGGACCGCCGCGCATCCTGTACGCGGCCCGCCTCCAGGCCCGCAAGCGCCCCGTCGACCTGGTGGAGGCGGCGCCCGCGATCCTGGCCCGGCACCCCGAGGCGACCTTCGTCGTGGCGGGGCCCGACGAAGGTGAACTCGCCTCCGTGCGACGGCGGATCGACGAGCTCGGACTCGCGGCGCGGGTGAGCTGCCCCGGACCGCTGGACGGGGCCCGGATGACCGAGGAGCTGCGCAGGGCGCACGTGTACGTCCTGCCGTCGGTGGACGAGCCGTTCCCGATGTCGGTCCTGGAGTCGATGGCCGTGGGCACGCCGGTCGTGGTGACCGACTCCAACGGCCTGGCCCGCGACGTGGACCGGGCCGGAGCCGGCCGCGTGGTGACGGGACCCGACGGCATCGCCCCGGCGGTGCTCGGCCTGCTGGACCCGGACGCGCGGCGCACCGCGTCGGCGGCGGCCCGCAAGCTCACCGCCGAGACGTTCGCCATGGACGCGGTCCTCGGCACCCTCTTCGACGTGTACGAGCGGGCCTAGGGGACGGCGTCGCCCCTCGTTCGGACCGGTGCGCGGGCGCGCCGGTCCGAACGGCGTCCCGCGCTACGCGGGGAGCCAGGCGTAGCAGCCCGAGGAGACGAACGTGACGGTCCCGGCCGGGATCTTCGCGGTGATCTTCTTCGGGGCGTCCGGTCCCGGGCCCGAGGCCAGTACCTTGTCGCCCGCGCCCAGGGCCTTCCAGGTGCAGCCCTTGGCGCTGGTCAGCGCGCGGTAGGTGCCCGGCGCCGGCTTCTTGCGGGTGCCGTCGGCGAAGCCGGTCGCGGCCTGGTCCAGCAGCGGCTTCTGCTTCGGGCACAGCTGGCCGATCGCGTCGTCGGCGGACGGCAGGTCGCCGGCGATGAGCGCGCCGATGGCCGCGTCCTTGTCGTGGGCGGCGGTGCGCTCGATGCGCTGGCAGGTCTCCTGGCCCACCTGGAGCACGGCGGCCGGGTCCATGTTCTTCGGCACACGGCCGTGCAGGTACTTCTTCTCCTTGGCGGTGAAGGAACCGGTCACCGGGGTGAGTTTCGCGTCCGGCAGGACCGGCCCCTTGGAGGGGCTCGACGACTCCTGGGGAGCCGGGCTCGCCTGGTCGTCCGGGACGCCGGCCGCCTGGTCGTCGGAGATGCTCCGCGTCGGGTTCGCCGCCGCGTCGGAACCGCCGTCCGAGCTGCAGCCGGAGAGCGCGAGGAGCGCGACGAGGGCTCCTGCGGCGGCACCGCGCCGGAGGGACCGGAGAGTACGAGTGTGCATGGTGGCTCCTGCGGCCCGAGCGGGCCGGGTATGAAGGCGGGCCCGCACACGGAGGTGCGGGCCCAGGTGGGGTGGGCGGGGTGCCGGGCACGCGGCCCGGCACCCCGCCCACGGGGACGCCGTGAGGGTTACGGCGCCCCGAAGGTCAGCACCAGCTGCGGGGTGTTCTCCGCGGCCGACGCCTCACTGGACCACACCCACAGCGCGTCCGTCCCGGTGCTCGTGAGCGCCAGGCCGTAGCTGCCCCCCAGAGCGGGGGAGAGCGCCGAGGTGTCGAGCGTCGCCGAGTAGACCGTCGACAGGTCGGTGGCCCCACTGAGGGTGCCGACCGAGGTCGAGGACAGAGCGGGCTTGGAGGCGAAGGTGGTTCCCGCCTCCGTCCAGCTTCCGGTCACCGGACGTACGGCGAAGTCGTCCGGGCTGCCCGCGGTGGACAGCGTGGTCGTCTTCACCGCGAGACGCGCGCTCTTGAGCACGGTCCCGGCCGGCGCCGCCGGCAGGTCGAAGCGCAGGTACGTCTCGTACGCCGCGCTGCCGCGCACCGCCAGCGAGGTGGAGGTGCCGTAGTTGGTGCTCGCGGCACCGGCGTTGACGTACGTGTCGTCCGCGGCGCGGACGGTCTGCACGCTGTCGGCCGGGGCCGTGGCCAGGGTGTAGTGGCTCTGCACCTGGGCCGCACTCAGCACCGACGGGTAGATCGCGGTCTCGTCGATCTGTCCGGCGAAGTAGTTGCTGGAAGGCTGGTTCGGCCACCCGTTGAGGTTGTCGCCGCCGACGTGCCAGTAGCCGCTGTACGCCTGGCTGTTGGACTCGGCGAGCGTGCCGACCTGGCTGCCGTCCACGTACAGCGCCATCCCGGAGGAACCCTGGGTGGCGACGACGTGGTGCCAGGAGCCGTCGTTGTAGCCGTTGGACGAGGTGATGGTGCGGGCCGAGCCCGTCCACACTCCGTAGACCAGCCGGCCGTCGTTGCGCATGTAGACGTGCTTGTCGTAATTACCGCTGGCCCGTGTGGTGTTGTCGCCGAACCCGACGAGCTTGCCGCCACTGGTCGTGGTCGTCTTGAACCAGGTCTCGATCGAGTACTGACTCGGCACCGTGGTGCGCTTGTCGCTGTAGACGATCTGGTCCGTGCCGTCGAACCCGATGGCGGTGGACGGACCGGTCACGGCGGCCGGAGTCTGGCGCAGCGAGGGCCCGTTGACGTGGATGCCGCTCTGGTCGCCCGGCGAACTGTCGCCGACGAACGGAGTGGCGGACTCGTCATAGCGCCAGTACAGGTTCGCGCCGTCGTCGAGCACCTTCGCCGGGTACTTCTGGGCGGAGGTGGGCACCGTCACCGAGGCCGTGGCGGACAGCGCGGAGGCGTTGCCCGCTCCGTCGGTCGCGGTCACCCGGTAGCTGTAGGTGGAGCCGGCCGTGACGTTGGTGTCGGTGAACGACAGCTGCGGGCGCGACCACTCCACGGAGTCGCCGTCGACCGTGTACACCGGCGTGGAACCGCCGTTGCGGTAGACCTTGTACGTCAGCTTGGTGTCGTCCGTGTCGAGGCTGGCACGCCAGCGGACGCGCGCCTCGGTCGGCTTGACCGACTCCGCGCCGATCGACGGCACCGTCGGCGCGCCGACGTCCGGGGTCGCCGCGAAGCGCGTCAGGCCCTGGGCCGCCGAGCCGTTGACGGTGGTGAACTCGCCGCCGACCCACATGTACTTGTTGTCGGAGGTCTCGGATATCGCCATGGCGCGCGGGCCGATGCCCTCGCCGAGACCGTCGTTGGTGTCCGGGAACCAGCCCAGCTTGTTGGTGCCGGAGGTCGGCTCCGCGAGCAGGTGGTGACGGCGCCCGTCGGGGTACTCCCCGACGCTGGAGCAGTCGTGCGCGTGCGAGGCGCTGTACACGACGGCCTGGTACGACTTGACGGCCTGGGTGGCGCCCAGGCAGGTGTCGCGCCAGCGCTGGTTCAGGGTGGACAGGTCCAGCGCGATACGGCCGTCGAAGACGCCGCCGCCGGTGCCCTCGTTGCCGGTGTAGAAGCCGGTGGCGTCCGTGTCGAGCGCCTTGACCACCGAGTTGTTCTCGATGAACCCCGGGTACGTGCGGACGTTGGCGCCCGTGCCGGAGTCGACGACCGCCAGGGCGTGCGAGTTCGCGCCGTTGACGGTGAAGAAGTCACCGCCGAGGATCACGTTGCTGCCGTCCGGGGTGACAGCGACGGCCCGGCCGGGCTCGTCGACGTCGGCCTGGAAGGGCTTGACGGCGCCGCTGGTGGCGTCGACCGCCGCGTAGCGCGCGTGCGCGCTGCCGCCGACCGAGGTGAAGTCGCCGCCCAGGTACACGGTGTCGTTCGTGACCGCGAGCGTCCGCACGGTCGCGGAGACGCTCGGGTGGAAGTTCGCCTTGGGCGTGCAGGTGGCGATGTCGATCGCGGCGAGGCTGCTGACCGGCGTGCCGTTGACCGCCCCGAAGTAACCGCCCGCGTACAGCGTCTTCTTGTCCGGTGAGACGGCGAGCGCACGGACCGTCGCGCTGCCGCTTCCGATCGTGAAGGACAGGTTGCAGGACGTCGGGTTGCCGGTCGCCGCGTTCAGCGCGACGAAGTTCACCGCGTTCTGCGCCGTGCCGCTGCCCCCCTCGGGCGGACGCACCTGCGAGAACGTGCCGCCGGCGAACACGGTGCCGCCCGCTTCCGCCAGTGCCCACACGATGCCGTTGGTCTGCCAGGTCGGCAGGTCGTCGGCGGTGAAGGCGACCGGCGCGGTGAGCGCTACGGCCGGTTGCGGCATGGCCACCAGGCCCAGGCCTGCCGCTGTGGAAAGGACAAGGGCGGCGCTGAGCCCTCTGGATCTGTGCATGAACCCCCCGGCTTCCGGGCCCGCTTGCGGACCCATTGCCTCGGCGTACCCGGCGGCGTTTCCCCTGCTCCGCGCGGGCCGCGTGAACTGTTTGCTCGCGAACCATACGAGTACATGACACGTCATGGAACGCACTTGACTCATCTGGTAGGAAATTTCAAGGTGTTCACGGCGTTACCGTGACTCCCCGCATGCCCACCGGACACGCGCGGCCGCCCTGTCGCAGGTGGCCGGCTTCCTTCGCGGGTGGCCCGCCTCAGCGGTCGATGCGCACGACGGCGCCCGCGAGCTCCTTCTCCACCTGCTGCACATCGGCGTCGACCATGATCCGCGCCAGCTCCTCGACCAGGACCGTGGGCTTCCAGCCCAGCATTTCCTGGGCCTTGGACGCGTCACCGATCAGCGCGTCGACCTCGCTGGGACGCTCGTACTTGGGGTCGTAGCGCACGTGCTCGTTCCAGTCGAGCCCGGCGTGGCCGAACGCCGTCTCCACGAACTGCCGCACCGTGGCCGGGACTCCGGTGGCGACCACGTAGTCCGTCGCCTCGTCGTGCTGGAGCATCCGCCACATCGCCTCGACGTACTCGGGCGCGTACCCCCAGTCGCGCACCGCGTCGAGGTTGCCGAGGTAGAGGCGGTCCTGGAGACCGGCCTTGATGCGGGCGACGGCACGGGTGATCTTCCGGGTCACGAAGGTCTCGCCGCGGCGCGGGGACTCGTGGTTGAACAGGATGCCGTTGACCGCGAACATCCCGTAGGCCTCACGGTAGTTGACCGTGGTCCAGTACCCGAAGACCTTCGCGGCACCGTACGGGCTGCGCGGATGGAAGGGGGTGTCCTCGTTCTGCGGGGGCGGCGTCGAGCCGAACATCTCCGAGGACGAGGCCTGGTAGATGCGGGTCTCGACCCCGCTCGCCCGGATGGCCTCCAGCAGTCGCAGCGCGCCCAGACCGGTCACGTCACCGGTGTAGAGCGGCGCGTCGAACGAGACCCGCACATGCGACTGCGCGCCCAGGTTGTACACCTCGTCCGGCTGTATCTCGCGCAGCAGGTTCACCAGCGCCACCCCGTCGGACAAGTCGGCGTGGTGCAGCACGAAGTGCCGCTCGGCCTCCTGGGGGCCCTGGTAGATGTGGTCGATCCGCTCGGTGTTGAAGCTGGACGACCGCCGCACCAGGCCGTGCACCCGGTATCCCTTCGCCAGCAGAAGCTCCGCCAGGTACGAGCCGTCCTGCCCGGTGACGCCGGTGATCAGCGCGGTCTTGGTCATGCGGTGTTCCCCTCCCTGCCGGACAGGCACAGAAGGCCGGTCCGGTCCGTGCGCCCGCGGTGCGCGGGTCGCATGTCATGAACTACAGGAAATTTCGGCAGAGTTGCCGGTACGGGCGATCCGGCCCCGCGGCGCCTGGCATGATCCGGCATATGACCGCATCGCTCCTGCCCGAACGCGCCCGTGTCTTCGTCGCCGGCCACCGTGGCCTGGTGGGTTCCGCCGTGGCCCGCCGGCTCGCCGCCGACGGGCACGAGGTGCTCACCCGTACCCGCGCCGAACTGGACCTGCGCGACGCCGCGCGCACCGCGGCCGAACTGGCCGACCTGCGCCCCGACGCCGTGGTGCTCGCCGCCGCGAAGGTCGGCGGGATCATGGCCAACAGCACCCAGCCGGTGCAGTTCCTGGAGGAGAACCTCCAGATCCAGCTCAGCGTGATAGCCGGCTCCCACGCCGCCGGTGTGGGCCGCCTGCTCTTCCTGGGGTCCTCGTGCATCTACCCCAAGCACGCCCCCCAGCCGATCAGCGAGGACGCCCTGCTGACCGGGCCGCTGGAACCCACCAACGAGGCCTACGCCCTCGCGAAGATCGCGGGCATCGTCCAGGTGCAGTCCTACCGGCGTCAGTACGGCGCGTCCTACATCAGCGCCATGCCGACCAATCTCTACGGACCCGGCGACAACTTCGACCTGGAGACCTCGCACGTCCTGCCCGCCCTGATCCGCCGCTTCCACGAGGCCGCGGCCCAGGGGCGTGACGAGGTCACCCTGTGGGGCAGCGGCACTCCGCGCCGGGAGTTCCTGCACGTCGACGACCTCGCCGCCGCCTGCGCCCTGCTGCTGCGCTCCTACGACGGCGACGAGCCCGTGAACGTCGGCTGCGGCAACGACCTCACGATCCGCGAACTGGCCGCGACGGTCGCCGAGGTCACCGGCTTCACCGGCAGGATCGGCTGGGACACCACCCGCCCCGACGGCACCCCGCGCAAGCTGCTCGACATCTCCCGGCTCTCGGACCTCGGCTGGAAGCCGGCGATCCCGCTGCGCGACGGCATCGCCGCCACCTACGCCCACTGGCGCGGCGGCCTCGACGGCTGACGGGCCCGACCGGCCGACGGACCCCGGCGCGCGTCGCGCGCCGGGGAACTGTGCTCTCACGGGCGGCCCTCTCAGTACGCCCCGCGGCCGTCGACGACGGCGCGGAACGTGCGGGCCATGACGTCGACATCGCTGGTGAAGGACCAGTTGTCGACATAGCTGAGATCCAGCTGAACCGTTTCGTCCCAGGACAGGTCCGAGCGTCCGCTGATCTGCCACAGGCCGGTCATCCCCGGTCGGACGCTCAGCCGCCGCCACTCGACGGGCGTGTAGTGAGCCACCTCGTCCGCGAGCGGAGGACGTGGACCCACCAGGGACATGTCACCCTTGAGGACGTTGACGAGCTGGGGCAGTTCGTCCAGCGAGGTGCGCCGCAGCCAGTGGCCGACCCGGGTCACCCGCGGGTCCCGGCGCATCTTGAACATCAGCCCGTCGTTGTCGTTCTCCTCGGCCAGTTCGGCCTTCAGCCGGTCGGAGCCGACCCGCATGCTGCGGAACTTCCACATCACGAAGGGGCGGCCGGACCGGCCGATGCGCTCGTGGAGGTAGAGGACCGGCCCCCGCGAGGACAGCTTCACCGCGACCGCGACCAGCAGCAGCACCGGCGCGAGCGCGAGCAGTCCCGCCAGAGCGGTGCTGCGGTCCAGGACCTCCTTGAGCAGCGGCTGCATGCCCTCCCGCACGGGCGGGGCGACGCGCAGCAGCGACATGCCGCCGGCCGATCCGGTCTCCAGGCGCTTGACGGAGACCTCCACCAGACCGGGCGCGACGAACAGTTCGATGCCTGCGTCGTGCAGCCCCCAGGACAGCCGCCGCAGCCGCTCCCCGGAGGTCGCGGCGCCGGGCACGACCAGCACCAGGTCGGCGCCGAGCCGGTGCACCGCGCTGATCACGAGGTTGGCGTCCTCCGCCGGTGCCTCCGGTGCGGTGGCGGCGAGGCGCTCCCCGGTCCTGACGCCCGAGGCGAACGGGCCCGAACCCACCGGGACGGCGCCCACGGCCACGTACGGATGGTCCGTGCGCGAGGCGAGATGGGCGGTGACGTCGTCCGCCGCGGCCGCCTCGCCCACCACCAGCACCTTGATCACCGCTTGGGCACTGCGGCGCACCGCGGCGAGATGACGGTGAACCGCCTTGCGGCACACCAGAGTCAGCAGCAGGGCCGGCAGCAACGCCAGCAGGCACAGTGGTGCCCGCAGCCGGATCCCCGCCGAGGCGTGCACCACCGCGAGCACACCCAGCAGGATGAACCAGTCGTGCAGTACGGGCAGGGTGCCCCGGCTCTCGCCGATGGTCCGGGCCGCGTACCGCGAACGGAACAACTGGACGCCTGCCCAGGCCAGTCCGGCGACGATGCCGCTCGGCACGGGCCATGGCTGGCGCGCGGTGGAGAACATGATCGTGACCGGTACTCCCGCGCCGACGAGATCGGTGATCAGCGACGCGGGAAGATACCAACGGGACTTGCGTCCCATCCAAAGTGAAGAGCGCGCCCTTGAGCGCGCTTTGCGTGATCTCTCGGTTTCAGTTGCCTGAACATCCCACATGTACCCCCCCAGGCACATTCAGCTGCACGAGTCGCCGGATGTCGCGAACACCTATTCGTCGAACATGCGGCACGATGGTGAACAGTACGGCAAACTTGTGTACGCATGTGAGCGTTTACGTGAACGTCACCGAGAAGTGCCGAGCTGTACGAAATCGCGCCCCGAGTCCGGTTGTTGATCTTGCGCGACGCCGGACTTCCGGAAACCCGTACGATCGTCGAAAGTGCTGGCTACAGTGTGCGCCCGGTGCGGATGGGGCCGTACCGGGGTGAGGTGGGGGGTACGTGGTGGGGGACAGGAACACGGCCGAGGCCGATGTGACGGGCCGGGACGCGGGGGCGGACCGGGAAGACGAGTTGGGCAGAACGGGCTCGGATGTATCCGACCCGGTGAACGAGGACGGTCGCGCGGACGACGCTCCGGCGAAGGGGGCCGACGCCCCTCCGGCGCGTCCACGGCGACGCAGGAGCCGCACGCGACGGGTGCTCCTCGGGGCGCTCGTGCTGTTCGCGGTGGCCCTGTTGCTGATGGGCGGAGTCGCCTGGTGGGCCGTCGACCACTACACCGGAAAGGTCGACCGCATCTCCGGGGTCTTCCCGAAGGTGCCCGCGGCGGCCCAGCCGGCCGCGTCCGACGGCGGCCAGACCTTCCTGCTCGTCGGTGTCGACAGCCGTTCGGACCTGCCGACCACCGGCAGCGACGCCAAGGCCCCCGAGTGGAAGTACGGAGCCCAGCGCAGCGACACGATGATGCTGGTCCACCTCCCGGCCGACCACTCCGGCGCGTACGTCGTCTCGCTGCCCCGTGACGCGTGGGTGGACATCCCCGGCCACGGCAAGGCGAAGCTCAACGCCTCGTTCTCGTGGGGCGGACCGCCGCTCCTCATCGACACCGTCCAGCGGCTCACCAAGGTGCGGGTCGACCATCTCGCGGTCATCGACTGGGACGGATTCAAGAAGCTCACCGACTCCGTGGGCGGTGTGAACCTCGTCGTGGACGGCGCGAGCCGCCACATGAACGGCACGCAGGCCCTGACCTATGTGCGCGAGCGGCACCATCTCGCCCGCGGCGACTTCGACCGGACGCACCGTCAGCAGTACTTCCTGCGCACGCTGTTGTCGAAGGTCATGCAGCCGTCCACCTTCAAGAACCCGGTCAAGGCCGGCGAGGTGCTGGACGACCTCACCGCCGCGGTGAGCGTCGACGACCGGCTCGGCGACGGCGATCTGCGCGACCTGCTCTGGGACAACAAGAAGGTCCGTCCCGGGAACATGGTCTTCATGAACGCCCCCGCCAAGGGGACCGACACCATCTCCGGCCAGTCGGTGGTCCTGCTCGACCAGACCAACGGCTCCGACCTGTGGCGGGCGATGCGCGAGGACGCCCTCGACGTCTACCTCCAGTCCCACGACGTCGACCGGCTCGGCGCCACGACGTCCTGACCGCGCGGCGATGATCACGCACGGTTGCCTCTTGGGTGACGTTCTGTCACCCAACAGGCCTCCCGTGCAGTAGAGTTCGCCCCCGGTGGCCCATCGGCGTCCGCGGAGGACACCCATGACGGATCAGCCCGCACGTCCAACGCGCCAGCACCGGAGGCCGCCTGGCAGGCGGCGGCGCACCGCGCTCGGCGCCCTGTTCGGCCTGCTCCTCATCGGAGTCGTCGCCGGTACGGGACTGGCCCTCGACCGGCAGGACAGGACGTCCTCCGGCGAGCGGGCGAACGCCACGGCGCTGCCCTTCGACCCGCCCTCCGCCGACGTGCTCCGGGCAAGTCCCCACCTGGTCTTCGCGCACTACTTCACGCCGTACCCGCTCTCCCTCGACAACCAGCCCGCGTCCCGGGACTACTACACCCGCAACTACCTGACGCCCCAGGGCGAACAGGGCAAGCACGCGGCCTACGGCGGACTACTGCGCGACCGGCCCGAACCCGTGACCCCGTCCACCGGGAACTGGCAACTCGCCAACCTGGAACGGGAGGTGAGGACCGCCCGGGACGCCGGGATCGACGGCTTCACCGTCGACCTCCTCTCGCTGACCGGTCCCAACCGCGACCGCGTCGACCTGCTGCTGCGCGCCGCGCACCGCGTCGACCCCGGCTTCCGGATCGTGCTGATGCCGGACATGACGTCGCTGCACACCGATCCGCGCACGCTCGCCGACCAGTTGGCCGAGCTGGCCGCGGCGCCCGCCGCGTACCGGCTGGCCGACGGACGTCTCGTGGTCTCCCCGTTCAAGGCCGAGGCCCAGGACCCGGCCTGGTGGAACCAGGTCACCGCGCGGCTGCGCCAGCACGGCGTCGGCACCGCGCTCGTCCCGGTCTTCCTGAACTTCCGCGCCAACGCCGAGCGCTTCGCGCCCATCAGCCACGCCTTCTCGTCCTGGGGCAACCGCAGTTACGCCCGCCAGGACAACGTCCCCGGCGACATCCGGCTCGCCCACTCGCTCGGCAAGAAGTGGATGCAGGCCGTGTCCGTACAGGACGCCCGGCCCAACCAGGGCGTCTACGACGAGGCGGGCAACACCGCCACCCTGCGTTCCACCTGGAACCACGCGATCTCCGACGGCGCCGACTGGGTGCAGCTCACCACCTGGAACGACTACTCCGAGGGCAGCCAGTTCGCGCCCTCCCTGCACAACGGCCACACGTACCTGGACATCTCCTCGTACTACCTCACGCGCTTCAAGACCGGGGCCTGGCCGCGGATCGTGCGGGACACCGTGTACGTCACCTCCCGCGTCCAGTTCACCGGCGGTGGGGGCGTCCAGCAGGCCCGGCTGATGCGGCCCCGCGCGGGCACGGCCGCCCCGCGCGACCAGGTGGAGCTGCTCACCTTCCTGACCGCGCCCGCCTCCGTGACCGCGCGCGTGGGCTCCGCGCCGCACGCCTACCGGGCTCCCGTGGGCGTCAACGCGCATGCCCTGCCGCTGAGCCCGGGCATCACCCAGGTCGTCGCCCGCCGCGCGGGCGACACCGCGGCGGCCGTCACGACCCGCTACCCGGCCCGGCGCACGGCGACCGTGCAGGACCTGCAGTACTACGGGGTGTCGAGCGGGCGCTGACCCGTCCCGCCCAACCTCAGCGCCGACTCCTGTGGTTCGACGCCGGCCGCACGGCGCCCCTCGGCGAGCGACGGCACGCGTGTGCTCGCGGCCACGCCGCAGACGGCGGCCGGTGTACCCGCTCCGCGTGTCCTTCCGCCCGGCGGGCAGCCGCCGTCCTCGGGCGCGTGCCTCGCGGCGATCTCGCTGACGCCGCCACCGCCACCGCCACCGCCACCGCCGACGCCGACGCCGACGAGCGCGTGTTCAGCCATGGGCGCGACGCCACCGCCGGCCCGAACAGCCGCCACTCCTGCACCAGGCCAGCTCTTGCTGTTAGCGTGCAACTGCACATCGATTGCAATTATGGCGGAGGATGTTGGACATGGCGGTGTACTCGCTCCCGGAGCTTCCCTACGACTACGCGGCGCTCGAACCGGTGATCAACCCCCAGATCGTCGAGCTGCACCACGACAAGCACCACGCGGCATACGTCAAGGGCGCGAACGACACGCTGGAGCAGCTCGCGGAGGCCCGTGACAAGGAGGCGTGGGGGTCCATCAACGGCCTGGAGAAGAGCCTGGCCTTCCATCTCTCCGGGCACATCCTGCACAGCATCTACTGGCACAACATGACGGGCGACGGCGGCGGCGAGCCCCTGGCCGCGGACGGCGTCGGTGACCTCGCGGACGCGATCACCGAGTCCTTCGGCTCCTTCGCCGGCTTCAAGGCGCAGCTCACCAAGGCCGCCGCGACGACGCAGGGTTCCGGCTGGGGCGTCCTCGCCCACGAGCCGCTGAGCGGCCGCCTGATCGTCGAGCAGGTCTACGACCACCAGGGCAACATCGGGCAGGGCTCGACCCCGATCCTGGTCTTCGACGCCTGGGAGCACGCCTTCTACCTCCAGTACAAGAACCAGAAGGTCGACTTCATCGACGCCATGTGGGCCGTCGTCAACTGGCAGGACGTGGCCCGGCGTTACGCGGCGGCCAAGGAGCGCGGCGACAGTCTGCTGCTCACGCCCTGACGGCACCGGCGAACCGGCCGTCCCGCACGTGATCGTCTTCTCACCGTTCGCGCCGGGGGTGTCGTGCCGAGGGGGGCTCCCCGGGTCCGTACCCGGGGAGCCCCCCTCGGCCGTTCGTGCTTCGGCGCCGTTGTCAGTGGTGACCTCTAGTTTGGAGTCACTGGAAGACGGCCCGTGTGGGCCGACCGGGCCTTTGGGGAGGGGTGTGCTGTGTCCGCTGCGCAGACGCGACAGACGGGGAACACGACGTATCTGGAGCTGTCCCAGGACGGCGGCGGCGCCCACAAGTTCTACGAGGTGACGGTCGAGCAGACCACCGTCTCCGTGCGGTACGGGCGGATCGGTGTGGACGGCCAGCGCCAGACCTCCAGTTTCCCCACCGTCGACAAGGCCAGGGCCGCGGCGGCGAAGAAGATAGCCGAGAAGGTCCGCAAGGGGTACGCGCCCGCGGTCCAGGGACAGCGCGCGGCACGTTCGGTGACGCGCCGGCAGGTGACGTCGGCGCCCTCCACGGCCCGTGCCACCGCACCGGTGCTGTGGCGGTTCCGCACGGGGGCCTCGGCGTTCGGCATCCATGTCGACGAGGACCGCTGCTGGGTCGGCAACCAGCACGGCGACGTGTACAACCTGAGCCACGACGGCGAGGTGCTCGCGCACTACTCCCTGCCCGACGGCGTCAAGTGCCTGGTGGCGGACGACTTCTGGATCTACGCGGGCTGCGACGACGGCCGGGTGTACGACCTCTCCTCGAAGATGCCGTTCGCGGCCTACGAGATAGCGGCCGAGGTCGACATCTTCTGGCTGGACATCCACGCGGGCGTGCTCAGCGTGTCCGACCGCAGGGGCGGGCTGACGGTCATCGACCACGAGGACGAGCTCCAGTGGTCGCGCAACTCCGGTGGGGACCACGCCTGGATGGTGCGCGCCGACGACCACGCCGTCTACCACGGGCACAGCCGCGGGGTGACGGCGTACGCCGCGGACGGCGCGGGCCTGCTCTGGCACACCGACACCGGCGGCAACGTGCTGTTCGGCTGGCAGGAGGAGAACGCGGTCTACGCGGGGACCGGACGGCGGCAGGTCCAGCGGCTCGCCAAGTCCACCGGCCGGGTGGAGGCCACGTATCTCTGTGACGCTCCCGTCTACTCGTGCGCGACGTCCCCCGGCGGCCGGTACGTGTTCGCGGGCGACTCGGCCTCCTCCGTCTACTGCTTCACGGCCGACGGCACCCGGCTGTGGAAGCTCGGCACCGGCGGCGGCTCCGCGCTGTCCATGCAGTACCGCGACGAGCGGCTGTACATCGTCTCCACGGACGGTTCGCTCGCCTGCGTCGACGCGACGGAGAGCGCCATCCGGGCCGCCGAGTCCGGCACCGTCCCGGTCGCCGCGGACGTCAAGCTGGCGGCGGCCCTGCCGACCTACGCACCGCTGACGACCGTCGCGTCCGTCGCCACGGTCAGCACCCTCCCCGCGCCGGGCGACGGCGTGGTCGTCGAATGCGTCCAGGAGGGCGGACGCGTGCGCGTCCACGTGGTCTCCGAGGGGTACGAGACCGGCTGGAAGGTCCAGTTCCCGCGGGCGATACGCGAGCCCGGCGCCCGCTATGTGGTGGACGCGCTGCACTCCTCCGTGGGCGGCTTCTACCGGGTGCGCGGAGAGATCAGACGCCTCGTGTGACGAGGGAAGGCGGATCCGGTCCTCGCGTGCGTCACCCCGTGCGAGCTGCTGGGTCCTTTTCCTGGACCCTCGTATGCTGGAGGCGTGAGGCGGACTTCTTTTGCGAACTGGCCGTGTTCCATCGCGCGCACGATGGACCTCCTCGGCGACTGGTGGACCCCGCTGGTGCTGCGGGAGGCCTTCTACGGCATCAAGCGGTTCGACGCGTTCCAGCAGGAGCTGGGCATCGCGCGCAACACGCTGACCGACCGGCTCCGCCGGCTCGTCGACGAGGGGCTCATGGAGAAGCGGGCCTATCAGACGGATCCGGTGCGCTACGACTACGTGCTCACCGAGATGGGCCGAGACTTCTTCGGCGTGCTGGCCGCCATGAACAGTTGGGGCAACCGCTGGCTCAGCGGTGAGCAGGGCCCGCCCGTCGTCTTCCACCACGACCGCTGCGGGCACGAGAGCGAGGCCGCGGTCGTGTGCGCCGACTGCGGGGAGCCGATGACGGCCGAGGACACCCGGCCGCGCCTCGGCCCCGGCTACCCGCCGCATCTGGCCGAACGGCCCGACATCCGGGGCCGCTTCGCCGGCTGAGAGTCCGCTCCACCGGCCGCGAGCCCGGTCCGCTTCGCCGCCCGACGCGGCTACCCATCGCCGCCCGGCGTGTCTCCCCCTCACCGCCCCGGCCCGCGCGCCGGAGGCGGATTTCCTTGACAGGTCAGTTCATCTACGCAACTCTCAAGCTCAGAGCCCTTTTGGGGCAGGTTTCCTGAACGCTGAGAGGAAGGCCGGGCGACTCATGGAGTGGACGGGCGCGCGTTACGCGGACCAGCCGACGGTGGAGGTGCGGACACGGATCGACGCCCCGCCGCCGCGGGTGTGGGAGCTGGTCTCCGACATCGGGCTCATGCCGGAACTGAGCGCGGAGCTCCAGTCGGTGCGGTGGCTCGACGACGCGACGGCCCCCTCGGTCGGTGCCCGGTTCGTGGGCCGCAGCCGGCACGAGTCGCTGGGGGAGTGGGAGACCACCTCGTACGTCGTGCTGTGCGATCCGTACCGCACGTTCGCCTGGGCGGTGGAGGACCCCGAACACCCCAGCTCCCTCTGGCGGTTCAGCCTGGAGGAGAAGGACGGCGGCACCGAGCTGACCCAGTGGATGCGGATGGGACCTGGCCGGTCGGGCCTCTGCCACGCGATCGACCGGATGCCGGACAAGGAGCAGAAGATCGTGTTCGTCCGGCTGCGGGAGTTCGAGCGGAGCATGACGGACACCGTCGAGGCGATCAGGGAACGCGCGGAGGACGCGCGAGGGGAGGGCGCGTGATGCGTACCTCCACGACGATCGAGGCGTCCGGCGGCGACTGGCGGGAGACCGTCGACTTCGTGGTCGAGGCGGAGAAGCTCGGGATGGACATCTGCTGGGTCGCGGAAGCCTGGGGCTCCGAAGCGCCGTCCCCCATCGGCTACTTGGCGGCACGGACCGAGCGGATACTGCTCGGCTCCGGCATCATCCAGCTCGGCACCCGCACCCCGTCCGCCATCGCCCGCGCCGCGATCACCCTCTCCAACATCTCCGGCGGACGATTCCTCCTCGGGCTCGGACCGTCCGGGCCCCAGGTGATCGAGGGCCTGCACGGCGTGCCGTTCGCCCGCCCGCTGACCCGGATGCGGGAGACCGTGGAGATCGTCCGGCAGGCCGTCGCGGGGGACAGGATCGACCACCAGGGACGGGAGTTCACCATCCCGCTGCCGGGAGGCGAGGCGCGCCCCATGCGGCTGTCGATGCGCGCCGAACACGACCTGCCCGTCTACCTCGCCACCCTCTCGCCCAAGATGCTGCGGCTGACGGGTGAGATCGCCGACGGCTGGCTCGGCACCTCCTTCGTGCCCGAGGGCGCCAAGGAGGCGTACTTCGACCACCTGGACGCCGGTCTCGCGGCGGCGGGCCGGGCCCGCGCCGACCTCGACATCTGCCAGGGCGCCGAGGTGGCGTTCGCCGAGGACGAGGACGCGCTGCGCACCATGGTGGCGGGACGGAAGAAGGAACTCGCCTTCAGTCTGGGCGGGATGGGCTCCGCCACCACCAACTTCTACAACGCCGCGTACAGCAGGCAGGGCTGGGCGGACGTCGCCGCCGAGGTCCACGAGCGCTGGCAGGCCGGCGACCGGGACGGCGCCGCGGGACTCGTGACCGACGAGATGGTGCTCGGCACGACCCTGATCGGCACCGAGGACATGGTCCGCGAGCGGCTCCGTGTGTGGCGTGCCGCGGGCGTCGACACCGTCCGTCTCTACCCCGCGGGCGAGACCCTCGACTCCCGGCTGGCCACGCTGGGGCGGGCACTGGACCTCGTCTCCCGGCAGAACGCGGAGGCGGACGCCACCTGAGGCGAGGGGCGACGGGCGAGGCTTGGGAGGCGCGGGGTGCGGGTCTGTCGTGGGCGGCGGGCCCGCCGTCGTACCGTCACCCGATCGGCGGCAGCCCTCTGGCGGGGCGGGTGACGGCGGCGGAGGCTCGAATTCCCCGATGCCTCCCGCACCGGGGACGGCCAGCGGCCGACAGCGCATCGAGGTGGTCGAGCATGAGCCAGGACGCTTCGCAGCCCCCGACCCCGCCGCCCGGTGGCGGCACGGGATCGCAGCCGAGCGGCGGCGACATGCCGCTGTGGGGAGACCAGTGGTCCGGAGCCGCGCCCGCCGGCGGAGGTCTCGGGCCACCGCCCTCGGGTGACGGCGCGTGGGTGGCCGGCGGCGTCACCTTCGCGGGTGTGCTCCTGCTGGTGAACGGCGTCCTCAACATCCTCCAGGGCATCTCCGCGATCGCCAAGGACGATGTGTACACACGCGTCGACGACTACGTGTACCGCATCAACCTCACCGGCTGGGGCTGGATCCTGCTGATCGTCGGCGTGATCGCCGCCGTCGTCGGTGCGGGCATCCTGAAGGGCGTCGCGTGGGCCCGCGTCGTCGGTATCGCGTTGGCGGCGGTGAGCATGCTCTTCCACTTCATGTTCCTGCCGTACGCGCCGATCTGGTCCGTCATCATGATCGCGATCGACGTCTTCGTGATCTGGGCGCTCGCCGCCTACCGGCCCCACGGGCACTCGTCACCGTCCCGGCCGCAGTCACCGTCGCAGTCCCCGCGGCAGCCGCAGCCGCGCTGAACCGTCCCGCTCCGGCCGTCCCGACACGACGGCAGCGGTGTGACACCCCCGCACCCACGAGGCCCTTCCGCCCGGTGGCCGGTCCGGCGCCGCCGGGGGAGGGGCCCGCGTACCCGTCGTACACACCACGCAGCGGACCGAGCGGACCGAGTGGAACGAGAGCGCCATGGATGACCTGATGGACCGGACACGCGCCGGTCGACGGTCCGCGCGACGGCAGCCGTCTTGGCCGGCCGGCCCCGCGGAGGCGACGTGAACGGCGACGACGCCCGGGAGATCGCCGAGCTGCGGGCCCGGGTCGCGGATCTGGAGCAGCGGCGCCCGAAGGGCCAACGGCACTGGGTGCGGCCGTTCTTCGCGGTCCTGCTGATCCTCGTCGCGGCCGTGCTCACCCCGCTCAGCGCCGTGGCGGCCTGGTCGAGCGACCTGATCGGTGACACCGACCGCTACGTCTCCACCATGAAGCCGCTCGCCTCCGACCCCGACGTCCAGGACGCCGTCGCCGACCGGGTGACGAAGGCCGTCATGCAGCACGTCGACATCGAGTCGCTGCTCACCTCCGTCGCCCCGGCCGACCGGCCCCGCCTGACCAAGGCCCTCGGCCCGCTGAGCGGTCCGATCACCAGTGGCCTCACCGACTTCGTGCACAGCACGGCGGACAGGTTCGTCACCAGCGACGCGTTCGCCACCCTGTGGACCGAGCTCAACAGGACGGCACACGCCTCCGTCGACAAGGCGCTCACCGGAAAAGGCGGCGGAGCCGTCAAACTCACCAACGACGCCGTCGTCATCGACCTCGCCCCCGTCATCGACCGCGTCAAGCAGGCCCTCGTCGACAGGGGACTCGGCATCGCCGCGAAGATCCCCGAGGTGCACACCGATTTCACGGTCATGACCTCCGACTCCATCGGCAAGGCCAAGAAGCTCTACCGGCTCCTGCAGATCGTCGGGTTCTGGCTGCCGGTGCTGACCCTGGTCCTCGCGGCCGGCGGCGTGCTCCTCGCCATCCGCAGGCGCCGCGCCCTCGTCACGGCGGCACTCGCCGTGGCCGCGGGAGCGGCCGTCCTCGGCATCGCGCTCTGGATCTTCCGGGGGATCTATCTCGACGGCCTGCCCTCGGGCGTCTCCCAGCCCGCCGCGGGCTCGATCTTCGACACCCTCGTGCGCTATCTGCGGACGACGGTACGCATGGTGATCACCCTCGGCATCGTCGTCGCCCTCGCCGCCTGGCTGACCGGCAGCGGCCGGGCCGCCACGCGGGTCCTCGCCGCCTGGCGGGGCGGCATCGGCGCCGTGCGCACCGCGTCGGGCTTCGACCTGGGACCGGTCGGCGCCTGGGTGCACCGGGCCAAGACGTGGCTCAACTGGACCGTCGTCGCGGTCGCCGCCGTCACCCTGCTCATCTGGAACTACCCCACGGCCGCCGTCACCGTCTGGATCGCCGTGGTGGCCCTGCTGGTGCTCGCCGTGGTCGAGTTCCTCGACGACGACGGGGCCCCGCACCTGACCGGCGGCACCGACATCACCGGTCCCACGGGCGGACCCGCGGCCGGTACGGGCCCGGTCGAAATCACCTGACAGCCCTCCGAGCAGCGGGCTATGCTCCCGCCGATGACAACTCACTCTGTAACCAGATTGGGGGCCCCGTCCGCGCAAGGTGAGTGCTGATGCTCACTCGGACCGCGTACGAGGACTCTCTCCTCGCTTCCTTCTGGCCGCGCGTGCGGGACTTCGCCGTGCCGCCCTCCATGATCGAGACCGCGACCGCCCGCCGCCGTGCCGGGGACTGGGCGGGGGCCTGCGCCGCGGCGGGCGTCGACACCGACCTCGACCTCCGCTCCCTGGCCCGGACCCACGGCCGTGACCTCGCATCCCGAGTCCGCTCGGATCTACGCCACTTGGCGCCGGACCTGCTGCGCTGGCACATGCCCCGGATCGGCCCCGACGGCCTGCTGCGCCCCGGCATCACCATGACGCTGGCACGCTACGACCGGGCCGGGCCCGGGATCGGCACGCCCGCACGTTCCGGCCGGGCCGCGCCCGACCCCGTCGATCCGCTGCACCTCGTGGTCCGCACGCCACCCGCCTGGGCCGACGGTGGCCAGCGTATGAGCCTCGCGCTGTGGGAGGCGCCGAACGGCGGTTCCCACGGCGCCTCCTTCGACGACGGAGCACGCCGGCATCCACACGCCCGGCCGGCCCGGCGCTACCGTCTCGACCTGCACCGCCACCTCTGGGACGCCCGCAGGACGCACGAGTTGCGGGTCCGCTCCGGCGCCGACGGGCTGCGGACCGGGGCCGCTGCCGACGGGCCGGGCGTCGGATCCGATACCGACGACGCGCGATTCCGGCCCTGGTCACGGTCCCGGTCCCAGTCCCCGTCAGGTGTCGACGTCGACGGGCCCTGGTCGCCGTTCCCCTCCGCCGACGAACCCCGGTCCCCGGCGGGTCCCGACGGAGCGTGGGTCCCCACCGGGGCCGAAGGCCCGTGCTTCCGGGCCGGTGACGACGTCCCACCTGACCTTCCCCGGCCGACGGACGTCGATCCGCTCGGGCTCGTACCCGCCGAGCTCGGCTGTGCCGTGGACCGGTGGGCGGCCGAGGCGGCGATCCTGCTCCGGGCCGAGGGCCGGACGGCCGGACCGGTCGCCGTACGGCTCGGATCCCGGCACCGGCTACTCCTGGAAGTGCACTTGGGCCCGGACCAGGACACGGGCCCGGGCGTGGAAAGGGACGTGCCCCCGGCGTCGGACGGGCCGGGGCCGCCCGGCCTGCGGATCGGACCGGCGCCGAAAGGCGGCGGCGGCTCGCCGCTGCCGGTCCTGCCCGACGCGGCGACCTGGGTGCTGCCCGACCTGCACCTGCTCCGCACCGGCGCGATCGATGCCGAGCGACTGCATCCGCTCGTCGCGGCGGCCCTCGTACCCGGGTACACCCCTGTCGCCGTCCCCCGGGCACCCGACCCGGCGGGCCGACCCACGATGGTGGAGTGCCGGGGTGACCGGCACCGGATCGGCCTGGTCGACGGCGTCCTGCGACCGCTGGACCACGACCCGGCCGAGATCCGGCGCGAGGAACTGCTGGTCGCGCTGACCGGCACCCCCCTGCCCTGCCTCCAGGTCATCGACGAGGCGCACCGGCGCCCGCACTGTCTGTCCGGCGTCCGTGAACGCCTCCACCACGGCGACACCGCCGGCGCGCTGGCCGTCGTCGAGGGACTGCTCGGCCCCGACGCGGTGCTGCGGGGCGGAGCGCTGCGGGACGAGCTGTGGGCGGCCGCCGAGCGCCGGATCACCTACGGACTGTTCAGGGCGGGCCTGACCGGTCCCGCGCCGGGCCGCATCCACCCCGGGGTCGCACGGCCCCGGGACCATCGGTCCCATCCACGCGACACGACGGTCCGCTAGCCAGGCCCTGTACGTCGCAGGTCGCGCCCGGATGACGCGACAGGCCACTGGTCAGGGCCGTCAATGGCCCCTCCACGCGAGAAGAAGCGACGTGAACCAAGGCCGGTTCAGCACCAATCCCACCCGCGAGTGACACAACAGGACCTCGGCTGAGCCGGTTCGCCGGCCACCACTCGGCCGTATGACGCCCCCGTCCCGGGCCCTCGCCCAACTCGCACGCGAGCAGGGCCCGAAGACCTCGCACCTTCCGCCGCACAGCGGTCCGCCGTGCCCCTCGGCCCGGTCCACCGTCGTGCGATCCGCCACGAACCCCAAGGTGATCAGACTTGCCCACACACACGCCCTTCCTGGAAGCCGACCTCCTCTCCGACCCGGCCGAACCGACAGGCCCCACCCAACTCGACGTGGCGGAGGCGCTGTTGACCCTCCTGCGTGACACCGCGACCGAACCGCGCCCCGACACCCAGCTGGAGGCCCTGACCCTCTGCGTCGCCGCCGACCTGCCCGTCCTGCTGTGGGGCGAGCCGGGGATCGGCAAGACCGCGGCGCTGACCCAGCTCGCCGAGACCCTGGATCTGCCGCTGACCACGGTGATCGCCAGCGTCCACGAACCGTCCGACTTCTCCGGGCTGCCCGTCCTCGGCGACGACCCCGCCGAACAGGGCGTCCCGATGGCCCCGCCGGACTGGGCGGTCCGTCTCGTACGGGCGGGCCGGGGGCTGCTCTTCCTCGACGAACTGTCCACCGCGCCCCCCGCCGTGCAGGCCGCCCTGCTCCGGCTGGTCCTGGAACGGCGGATCGGCGCGCTCCAACTGCCGCCCGGCGTACGGATCGTGGCCGCCGCCAACCCGCGCTCCTCCGCGGCCGACGGCTGGGAGCTGAGCCCGCCGCTGGCCAACCGGTTCGTCCACCTCCAGTGGACCCACGACCACGAGGTCGTCGTCCGCGGCCTCGGCGGCACCTGGCCCCGGGCGACCCTGCCACGCCTGGACCCGCGGAGACTACGTGAGGCCGTGGACTTCGCCCGCCGCGCGGTGTGCGCCCTGCTCGCCGCCCGACCCGGGCTCGTCCACCGGCTGCCCAGCGGCGAGACCCGGCGCGGCGGTGCCTGGCCCTCGCCGCGGAGCTGGGAGACGACCCTGCGCCTGATCGCCTTCGCGACCGCCGCCGGCTCCTCCCGCGAGGTGCTGTCCCTGCTCGTCCGGGGCGCCGTGGGCGACGGCCCAGGACTGGAACTCCTCGCGAGCCTGGACCGGCTGGACCTGCCGGACCCGGAGACCCTGCTCGCCGACCCGGAGAGCGCCGAACTGCCCGAGCGGGGTGATCTGCGCCAGGCCGTTCTCGACGGGGTGGTCGCCGCGGTCCGCGCACGTCCGGACAAGGCCCGCTGGGACGCCGCCTGGGCCCTGCTCGTCCGGGCGCTCGACACCGGCGCGCCGGACCTCGTCGTCGTCCCCGCGACCACGCTCGCGACGCTGCGCGAACAGGACTGGGACGTGCCCGCCGCCATCGAGCGGCTCGCCGGAGCCGTGACGCTGTCCCGGCGCGCCGACGAAGCGGCGGCCCGCGCCGCGTCCGGCGTCGGGGCGGTGCGCCGATGACGGCGTCCGGCACCGAGGAAGGAGCCCTCGACCTCGACAAGCTCTTCGCCGCCCGCCTGCACGCCGCGCGGGCCCGCCCCTACCTCGCGACGGCCCTGTTCGCCCTGCACACCGTCGCCTCGCGGCGGGTCCCCACGATGGCCGTCGACCGGTACTGGCGCTGTTACGTCTCGCCGGGCTTCGTGGACCGTACGCCCGTCGAGGAGCTGGCCGGCGTCTGGGTGCACGAGGTGTCCCATCTGCTGCGCGACCACCACGGCCGCAGTGAGCGCGTGGCCCGTGAACGCGGCCTGACCGGCCCGGCGGAGCGGCTGCGGATGAACATCGCCGCGGACTGCGAGATCAACGACGACGCGTTCGGCGAGGGACTGGTCCGGCCGGAGGGGGCCGTCACACCGCAGTTCCTGCTCCTGACGCCGGGCGAGCTGATGGAGGAGTACCTGACACGATTCCGGCTCGGGCCGCGCACCCAGAGCCTGGCCTGGCTGGACTGCGGCAGCGGCGCCGACGGGGGCGATCGGGACTGGGACCTGGGGCCGGACGGGGCACACGGGCTCAGCGCGCAGGAACGCGACGCCGTCCGCTTCCGGGTCGCACAGGGCATCAACGCCCGCCCCGGCCGCGCTCCCCGGGGCTGGAAGCGGTGGGCGGAGGAGGCCTTCCACCCGCCCCAGCCCTGGCGGGAGCTGCTGGGCGCGGCGGTCCGGTCCGCCGCCTCCGGGCCCGGTGCGGGCGAGGACTACACGTACGGCCGCCCGTCGCGGCGCGCGGCCTGTCTGCCCGGCGTCGTGCTGCCGAGCCTGCGCCGCAGACCGCCGCGGGTCTTCGTGGTCATCGACACCTCCGGCTCGGTCAGCGACGCGGAACTGGGCAGCGCGCTCCTGGAGGTGTCCGCCATCTCCCGTGCCGTGGGCGGCCGTCGCGACCTCGTGACCGTGGCGGCCTGCGACGCGGCGGCCCGGGTGGCGCACCCTCTGTGCCGTGCCGAGGGGATCTCGCTGATGGGCGGCGGGGGCACGGACCTGCGCTCCGGGTTCGCCGCCGCGCTCCGGGCCCGGCCCCGCCCCGACGTCGTCGTCGTCCTGACCGACGGACAGACCCCGTGGCCGGACGCGCGTCCCCCGTGCCGCACGGTCGTGGGCCTCTTCCCCCGGCACGGGGGCGACGGCTCCTGGGACGAGGACGATCCCGACTACGCCCCGGACGCGCCGCCCGCCTGGGCCCGCGTGGTCGAGATCGGCACGACGACGGGGGCGGGAAGGTGAGGACCGGGAACAGGGTGGCGACCCGACGCGTGAGGCCGATCGGGGCACTCGTCGGTGACCCTGCCCGCCCGACACGGTCGACGCCCCCATTTCCCGGGGGTCTTGCCCGGCGTCCTCGTCCGACGCCCCCGCTTCCTCCGGGCCTTGTCCGCGCCGGCGGTCGACGCCCTTGCCCGGCGCGGGCTGCGTCCGTCGCGCGCGACAGATGTCAGTCCCTCCCGGGCCGGTCTCCGCGGCCCGCCTCTACACGCTGTACCCCCCGTCCACCCCCAACGCCTGGCCGGTGATGAAGCCCGCGCGGTCCGAGGCCAGGAAGGCGACCGCTTCGGCTATGTCGGCGGCGGTGCCGAAGCGGCGCAGGGGGATGTTGCGGCGGGTGATCTCCAGCGCGGCGTCGTCGAGTTCACCGGAACTGATCAGGCGGGCGGCGATGCCGTCGGTCAGCATGCCGGGGGCCACGCAGTTGACGCGGACGCCGTAGCGGCCCTCCTCGGCGGCGAGCGCGCGGGCGACCGCCTCGACGGCGCCCTTGGTGCCCGAGGAGAGTCCGTCGCGGACGGGAAACCGGCGCGTGGCCACGGTGGTGACCGCGACGACACTGCCCCGGCTCTCCCGCAACAGGGGCAGCGCGGGATGTACGAGGTTGAAGAACGCCCCCGCCTCGGCGTCCAGTTGGGCGCGGTACTCGCTCGGTGCGACCCGGCTCAGATGCACCATGGGAACGTGCGGTCCCGCCGCGTGGACGAGGGTGTGCAGACCACCGAGCGTGACGGCGGTCTCGGACACGGCGGCGGCCACCGCCCGTTCCTCGGTCAGATCGAGCCGCAGGGAACGGACCCGGCGCCCGAGTCCGGCGACCTCCGCGGTGAGTGCGTCCGCCGCCGCCCGGCTGGAGCGGTACGTGAACACCACGTCGCTGCCCCGCTCGGCGAGCGTCCGCACGATCGCCGAACCGATGCCCCCGGTGCCGCCCGCGACGAACGCGACACCCTTGCGCTGCGAGAAATCCGACGTCCCAGCCATCACGGTCCCCAGGGGTTCGGCGATGTTGACCTTCACGAACTCGCTGCTCCCGGCGCGGTGCCGGACGCCGTCCGTCCGTGAACGGCCCTACGGCGACGGGGTATTGCAGCACGGAGCGCCTTCGACGAACAGAGATACGGCACCGTGGGAACGGGGCGGGGCACGGGCGAACCGGGTCGCGGACCGTGTCGCTGTTGGGCCGAACGGGTGACCATGCGTAAGAATTGCCCGGTGCAGACTACGAGTGCGAGCCAGGACGGGGTGGATCGATGAACAGCCACGACGTCACCGATGAACAGTGGAGAGGGCTCGCCCAGGTCGTTCCGTTGCGTGGCCGGGACGCCTGGCCCTCCTCGGTCGGCCACCGGTCGATCCCCGAGGCCCCGACGGAGGCGCGGCGCCGCTTCGTGGTCCTGCGGGTCAACGTCTTCGCGGACGCCCGCGACGTGGCCGAGACCCTCATGGCCGGCATCCCGGTCCTCCTCGACCTGACCGGCGCGGAGAGCGAAGTCGCCAAGCGGGTCCTCGACTTCAGTACGGGCGTGGTGTTCGGCCTCGCGAGCGGTATGCACCGCGTCGACCGGAACGTGTTCCTGCTGACCCCGCCGGGAACCGAGGTACGCGGACTCATGGAGGAAGCGAGCGCCCCCGGGATCTGACGCCGCGCCGCCGGTCCGTGCGACGGCCCCGACTCGATCCCCGCCGGCGACCGGCACCGTGACCGGGCGCCGCACCCTGCCTCCGCGGGGTTCACCCCGCCGCCGTGGTGAACTCGCCCCGGCCAGGCGAACAGGGTCGGCGATCCGGTGAACCCGCCCCGCGAAACGGTGGATTCGTCCCCCGATCGTAGGAAGGTTCACCAAGTGGAACGGTTCGTCCGCCGACGGAGGCATACCGTCCGCATATGACCCTGTCCACACCGGAAGCGCCCACGGCGGCGCAGGCGCGCCCCGACCGACCCGGCGTCACCGAGCTGCGCCTCGCCGCCTTCGCCACCCACCGCCGCGTCCGGTTCCCCCTCGGACCGCTCACCCTCGTCACCGGCCCGAGCGGCAGCGGCAAGACGGCCGCCCTGCGGGCCTACGAGGCGCTGGCCCGGCTCGGCGGCGGCGCCGAACTCCGGGAGGTGTTCCCGGACCCGGTCGCCTGCGTGCCCGAGCGGGCCAGGCCCGACGCGCAGCAGCGCCGCGGCTTCCGCATCGGCTGCACGGTGGACGGCCCCGAAGGCCCGGTCCGCCTCGACGTCGCCGTACAGGCCGAGCCCGAACTGCGCATCGTGGGCGAGCGGTTGTCGGCGGGCGGACAGACCCTGCTGGAGACGGCGCTGCGGGACCCCGGCCGGCCGTCCGTGCAGGCGGCCTGGCACACCGGCGGATCGTCCGCCGTGACCCGCGGACCGCTCCCCGACGACCGGCTCGGCACCGCCCTGCTGCCGCTGCGCGTCGCGGGCCGCACCCCCGGTGAGTGCCAGGTCCTCGCCGCGGCCGAGCAGATGGTGCTCGCGCTGCGCTCCGTCTACGCCTGCGACCCGAGCCCGCACGCCATGCGTGTCCCCGCCCCGCCGGGCACGGGACGCCTCCTGCGGAACTGCGGCAACCTCGCCGAAGTGCTGTGGCGTACAAGGTCGGAGTGCGGACACCGGTACGCGCACCTGGTCGCCGCCGTCCGTGCCGGCTGCGCCGGGACCGTCACCGACGTCCTCGCCGAGGTGGCCGGCGACGGCCGGGTCCAGGGACTCCTCGACCGCGGCGACGGCGCCCGTACGCCACTGGGGCTGCTCGGTGACGGCGAGTTGCGGTATCTCGCGCTGGCCCTCGTCCTGCTCACCGGGCCGGGGGTCCTGGAGGTCGACCCGGCGGGCGAGGTGCCGGCCGCGTTCCAGTCGTTGACCGTGCTCGCCGACGGCCTCGACCGCGGGCTGGACGCACGGCAGACCGGTGAACTGGTGCGGCTGGCGCAGCGGATGTGCGAGCGGGGCCACATCCGGCTGGTGGCGGCGCTGAGCGACGGGGACCCGGCGTTCGGGGCGGCCGGTGCGACGGTGGTAGACCTGACGCCGTGAGTGAACTGGACGTAGCGACACTGCAGCGCAGGCTGGCCGACTTCGCGGCCGCCCGGAACTGGCAGCCCTACCACACCCCGAAGAACCTCGTCGCGGCCCTCAGCGTGGAAGCCTCCGAACTCGTCGAGATCTTCCAGTGGTTGACCCCGGAGGAGTCGGCCCGCGTCATGGACGACGCGGAGCGCGCGCACCGCGTCCGTGACGAGGTGGCCGACGTCCTCGCCTACCTGCTGCAGTTCTGCGAGGTGCTGGGCGTCGACCCGCTCGCCGCGCTCGACGCGAAGATCGACCGCAACGAACTCAGGTTCCCCGCGCCCGGCGGCTCCTGACGGGAGCGGAGGACGTCCGCGGGATCACCCAACAGCGAGGTGTCACTCTCCGGAGTCGTACAGCCGTCAACTCTCCACCGTGTGTCCACAGATTTCGGGCTTCCTCTGGCTTTTCGTCTCAAGGGACTTCACTCTGGGTAGTGAACCAGTGAGTTCGGGCGGACGCGTGTGAACGCGTCGCGACAGACGGGGGCAGCGCATGGAAGCGGTGCGGCTCATCGTGACGAGCAGACGTGCCCTGGCGGAGAGCGGGGACACTCCGGAGGTGATGGCCGAGGCATGGCAGGCGCATTCCCTGGCACAGGCGATCGGCAGCCGGTTCGCGGTGTCCGGTCCGCCGGAACTCCGGGGTGAGGCCCTGGGGTTGACGGAGCTGGCGGGCCGTGGCTGCGGGGTCCTGGGCGCTCCCGCGCTCGGTCTCGATGCCTTACGTGCCGCCCAGCTCACCGAGCTGGGCGATCCGCGCGACGCGCTCCTCTGCCTGGGCCGCCTCCTGGGCGAGGTCGGTATGGCCCTGGTCGGCGTCGCCTGCGCGGCGCACGACGAGGGGACGTACTGGCAGTGCATGGAGGCCATCGACGCGGCGGACGAGTCCCGGGACCGCGTCCTGGAGATGCTCAGGCGCCTCGCGGTCCGGGACGAGAAACGCGTGGTGGAACGGGGTTCGGCCACCGGGTAGCCGTGCGGCCCGCCCCGGACCCGTACGGCCCGCCCCGGGGCGGAAGGACGCGAGCGGTCCGGCCGGGGCGGGGCGTGTGCCGCTCGACGGCCGGCCCGTACGGCGCGACATCCGGAGTCAGTCGAGCCCCGGCATCACCTCGGCCGCGATCAACTCCAGCTGGTCCAGGTCGTCGAGGTCGAGGATCTGGAGATACATCCGCTGCGAACCCACCGCCTGGTATTCGGCGATCCGCTCGACCACCTCGGCGGGAGAACCCGCGAGACCGTTCGCCTTCAGCTCCTCGACGTCACGGCCGATGGCGTCCGCGCGCCGCTTCACCTCGCGGTCGGTGCGGCCGACACAGGCCACCAGGGCGTTGGAGTAGACGAGTTCGTCGGCCTTGCGCCCGGCCTGTTGCACCGCCGCGCGCACCCGGCCGAACTGCTGCTCCGAGTCCGCCACGGAGGCGAAGGGGATGTTGAACTCGTCGGCGTAGCGCGCCGCCAGAGCCGGCGTGCGCTTCGCTCCGTGGCCGCCGATCAGTACGGGCACCTTCGACTGCGCGGGCTTGGGCAGCGCGGGCGAGTCCTTCAACTGGTAGTACGTGCCGTCGAAGTCGAACCGCTCGCCGACGGGCGTGCCCCACAGCCCGGTGACGACGGCGAGTTGCTCCTCCAGCCGGCCGAACTTCTCCTTCGGGAAGGGGATTCCGTAGGCCGCGTGCTCGGCCTCGTACCAGCCGGCCCCCAGCCCGAGTTCCACGCGGCCGCCCGACATCTGGTCGACCTGCGCGACCTGGATGGCGAGGACGCCGGGAAGACGGAAGGTGCCCGCGGTCATCAGCGTGCCGAGACGGATGCTGCTCGTCTCGCGGGCGATGCCGGCCAGGGTGATCCAGGCGTCCGTGGGGCCGGGGAGGCCGTCGGCGGAGCCCATGCTCAGGTAGTGGTCGGAGCGGAAGAAGGCGCCGTAGTGAAGGTCTTCGGCGGCCTTGGCCACGCGAAGCAGCGTGTCGTAGGTCGCGCCCTGCTGCGGTTCTGTGAAGACTCGAAGATCCATGTATCCATCATGCACCGGTCACATCAGGCGTCCCGTGCCGAACCGCTGTCCCCTCCGCCCCGATCGTCCCGGCCCACCGACCCCCCGGCCCCGCCCACCCCGACCTCCCGGCCCATAGGCCCGCGGGCACCGTGGCCCGCACGCATCACCGTGATCGCCGTGTTCGCCGTGTCCGTCGTGTTTGCCGAAGCGGCAACATCGCTCGCGACGGCGGGGGCGTTCGACCAGGATCGGAAGCGATCTTGGTGCAGCGCCCGGTGCCCGGTTCGTGGCACCCGGCGCCCGCACGAGCAGGACCGAGGCCCGTGGAGGACCCATGCCGCAGCAGATGCCGGACGTCACGCACCGGGTGGTTCCCGGACCCGCGGGCCGGATCCATCTCGTCGAGCGGGGCGAGGGGCCGCTGGTCCTTCTCGTGCACGGCTTTCCGGAGTTCTGGTACTCGTGGCGCCATCAACTGCCGGCCCTTGCCGCGGCCGGGTACCGGGCGGTCGCCGTCGACGTGCGCGGGCACGGCCGCTCGTCCCGGCCCGAGGCGGTCGAGGCGTACCGGCTGCCCGACCTGGTCGAGGACAACGTGGCCGTCGTGCGGGCGCTGGGCGAACAGCACGCGGTGATCGTCGGGCACGACGTGGGGGCGAACATCGCGGCCGGCTCCGCGCTGCTGCGCCCCGACGTGTTCCGGGCCGTGGGGCTGCTCAGCGTCCCCTACGCGCCGCGGGGCGGCCCGCGGCCCTCCGAGATCTTCGCGGCCATGGGAGGAGAGGAGGAGTTCTACGTCTCCCGCTTCCAGCGTCCGGGCCGTGCGGAGGCGGAGATCGAGCCGGACGTACGCGGCTGGCTCGCGGGCTTCTACGCCGCCATGTCCGGCGACACGATGCCCCCGCCCGGCGCGCCCGACCCGCACTTCGCCGCACCCGGCGGCACGGTCCGTGACCGCTTCCCCGCCGATGTCCGCCCCGGCTGGCTCGGTGCGGAGGAACTCGACGTCTACGCGGCCGAGTTCGAGCGCACCGGCCTGACCGGGGCGCTCAACCGCTACCGCAACATGGACCGGGACTGGGAGGACCTCGCCGACCACGACGGTGCCCCGATCACCCAGCCCTCGCTGTTCATCGGCGGTGCCCTGGACGCCTCCACCACGTGGATGGCCGGCGCCATCGAGGCCTTCCCCGTCACGCTGCCGGGCCTGGTCTCCTCGCACGTCCTCGACGGCTGCGGCCACTGGGTCCAGCAGGAGCGCCCCGGGGAGACGAGCCGGCTGCTGACCGAGTGGCTCGGCGTGATCGGCCGCGCCACCCCGTAGCGACCCGGGCCCCACGGCGGCTACCGCTGTTCGGCGAGCTGCGGGTACAGGGCGCTGAGGTCGCCCGAGAGGCCCGCCTTGACCTGGCGGGTCACCGCGTCGGCGAGGACCTCGTGGGCGTCCGCCTCGATGCCGTCGAGAGCCTCCGCCGCGACGCTGTGCGCGGAGACCTTGGGCACGTCGAGGCCCGCGGTCAGGTCGGTGTCGACGTAGCCGACGTGCAGACCGGTGACCTTGATGCCGCGCGGCCGGAGTTCCAGACGCAGCGCGTTGCTCTGCGACCACAGCGCGGCCTTGGAGGCGCTGTATCCGTCCGTACCGGGGACCGTCATCCACGACAGCACCGAGTGGACGGTCAGGATGTGTCCGCCGCCGTTGCGCTCCAGGACCGGGACGAACGCCCGGGTGGCGAGCAGGGGGCCGTAGAAGTTGATGTCGAACTCGCGCCGCACGTCCTCGACGGGGGAGTCGAGGAAGGACGTCCGTCCCGATCCGCCCGCGTTGTTGATCAGGATCGTGACGTCCTGGGCCCGCTCGGCGGCGGCCGCGACCGACGCGGGGTCGGTGGCCTCCAGCGCCAGCGGCACCGCGTCGGGGTGGGTGACCGACTTCGGGTCGCGGGCGGTCGCGTACACCTTGGCGGCGCCCCGCTCGTAGAGGGACTCCACGAGTGCCTTGCCGATGCCGCGGCTGCCGCCGGTCACCAGTGCCACGGAACCTTCGATGCTGGTCATGAGCTTTCCCCTTTCGGAAACCGATCGGTTTCCTTCGTCTCCGGGAACTGTAAACCGATCGGTTTCCGAATGGCAACAGGAGAACGTAGGCTGTCCCCATGACACAGGCGACACCGACCGTGACCGGGGCCTCCTCGACCGCTGCCTCCACGACCCGGGACCGACTGCTCGACGCCGCGGCCGGGCTCTTCTACCGCGAGGGGGTCGGCATCGGCGTCGAGGCGCTGTGCCGCGAGGCCGGGGTCTCCAAGCGCTCGATGTACCAGCTGTTCGGCAGCAAGGACGAGGTGCTGGCGGCGAGCCTGGAACGCAGCGCGCCCGCCCACCAGGCGTTCCTGGTGCCCGGTGCCGACGACCGCTCGCCGCGGGCACGCATCCTGCACGTCTTCGAGCGCCTGGAGGAGCTGGCCGACGGCCCGGACTTCCTCGGCTGCCCCTTCGTGTCCGTCACCGCCGAACTGAAGGCGCCGGACCACCCCGCGAGCCTGGTCGCCCGCCGGTGCAAGGACACCCTGACCGCGTTCTTCGAGGAGGAGGCGGAGCGCGGCGGTGCCGACGACCCCGCGCTGCTCGCCCGCCAGCTGACCGTCACCTTCGACGGATCGGGCGTCCGTGCCGTCATGCAGGGCCGCGGACTCGACGGCCTCGCGGTCACGATGGCCGGCACCCTCCTCGACACCGCGGGCGTCGGTGACGCGAAAGAGACCGTCCCGCGGCCGTCCGGCACCTCCGGCTGACCTCCCTCGGTCACCTCCGCCGGCACGAAAAAACCCGAGCCCACCTGCGGCGTCGGCGGTACGTTGTGGGGGCGCGCCGAGACCAGGCGTCGCCCCCGCGGCCGATCGCGGCGCGGCGTGGCCACGGGCCGCCGGGCCGCGGGAGAGCCCGCGATGGCGGCCCCGAGGCGCGCTCGCCCATCGCTGCGGCCGGGCGGCGCCGGAGAGGTGTGCACCCGTGTGCGCCGAACCGTCGATCCGCAGGAGTTCTCGCAGCTCAGAAGACGTTTCGAGGCAGACGACAGTGTTCCTGACGATCAGTACCACCGGTACCCCAGAGCGCCCAGCGACCGATCTCGGCTTTCTGCTGCACAAGCATCCCGACAAGGCGCAGACGTTCTCGACGTCCTACGGCACGGCCCACGTCCTCTACCCCGAGGCGACCGCCGAGCGGTGCACCGCCGCCCTGCTCCTGGAGGTCGACGCGGTGGCCCTGGTCCGGCGCGGCAAGGGCAAGGGGCGCGGCGGCGCCCCCGACGCCGCGCTCGCGCAGTACGTCAACGACCGCCCGTACGCCGCCTCCTCGCTGCTCGCCGTCGCGCTGAGCGCCGTCTTCTCCAGCGCGATGAAGGGCCAGTGCGCCGCCCGGCCCGAACTGCCCGCCGAGACCCGGCCGCTGCGCGTCGAGGTGCCCGCACTGCCCGCGCGCGGCGGCGCCGACCTCGTCCGCGCCCTCTTCGAACCGCTCGGCTGGACCGTGTCGGCCGAGGCCGTTCCGCTGGACCCGCAGTTCCCGGAGTGGGGCGACTCCCGCTATGTGCGACTGGAGTTGGAGGCACGCGGCCTGACGGTCGCCGAGGCGCTGCGCCACCTCTACGTCCTGCTTCCGGTCCTCGACGACGCCAAGCACTACTGGGTGGCGTCCGACGAGGTCGACAAGCTGCTGCGCGCGGGCGAGGGCTGGCTGCCCGACCACCCGGAGCAGAAGCTGATCACCAGCCGCTACCTGTCCCGGCGTTGGTCACTGACCCGGGAGGCCATGGAGCGGCTCGAACTCGTCCGCCTCGCCGAGACCGACGACACCGACGTCGCGGAGATCGACAACGCGGTCGACGAGGAGACCGACACCGAGGAGAAGCCGGTGCCGCTCGCCGTGCTGCGCCGGGACGCGATCCTCGCCGCGCTGCACACGTCCGGCGCGAGCCGGGTCCTCGACCTCGGCTGCGGGCAGGGCCAGTTGGTGCAGGCGCTCCTCAAGGACACCCGGTTCACCGAGATCGTCGGCGTCGACGTGTCGGTGCGCGCGCTCACCATCGCCGCGCGCCGGCTCAAGCTGGACCGCATGGGCGAGCGGCAGGCCGCACGCGTCCAGCTCGTCCAGGGCTCGCTCGCCTACACCGACCGCCGGCTCAAGGGGTACGACGCCGCCGTGCTCAGCGAGGTCATCGAGCACCTCGACCTGCCCCGGCTGCCCGCCCTGGAGTACGCGGTGTTCGGTTCAGCACGCCCCCGGACCGTCCTGGTGACCACCCCGAACGTCGAGTACAACGTCCGCTGGGAGACCCTCCCGGCCGGACACAGCCGGCACGGCGACCACCGCTTCGAATGGACCCGCGAGGAGTTCCGCGGCTGGTCCCGCACGGTAGCCGAACGGCACGGCTACGCCGTGGAGTTCACCCCCGTCGGTCTCGACGACCCCGAGGTCGGACCGCCGACCCAGATGGCCGTCTTCACCCTGGCCACAGCCACCCCGACCGCGAACAAGGAGGAGAAGGCGGCATGAGCGACGAGACCTACCAGGGGCGCGTCCTGCCCGTGACCGACCTCTCCCTCGTGGTGCTGGTCGGCGCCTCGGGATCCGGCAAGTCCACCTTCGCCCGGCGCCACTTCAAGCCGACGGAGGTCATCTCCAGCGACTTCTGCCGCGGCCTGGTCGCCGACGACGAGAACGACCAGAGCGCCAGCGGCGACGCCTTCGACGTCCTGCACTACATCGCGGGCAAGCGGCTCGCGGCCGGCCGCCGGACCGTCGTCGACGCGACCAGCGTCCAGCAGGACAGCCGTCGGCAGCTGATCGAACTCGCCCGCGAGCACGACGTGCTGCCCATCGCGATCGTCCTCGACGTACCCGAGGAGGTGTGCGCCGAACGGAACGCCGCACGCACCGACCGCGCCGAGATGCCACGTCGCGTCATCCAGCGCCACATCCGTGAACTGCGGCGTTCCCTGCGGCAGTTGGAGCGTGAGGGCTTCCGCAAGGTGCACGTCCTGCGCGGCGTCGCCGACGTGGAGAACGCCTCGGTCGTGACCGAGAGGCGGTTCAACGACCTGACCCACCTCACCGGCCCCTTCGACATCGTCGGCGACATCCACGGCTGCGCCTCCGAGCTGGAGACCCTGCTCGGCAAGCTCGGCTACGTCGACGGTGCGCACCCCGAGGGCCGTACCGCCGTCTTCGTCGGCGACCTCGTCGACCGCGGACCCGACACCCCCGGCGTGCTGCGCCGTGTGATGTCCATGGTCGGCTCGGGCGACGCCCTGTGCGTCCCCGGCAACCACGAGAACAAGTTCGGCCGCTACCTCAAGGGCCGCAAGGTCCAGCACACGCACGGACTCGCCGAGACCATCGAGCAGATGGACGCGCAGAGCGACGAGTTCCGCGCCTCCGTACGGGAGTTCGTCGACGGCCTCGTCAGCCACTACGTCCTCGACGGCGGCCGGCTCGTGGTCTGCCACGCCGGTCTGCCCGAGAAGTACCACGGCCGTACCTCGGGCCGGGTGCGCTCGCACGCGCTGTACGGCGACACCACCGGGGAGACCGACGAGTTCGGCCTGCCGGTGCGCTACCCGTGGGCCGAGGACTACCGGGGGCGTGCCGCCGTCGTCTACGGCCACACCCCCGTTCCCACGGCGACCTGGCTCAACAACACCATCTGCCTGGACACCGGTGCCGTGTTCGGCGGCAAGCTGACCGCGCTGCGCTGGCCGGAGCGTGAACTCGTCGACGTACCGGCCGAGCAGGTCTGGTACGAACCGGCCAAGCCGCTCGCCACCGAGGCGCCGGGCGGTCACGAGGGCCGGCCGCTGGACCTCGCGGACGTGTACGGCCGCCGGGTCGTCGAGACCCGGCACGCCGGCCGGGTGGCCGTCCGTGAGGAGAACGCGGCCGCGGCCCTGGAGGTCATGAGCCGCTTCGCCGTGGACCCGCGGCTGCTCCCGTACCTGCCGCCGACCATGGCCCCGACCGCGACCTCGCACGTCGAGGGCTACCTGGAGCACCCCGCCGAGGCCTTCGCCCAGTACAAGGAGGACGGGGTCGACCGGGTCGTGTGCGAGGAGAAGCACATGGGGTCGCGGGCGGTTGCCCTGGTCTGCCGGGACGTGGACGCGGCGCGTGAGCGGTTCGGCGTGGAGGGTCCCAGCGGGGCCCTGTACACCCGTACCGGACGGCCCTTCTTCGACGACGCCGCCGTCACCGAGGAGATCCTCGGCCGGGTGCGCGCCGCCGCGACCGAGGCCGGACTCTGGGAAGAGCTCGACACCGACTGGGTGCTGCTCGACGCCGAGTTGATGCCGTGGTCGCTGAAGGCGTCCGGGCTGCTGCGCAACCAGTACGCGGCCGTCGGCGCCGCGTCCGGGGCCGTGTTCCCGGGTGCGTTGTCCGCGCTCGAAGGGGCCGCCGCCCGGGGGATCGATGTCGCGGACCTGCTGACGCGTCAGCGTGAACGGGCCGTGGACGCGGACGCGTTCACGGAGGCGTACCGGCGTTACTGCTGGACCACGGACGGCCTCGACGGCGTCCGCCTCGCGCCGTTCCAGATCCTGGCCGTGCGGGGGCGGAGCCTCGCCGCCCTGCCGCACGACGGGCAACTGGCCCTGATCGACCGGCTCGTGGAGCACGACGGCAGTGGACTGCTGCAGACCACCCGGCGGCTCTTCGTCGACACCGGTGACCCGGAGTCGGTGCGGGCCGGTGTCGACTGGTGGCTGGAGATGACGGGCCGTGGCGGCGAGGGCATGGTCGTGAAGCCGGCCGGCGCGCTGGTGCGGAGCGAGAAGGGGCGCCTGGTGCAGCCCGGCATCAAGTGCCGGGGCCGCGAGTACCTGCGGATCATCTACGGCCCGGAGTACACCCGCCCGGAGAACCTGGCCCGCCTGCGGGGCCGTTTCCTGAACCACAAGCGGTCGCTGGCCCTCCGTGAGTACGCCCTCGGCCTGGAGGCCCTGGACCGGCTGGCGGAGGGAGAACCCCTCTGGCGCGTCCACGAGGCGGTCTTCGCCACCCTGGCCCTGGAATCAGAACCGGTGGACCCCCGCCTGTAGCGGGTACCGCTCTCCTCGCCCACCCCCCACCGGGCCGGTGACCCGGCTGCCGGCCGGTGGGGGGTGCCCGCGCAGTTCCCCGCGCCCCTGGGGCCGCCGACGGCGGCGCCAGGGGCGGCCGTAGGCCGCCTGGGGGCGCGGGGAACGGCGCGAGCAACCCCCACGGGCGGTCAGTCGACGGTCGACCCGGCCGCTGGCTTGGACAGGGCCTGCACATGGCATCCGGGGGAGGAGGCCAAGGGGCGCGGGGAACTGCGCGATCAGCCCCCACCGGCGGTCGGCCGATCATCGACCGGGTCGCGGGCAGGAGGGGCCCGCACGTGGCATCCAGGGGAGGCAGGTCAAGGGGCCCGGGGAACCGGGCTCGGCCCCGACCGGGCCGCGGCCCCGATCACCCCACCAGCCGCAGCCGAACCCCCGCCACCCCCACCCGAACGGTCTGACCCCACGTCAGTTCCACCGCGTCCCCCTCCATCCCGTCCCCGAACACGATGAGCCGGTCCGACTCGACGGTGAGACACAGCCGCCCCTCGGCGGTCAGCTCACCGGCCACCAGCGACGTACCGGTGGCCGGCGACGGCCACGCCTCGCGGACGAACCACAGCAGCCGCCGGTCCGTCCGGCCGGGCAACGCGGGCCCCCCGCCGCGCTCCTGCCACACCGACCGCAGCCACCCGCTCGCACCGGTCCCGGTCCCCACCAGAACCCCGCTGGAGGCCTGGGGCTCGACGGCACCCCCGTACTCGTCGAGCCCCAGCCGATAGCGGACCGTCTGATGGCCCGCGGCTCCGAGGTAGATCTCGTTGAGGGCGACCAGCCGCTGCGTGTCGTCGGCGACCGCCTCGACCATGGTCAGTTCGTCGGCCGCGCCCGTGAACGCGGAGCCGAGCAGCGCCTTCGCGTCCCCCGGCCGATGCCGCACCAGCACGCCCGGATTGCGCCCCGGATCGGCGTCGATCCCCACGACGGGCTGGCCCGCCAGGTACTTGGCCACGTTCGCGACCAGCCCGTCCTGCCCGACGACGACCACGACGTCCTCGGGCGCGAACAGGAACCGGTCCAGATCGGCTCGCTCCACCCGCGCCTGACGCCAGGTCAGCGGCACGGCGGCGACCACCTCGGCGAGCGCCGCACGGGCCCGCCGGTGCCGTTCGGCGACCTCCGTGATGTCCCGGCCGCGCGAGGACAGGAAGAACGCGGCCTGCCCGTGCGTACCGTGCCGGGCCACCAACTCCTCGTACTCGCTGGTGCGATGGACGAGGACGACCCGGGGCGCGAGGCTCACGCCTGCTCTCCGCCGGCTCCGTTGCCCAGCTTGGCGAGCAGCCCGGTCAGCACGTCGGGCGACACCGTGACGCTCTCGATCCGCGGCAGGTTCTCCGCGAGCCGGGTGCCGGTGAGGGCGTGCAGCGTGGCGACGTCCACATCGCCGTGCACCCGCAGCCAGGCCGCCTGCGCCTCGGCCCGGGCCGCGCCGACCTCGCGCTCCGCCTGCGCCTCGGCCCCCGCCATCCGCACCTTGCGGCTCGCCTCGGCCTCGGCGAGCCGCAGCGACCGGGTGGCCTCCGCCTCGGCCAGCCGGACCGTGCGGGCGGCCTCCGCCCCGGCGCGCACGGCGTCCGCCGCCGCGTGCTCCTCGGCCTCGCGGCGCGCGTTCGTACCGCGCTGGTCGACCAACTGCTCCTCGCGACGGGCGAGTTCGATCTGGCTGGCGAGTTCGTTCTCGGCGATGGCGCGCTCCCGCTCGACGGCGACCGCCCGGCGTTCGTACGTCGCCTTGTCCGCGTCCTGCTGGATCTGCTCGCGGGCCGGGGTGCGCAGCGCGCGTTCCACCTCGGGCTCCGGGCGCAGCGCGACGACGCGCGCGGCGACCACCTCGATGCCGGTCGCGGGCAGCCGGGGTTCGGCGGCGAGGCCTCCGGCGATCCGCTCCCGGACCGCCGCGACCCCGTCGACCAGGGCGGAGGCCAGCGACGTACGGGCGAGGACGTCGAGAGCGTGCTGCTGGGCCGTCTCGGTCAGCAGCGAGCCCAGCTGTTCGAGCGGGGTGCCGCGCCAGGCGCCCGTGTCGGGGTCGATGGAGAAGTCGAGGCGGGCGGCGGCGAGGGAGGGGTCGCTGATCCGGTACGTGACGGTGGCCTGTACGGCGACGTCCTGGAAGTCGGAGGTCCGGGCGTGGAAGGTCATCGCCAGCTCGCGGTCGTCCACCGGGATCTCGGACAGGGCGGCGGTCAGCGAGCGGTACCAGAAGCTGAGGCCCGGGCCGTCGTGCACCAGCTGCCCCGAGCGGTGGTGCCGGACGTGGGCGGTGGGCCCCCCGCGCAGATGGCGCCAGCCAAGACGGCGGGTGATGTCGGCCATGAGTACCCCCTCGGCGCCGGACGTTCCCGGCGACCTGTCGTTCCCTGTTGTCGTCACCGAGACGATAAGCGCGGGTCACCTTTATCGTCAAGGGGACGAAATGAATGCGACGCGGCTCACGGCGATCCGCGGGTGAACGCGCGTCCGGATGGTCAGGATGGAGGCATGGGATTCCATGTCGACTCCGAGGCCGGGCGGCTGCGCCGCGTCATCCTGCACAGACCCGACCTCGAGCTCAAAAGGCTCACCCCCAGCAACAAGGACGCCCTCCTCTTCGACGACGTCCTGTGGGTGCGCCGGGCGCGCGCCGAGCACGACGGGTTCGCCGACGTGCTGCGTGACCGCGGTGTCGCCGTCCACCTCTTCGGGGACCTGCTGGCCGAGACCCTCGCGATCCCGGCGGCCCGGTCGCTCGTGCTGGACCGGGTCTTCGACGAGAAGGAGTACGGCCCGCTCGCCACCGACCACCTCCGGGCGGCCTTCGAGACCCTGCCCGCGCCGGAGCTGGCCTCGGTCCTCGTCGGAGGCATGACCAAGCGGGAGTTCCTGGACGCGCACCCGGAGCCCACCTCCGTGCGCTTCCACGTCATGGATCTCGACGACTTCCTGCTCGGCCCGCTGCCCAACCACCTCTTCACCCGGGACACCTCCGCCTGGATATACGACGGGGTCTCCATCAACGCGATGCGCTGGCCGGCCCGGCAGCGCGAGACCGTGCACTTCGAGGCGATCTACCGGCACCACCCGCTCTTCCGCGACGAGGGCTTCAACCTCTGGTCGGAGGGGCAGGCCGACTACCCGTCCACGATCGAGGGCGGCGACGTCCTCGTCATCGGCAACGGCGCGGTGCTGATCGGCATGAGCGAGCGGACGACACCCCAGGCCGTCGAGATGCTCGCGCACAAGCTGTTCGCGGCGGGCTCGGCGACCACGATCGTGGCGCTCGACATGCCGAAGCGGCGCGCGTTCATGCACCTCGACACCGTGATGACGATGGTCGGCGGCGACACCTTCACCCAGTACGCGGGCCTCGGCATGCTCCGCTCGTACACCATCGAGCCCGGCGCGGGGGAGAAGGAGCTGAAGGTCACCGACCACCCCCCGGAGCACATGCACCGCGCCATCGCCGCGGCGCTCGGCCTCGACGCGATCCGGGTCCTGACCGCCACCCAGGACGTGCACGCGGCCGAGCGGGAGCAGTGGGACGACGGGTGCAACGTCCTCGCCGTCGAGCCGGGTGTCGTGATCGCCTACGAACGCAACGCCACGACCAACACGCATCTGCGCAAGCAGGGCATCGAGGTCATCGAGATCCCCGGCAGCGAGCTGGGACGGGGCAGGGGCGGCCCGCGCTGCATGAGCTGCCCCGTCGAACGCGACCCCGTCTAGGCAGGCAGGCAGGCAGGCAGGCGGGCAGGCCGGCCGGTCCCGTCCTGGCGGGCGAGGGGGCGGTGAGCGGGCGGCGACGTGTGGTGGAGGTCGGTGAGGGGCGTCGGGGGGCGTTCCTCAGGCCGGCTCGGGCCGGTTGTGGGGGCCCGGGCGGGGGTCTCCGGGTGAAGTCGAACACGAGGCCGTATATAAATGCCGAGCGTCGTATAGAATTCCAAACGTCCCGCCCTCGTCCCCCGTATCCCTGGAGCGCCCCCATGGCGACAGTCCCGACCGCCCTCGCCGGCCGCCACTTCCTCAAGGAGCTGGACTTCACCGACGAGGAGTTCCTCGGTCTGGTCGAGCTGGCCGCCGGGCTCAAGGCCGCCAAGAAGGCCGGGACGGAGACCCGGCACCTGGCCGGCAGGAACATCGCGCTGATCTTCGAGAAGACCTCCACCCGTACGCGCTGCGCCTTCGAGGTCGCCGCCGCGGACCAGGGTGCCTCGACGACGTATCTGGACCCCTCCGGATCGCAGATGGGCCACAAGGAGTCCGTGAAGGACACGGCGCGGGTGCTGGGCCGCATGTTCGACGCCATCGAGTACCGCGGCGACAGCCAGGCCTCCGTCGAGGAGCTGGCCGCCTACGCGGGCGTGCCCGTCTACAACGGCCTCACCGACGACTGGCACCCCACCCAGATGCTGGCCGACGTCCTCACCATGAGCGAGCACTGTTCCAAGCCGCTCGGCGAGACCGTTTTCGCCTACCTCGGCGACGCCCGCTTCAACATGGGCAACTCCTACCTCGTCACCGGCGCGCTGCTCGGCATGGACGTCCGCATCGTCGCCCCGCGCGCCTACTGGCCCGCCGACGAGATCGTCGCGCAGGCCCGCGAGCTGGCCCAGAAGAGCGGCGCCCGCATCACCCTCACCGAGCACATCGCCGACGGTGTCCGCGGCGCGGACTTCGTCGTCACCGACGTGTGGGTCTCCATGGGCGAGCCCAAGGAGGTGTGGGCGGAGCGCATCGGCGCCCTCTCCCCGTACGCCGTGACCATGGACGTGCTGCGCCTGACCGGCAACCCCGACGTCAGGTTCCTGCACTGCCTCCCGGCCTACCACGACCTCGGCACCGAGATCGGCCGCGAGATCCACGCGGCCCACGGCCTCGATTCGCTGGAGGTCACCGACGAGGTCTTCGAGTCCGCGCACTCCGTCGTCTTCGACCAGGCGGAGAACCGGCTGCATACGATCAAGGCGGTCCTGGTCGCCACTCTGGCCTGAAATCCTTCGTACGATGTCCGTCGGGCCTTGGAATCATCCCTTCCGAGGCCTGTCGCGCGACACACCCCGTCGCACCGCACCACCAGAAACGAGCACCACCCCGCATGCCCGCTCCCCGTATCAAGTCCCCCGCTCACCTGATAGCCGAGTCCGGCGCCGACCTCGAAGGCAACGGACTCAAGCGCACGATGGGGCTCTTCCAGCTCATCTGCTTCGGTGTCGGCGCCATCGTCGGCACCGGCATCTTCGTCGGACTCTCCGACTCGGTCGCCCAGGCCGGACCCGCCGTGGTCGTCTCCTTCCTCCTCGCCGCGATCACCTGCGTCTTCACCGCGTTCGCCTTCGCGGAGCTGGGCGGCGCCATCCCGGTCTCCGGATCGTCGTACTCCTTCGCCTACGCCGGACTCGGTGAGAGCACGGCCTTCCTGGTCGGCTGGTGCCTGCTCCTGGAGTACGGCGTCTCCGTGTCGGCCGTCGCGGTCGGCTGGAGCCAGTACGTCAACGAGCTGCTCGTCAGCGTCACCGGCCTGCACCTGCCCGACATGCTCTCCGCCGGCCCGTCCGACGGCGGGATCATCAACCTCCCGGCCGTCGTCGTGATCGCGCTCGCCTCGGTCCTGCTGGTGCGCGGTGTCCGCGAGAGCGCCCGCGCGACGGCCGCGATGGCCGTGCTGAAGCTCGTCGTGCTCGTGCTGTTCTGCGCGATCGGGTTCAGCGCCTTCAAGGACGGCAACCTCACACCGTTCTCGCCCGCCGGACTCGGCGGCATCGGCGCCGGCACCACGGCCGCGTTCTTCTCGTACATCGGCTTCGACGCCATCACCACCGCCGGCGAGGAGGCCAAGAACCCCCGCCGGAACATCCCCATCGCCATCCTGGTCTGCATCGGCGTGGTCACCGTGCTGTACTGCGCCGTGGCCCTCGCCGCGATCGGCGCCATCGGCGGGGACAAGGTCGGCAGCAGGCCCGCCGCACTGTCCTACGTCGTCAACGAGGTGACCGGCTCCACCATCGGCGGCGGGGTCATCGCCTTCGGCGCGGTCGTCGCCATCGCCTCCGTGGTGCTCGCCGTGATGTACGGCCAGACCCGGATCCTGATGTCGATGTCCCGCGACGGCCTGGTCCCGCGCGTCTTCGAGAAGGTCTCCCCGAAGACGTCGACGCCGGTCGCCGGCACGCTGATCGTCGCGCTCGTCTTCGCGCTCCCCGCGGCCTTCGCGTCGCTGGACTCCGTGGTCAACCTGTGCACCATCGGCACACTCGCCGTGATGGTGGCCGTGAACATCGCGGTGATCGCGCTGCGCCGCCGCGAGCCGGACCTCGCGCGCACCTTCCGGGTGCCGCTCTACCCCGTGGTGCCGGTGCTCGGCGTGGGCTTCTGCCTCTACCTGATGTACGAGACCGGCTGGACGACCTGGATCCAGTTCGCCGGGTTCCTGGCGGCCGGATTCCTGGTGTACGTCGTCTACGGGCGCCGCAACTCCCGGCTGGCCCGTGCCGGGGCCGACGCGGCCGTCAGCGCACCGGACGCCGCTGAGCGGGAACCACAGGCAGTCTGAACCAGACCGCCTTGCCGGAGTCGGTGGGGCGGTGCCCGCAGGACGAGCTGAGGGTGCGGATCAGCAGCAGGCCGCGCCCGTGCTCCTGCCAGGGATCGGGCTCGGCCGGGTGCGGGACCGTGAGGTCGCCCGGCGGCGCCGGGTCGGGGTCGTGCACCTCGACCTGGCAGCCGGTCGGCAGCAGCTCCACGACCAGCTCTATCGGCCCGTCGCCCGCGGTGTGCTCGACGGCGTTCGCGACCAGCTCCGCGGTGAGCAGCTCCGCGGTGTCACTGTCGGCCGCGTGCTCCAGCTCGGCGAGTGCGGTACGGACCAGCGCACGGGCGACGGGCACGGCCGCGACGGAGTGCGGCAGCGCGATGCGCCAGGAGGCGGGGGCGGGGGTGTCGTGCAAGGCGGGTCCGTTCATGGAGCAGGCTGTCCTGCTTTCAACCTTAGGAATGGTACGGCTCTGTCGGGCAAACGTGCTCGGCGGGCTTTCTCCGGACATCTGCCACTGTGTCCCCGGGCCGTCCGGGGCTCCTTTCGGGACGTTCGGTCCGATACGGGGCTCTGTACCCAGGGGAACGGTCCCCCTCCCGTGTCTGCTCCCGCCGTTACACGGCTATCGAAGATCCGTGACCCGGTGACGGACGCGGCGACCGTTCTCCCGTCCCTCCAGGACCCTCGGGCCCCGGCTCCCCCTCGTGGCGCGGGCCACGCGGCGCGGGTCCGGACCCGATACGCCCCGACCGGCCTATCGCGCACTCGTGACGACAGTCACGGATAGGTGATAACTTCGGAGGGCAGTCGCAGCGTCGCCCCCGCCCGAGGAGGCCGCACCTCATGAGTCCCTTCACCGGCTCCGCCGCCCGCACCCCCGAGTGGGAGCACCTGGGCTACGAGCTCACCGACGGCGTCGCCACGGTCACCCTGGCCCGCCCCGAGAAGCTCAACGCCCTCACCTTCGGCGCCTACGCCGACCTGCGGGACCTGCTCGCCGAGCTGTCCCGCGAACGGTCCGTCCGCGCCCTGGTGCTGGCCGGCGAGGGGCGCGGATTCTGCTCCGGCGGCGACGTCGACGAGATCATCGGCGCGACCCTCGCCATGGACACCGCCCAGCTCCTCGACTTCAACCGGATGACCGGCCAGGTGGTCCGCGCCGTCCGGGAGTGCCCGTTCCCGGTGATCGCCGCGGTGCACGGCGTCGCCGCGGGCGCCGGAGCCGTACTCGCGCTCGCCGCCGACTTCCGGGTCGCCGACCCGAGCGCCCGGTTCGCCTTCCTCTTCACCCGCGTCGGCCTGTCCGGCGGCGACATGGGCGCCGCCTATCTGCTGCCCCGCGTGGTCGGGCTCGGCCACGCGACACGGCTGCTGATGCTCGGCGAGCCCGTGCGCGCGCCGGAGGCCGAACGCATCGGCCTGATCAGCGAACTCACCGACGAGGGGCACGCCGACGAGGCCGCGCAGGCCCTGGCCCGCCGGCTCGCCGAGGGCCCAGCCCTCGCCCACGCCCAGACCAAGGCACTGCTCACCGCCGAACTGGACATGCCGCTCGCCGCCGCCGTCGAAATGGACGCGGCGACCCAGGCCCTCCTCATGCACGGCGAGGACTACGCCGAGTTCCACGCCGCGTTCACCGAGAAGCGGGCACCGAAGTGGCGGGGGAGGTGACCGGCGGATGCGCGCGGACGACGGACACGGGAACCGGACCGCCGACACGGGCGCCGGGCGTCACCCAGGAGCCGGAAGGGGCGCGCTGCGCGTCGCGGTGATCGGCGGCGGACCCGGCGGGCTCTACGCCGCGGCCCTCCTCAAGCGCCTCGACCCGGCCCGCGAGATCACCGTCTGGGAGCGCAACGCCCCCGAGGACACCTTCGGCTTCGGTGTCGTCCTGTCCGACGAGACCCTCGGCGGCATCGAACACGCCGACCCGGTCGTCTACGCGGCGCTCCGCGAGGAGTTCGTCCGCTGGGACGACATCGACGTCGTGCACCGCGGTGTCCGGCACACCTCCGGCGGCCACGGCTTCGCCGCCCTCGGCCGCCGCCGGCTCCTCGCGATCCTGCACGAACGCTGCCGCTCCCTCGGCGTCGACCTCCGCTTCCGTACCGAGGCCCCGCCCGTGGCCGACCTGATGACCGCCTACGACCTCGTGGTCGCCGCCGACGGCGTGGGCAGCCTCACCCGCGCGGCGTACGCGGACGTGTTCCGCCCGTCCGTCGAGGAGCACCGCTGCCGCTACATCTGGCTGGCCGCGGACTTCGCCCTCGACGCCTTCCGCTTCGAGATCGCCGAGACCGAACACGGCGTGATGCAACTGCACGGCTACCCGTTCGCGGCCGACGCCTCCACCGTCATCGTCGAGATGCGCGAAGAGGTCTGGCGGGCGGCGGGGTTCGCGGACCTCGACGAGAGCGGGTCCGTCGAGCGGTGCGGCAAGATCTTCGCGGACGTGCTCGGCGGACGCCCGCTCACCTCCAACAAGTCGGCGTGGACGCGCTTCCGCACGGTCGTCAACTCCCGCTGGTCGCACGGCAATCTGGTACTGCTCGGCGATGCCGCGCACACCGCGCACTTCTCCATCGGCTCCGGCACCAAGCTCGCCGTCGAGGACGCGCTCGCGCTGGCCGCCTGCCTGGAGGAGCAGCCCTCGCTCGACCGGGCGCTGGCCGCCTACGAGGAGGAGCGGCGCCCCGTCGTCGCCTCCACCCAGCGGGCCGCCCGCGCCAGCCTGGAGTGGTTCGAGGACATCGACCGCCATCTCGGCCAGCCCTCACGGCAGTTCGCGTTCAACCTGCTCACCCGCAGCCGCCGTGTCACGCACGACAACCTGCGGCTGCGCGACCCGCACTTCGTGGCCGCGGTCGAGCGGGAGTTCCACTGCCCGCCCGGAACGCCTCCGATGTTCACCCCGTTCCGGCTGCGCGGCCTGACCCTGCGCAACCGGGTCGTCGTCTCGCCGATGGACATGTACTCCGCCGAGGACGGCGTGCCCGGCGACTTCCATCTCGTCCACCTGGGAGCACGCGCCCTCGGCGGCGCCGGACTGGTGATGACCGAGATGGTGTGCGTCAGCGCCGAGGGCCGCATCACGCCCGGCTGTGCCACGCTCCAGACGCCCCGGCAGGCCGACGCCTGGCGGCGGATCGTCGACTTCACGCACCGGCAGGCGCCCGGTACCGCCATCGGTCTCCAGCTCGGCCACGCGGGCCGCAAGGGCTCGACCCGGCTGATGTGGGAGGGCATCGACGAGCCCCTGCCGGACGGCAACTGGCCGCTCGTGGCCGCCTCCGCACTCCCGTACCGGCGGGACAGCCAGACCCCCCGCGAACTGACCCGTGCCCAACTCACCGACCTGCGGCAGCAGTTCACCGAGGCCGCCTGCCGCGCCGCCCGCTGCGGCTTCGACCTCCTCGAACTGCACTGCGCCCACGGCTATCTGCTCTCCGGCTTCCTCTCCCCGCTGACCAACCGGCGTACCGACGCCTACGGCGGTTCGCTGGAGAAGCGGCTCCGCTTCCCGCTCGAAGTCTTCGACGCGGTACGGGCCGTGTGGCCGGAGGAGCGGCCGATGACCGTGCGCATCTCGGCCACCGACTGGGCCGAGGGCGGCACCACCGGTGACGACGCGGTCGCCGTCGCACGGGCCTTCGCCGCGCACGGCGCCGACGCGATCGACGTGTCGACCGGCCAGGTGGTCGCGGACGAACGCCCCGACTACGGCCGCTCGTACCAGACTCCGTACGCCGACCGGATCCGTCACGAGACCGGCGTCCCGGTGATCGCCGTCGGCGCGATCTCCTCCTGGGACGACGTCAACTCCCTGATCCTCGCGGGCCGGACGGATCTGTGCGCGCTCGCCAGGCCGCACCTGTACGACCCGAACTGGACGCTCCACGCGGCGGCCGAACAGGGCTACGAGGGACCGGGCGTCAGCTGGCCGGAGCCCTACCGTGCGGGCAGCAGACGTCCGCAGACCGGCCGGACGGACGCGCCCCGACCCCGTCTCACACTGGGGTCGTGAGCCGGGGAGCGGGGGAGGGGGCGGCGGAGGCCGGTTTCCGGGTCACTCCGCCGCGGGGTGCTCCGACCGCGGGGACACCCCGGCGAACTCGCCGCCCGCGTCCCGCAGTCGCTCGTGCAGGGCGCCGAAGACCTGGGCCGAGCGGGAGCCCGGCCAGTCCTCGGGCAGGAGGCCGGCGGGCAGTCCCGGGTCGGTGTAGGGAAGATGGCGCCAGGAGTCCAGGGCGAGCAGATAGTCCCGGTAGGCGTCCTCGTGCACCATGTCCGCGCGTGCCTCCCAGGCCCGCAGGACGGGCTCGTGCCGGTCGAGGAACGCCTCGTGCTCCTTGGCGATCGCGGCCAGGTCCCACCAGCGGGCGACCGCGTCGGCCGTCGCGGCGAACCCGAGGTGGTCACCGCGGAACAGCTCGACGTACGGGTCGAGGCGCAACCGCTCCAGGGTGTGCCGGGTCTCCTCGTACAGCCGGGCGGGGGCGAGCCACACGCCGGGCGCGGCCGTGCCGAAGCCGAGGCCGGCGAGCCGTGAGCGCAGGACGTGCCTCTTCTGCCGCTCCGACTCGGGCACGGAGAAGACGGCGAGCACCCAGCCGTCGTCCGCCGGCGCCGCGGACGCGTACACCCGGCGGTCGCCGTCGTCGAGCAGCTGCCGTGCGTCCGGCGACAGCGCGTACCCCGCCGCGCCCCCTGTCGTGCGCGCCGGTTCGAGGAGCCCGCGACGCTTCAGCCGGGACACCGACGAACGGACGGAGGGCGCGTCCACGCCGACCGCCGCGAGCAGCCGGATCAACTCGGCCACGGGCACCGGACCGGGCATGAAGCGGCCGTACGCGCCGTAGAACGTGACGATGAGGGAGCGGGGAGCGTGCAGGTCTGACACGTCGATCACTCTAGTGCTCGAAGATCACTTGGGACCGCCGTGGGGGGACATATCACCCTCCGGTGCGGCTGGTGACGGTGCGTCAGCGACCGTTTCCGCGCGCAGCAGGAACCGCTGGAGCTTTCCCGTTGCGGTACGCGGCAGCGCGTCCAGGAAGACGATCGCGCGGGGGCACTTGTACGGCGCCAGCTCGGCCTTCAGGAAGACGCGCAGCTCCTCGGCGTCCTGGCGGGCACCCTCCTTCAGCACCACATGGGCCACCACGATCTGACCGCGCTCCTCGTCGGCCCGTCCGACGACCGCCGCCTCGACCACGTCGGGGTGCCGCAGCAGTGCGTCCTCGACCTCGGGGCCCGCGATGTTGTACCCGGCCGAGATGATCATGTCGTCGGCGCGGGCCACGTAGCGGAAGTAGCCGTCGGGGTCGCGCACGTAGGTGTCGCCGGTGATGTTCCAGCCGCCGCGCACGTACTCCCGCTGCCGGGGGTCCGCGAGGTAGCGGCAGCCGACCGGGCCGCGCACCGCGAGCAGTCCCGGCTCGCCGTCCGGCAGCGCGGTCCCGTCGGCGTCGACGACGCGCGCGTGCCAGCCGGGCACCGGCAGGCCGGTCGTTCCGGGGCGGATGTCCCCGTCGGCGGCGGAGATGAAGATGTGCAGCAGCTCGGTCGCGCCGATCCCGTTGATGATGCGCAGCCCGGTGCGCTCGTGCCAGTCCCGCCAGGTGGCCGCCGGGAGGTTCTCGCCCGCGGACACGCAGCGTCGCAGCGAGCCGGTGTCGTGGCCGTCCAGCTCCGTGAGCATCGCCCGGTAGGCGGTCGGTGCCGTGAACAGGACGGAGACCCGGTGCTCGGCGATCGCGGGCAACAGCTGGCGGGGGCCCGCCTGTTCGAGCAGCAGGGAGCTGGCTCCGGCGCGCAGGGGGAAGACGACGAGCCCGCCGAGTCCGAAGGTGAAGCCCAGCGGCGGGCTGCCCGCGAAGACGTCGTCCTCACGCGGGCGCAGCACATGCTCGGAGAAGGTGTCCGCCGTCGCCAGCAGGTCGCGGTGGAAGTGCATGCAGCCCTTGGGCCGGCCGGTGGTGCCGGAGGTGAAGGCGATCAGCGCCACGTCGTCGGCGGCCGTGTCCGCCGGTTCGAAGGGCTCGTCGGGCGCGCCGGTGATGCGCAGCAGCAGGTCGTCCGCCGCGTCACCGCCGTACGGCGTGATCCGCAGGCCGGGGACGCCCGCCCGCGCCAGGTCGTCGACCGAGCGGAGGTCGCACAGGGCGTGGGTCACCCGGGCGATCCCGCAGATGGTCCGCAGCTCGTGCGGCCGCTGCTGGGCGAGCACGGTGACCGCGACGGCGCCCGCCTTCAGCACCGCAAGCCAGCACGCGGCCAGCCACGGGGTGGTGGGGCCGCGCAGCAGCACCCGGTTGCCGGGGACGACGCCCAGCTGGCCGGTGAGGACGTGGGCGATGCGGTCGACGCGGTCGCGCAGGTGCCCGTACGTCCAGGGCGGACCGGACGGGGTGTGGAAGGCGGGGCGTCCGGGATCGGTGCCGGCGAGGAGTTCGGCGGCGCAGTTCAGCCGGTCGGGGTAGCGCAGCGCGGGCAGGTCGAAGAGGAGCTCGGGCCACTGCTCGGGGGGCGGGAGATGGTCGCGCGCGAAGGTGTCGACGTGCGCCGAGTGTGCGGGTGCCAAGGTGTCCGCGGGGTCCACGGGATGCATGGCGGTTCGCCCCCTTGCCTTTGTGGGCTGCCTTCGTGGGCGTCGTGGTGGGCTCGCACAAGGAGCGTATCGTGTTGGTGACGACAGTCAACGGTTCGCGATAACGTGGGACGGAGTCCGACGGGGAGAGGGACCGGCAATGACCGCATTCTCACTTGAACCAGGACAGACCGCCTGGTGTGCCGAGCTGCGCACGCTGGCCGCCGACCACCTGCGTCCGCTGGCCGACAAGGGCGAGCCGGGCCACGTCAACCGCCCGCTGGTCGCCGAACTCGGCCGACTCGGCCTGCTCGGCCGCCTGTTCACCTCCGGCGCCCTCGACCTCTGCCTGATGCGTGAGTCCCTCGCCCAGGTCTGCACCGAGGCCGAGACCGCGCTCGCCCTTCAGGGGCTGGGCGCCCATCCGGTCCACGCCCACGGCACCGCCGCCCAGCGCGAGCGCTGGCTGCCGCGCGTGGCGGACGGCGACGCGGTGGCCGCCTTCGCGCTGAGCGAGCCCGGCGCCGGCTCCGACGCGGCCGCGCTGGCGCTCCGCGCGGACGAGGACGGCTCTGGAGGCTGGCGGCTCACCGGCGAGAAGTGCTGGATCTCCAACGCCCCCGAGGCGGACCTCTACACCGTCTTCGCGCGGACCGGGCCGGCCGCCGGCGCCCGCGGCGTCACCGCGTTCCTCGTCCCGGCCGACCGCCCCGGTCTCACCGGCACCCCGCTCGACCTGCTCTCCCCGCACCCCATCGGCGCCCTCGCCTTCGACGCCGTCCCCGTCACCACGGACGATCTCCTCGGCGAGCCCGGCCACGGCTTCCGGGTCGCCATGGGCACCCTCAACCTCTTCCGGCCCAGCGTGGGCGCCTTCGCCGTCGGCATGGCCCAGGCCGCGCTGGACGCCACCCTCGTCCACACCGCGCGACGCGACGCGTTCGGCGGCCCGCTCAAGGACCTCCAGACCGTGTCCCACCAGGTGGCCGAGATGGCGCTGCGCACGGAGGCGGCCCGCCTGATGGTGTACGCGGCGGCCGCGGCCCACGACGCCGGGGCCGCGGATGTCCCCCGCCGCGCGGCCATGGCCAAGCTGCTCGCCACCGAGACCGCCCAGTACGTCGTCGACGCCGCCGTCCAACTGCACGGAGCACGCGCCCTGCAACACGGCCACCTCCTCGAACACCTCTACCGCGAGGTGCGCGCGCCGCGTATCTACGAAGGAGCGAGCGAGGTCCAACGGGCCGTCATCGCGAAGGAGTTGTACCGGCAGGACGCACAGGTCCAGCCGACCGGAACGGAGACCGCATGACCGCCGACCGAGTCAACCCGCCCGAGCTGTCCCCGCCGGCCGGCTTCTCCCACGCCGTCGTCGCCACCGGCTCCCGCGTCGTCTTTTTGGCCGGGCAGACCGCGCTCGACGGCGACGGGAAGGTGGTGGGGGAGACCCTGCCCCTCCAGTTCGAACGGGCGCTGACGAACCTGCTGACCGCGCTGCGCGCGGCGGGCGGCGCCCCCGCCGACCTGGCCCGGGTCACCGTCTACGCCACGGACGTCGCCGACTACCGGCTCGACGCGCCCGAACTCGGCCGCATCTGGCACCGGTTGGCGGGCCGCGACTACCCCGCGATGGCCGTCATCGGCGTCACGCGGCTCTGGGACGAACGGGCGATGGTCGAACTCGACGGCTTCGCCGTGCTCCCGTAGGACGAGAACGGATCAGGCGGCGACGGTCAGCTGTCCGGCGAGCACCCGGTGCGGAGCGACCACGCTGCCGTCGGGAAGCAGTTCACCGCTGTCGTCGAAGACGATCGCGCCGTTGCACAGGAGATTCCAGCCCTGCTCGGGGTGGGCCGAGACGATGTGCGGGGCGACGGAGTCCACGGACGGGCACGAAGACCGGTGGGAACACATGGTGCACCTCCACGTCGGATGCGAAGAGTGTCGGCGGCGTTGTCGTCGCCCTCGCATGTACAGACCATGCGCGCCGCGCGAACTCACCGGAACAGCGGGCGGTGAAGCGTGACAACACGGGGACAACTCTCGAACGCGGCCGGGACGGACGTGTCCAACTCGCCACCAATGGGGTGATGATCACCGGCCCCGGGGCGTCGGACCGGTACCTGTTGAGCGCTCGCTCCCGGGCCCTCAGCGGGCCCCGTTCCAGGAGGTACCCCATGTTCGTCCGCCAGACCGTCGGTACGGCCGCCGCCGCGGCGCTGTTGCTGCTGCTCGCCCCGTCCGCCGTCGCCCGGTCCGCCGCCTTCGACGAGGTGACCGTCGACCCCACCGCCACGGTCGCCGCCGACGGCACCATCACCCTCTCCGGCACCTACCGCTGCGCCGGTGCCGCCGGACCCGTGTTCGTGTCCTCGTCGGTGTCCCAGAGCGATCCCCGCGTCCACCAGGGCATCGGCGGCTCCTCGGCGCTCTGCGACGGCGCCGAGCACCGCTGGACCAACTCCGAGAAGCGCGCCCAGGGCACGCTGGTCCCGGGACCGGCCCACGTCGAGGCCACCCTGACAGAACTGGCCGGCACCGGCCTCCCCCTCCCCACGTTCCACGCGAGCCGGGAGCAGGACGTGACGGTCGTGCGGGGCTGAGCCCGGCCAGAGCGCACCGTGTCCGACGGGACACGCGAGTGCCGCCGTACCCGGCCCCGTCCTGCGTGTTCAGCAGGCCGGGGCCGGTCACGACGGCACCTGTGTGAGCCGTGCTCAGATGTCCCGGAAGATCTCGATCTGCGCGCCGATCGAGTTCAGGCGCTCCGCGAGGTCCTCGTAGCCGCGGTTGATGACGTAGACGTTGCGCAGCACCGAGGTGCCGTCGGCGGCCATCATCGCGAGCAGGACGACCACGGCGGGGCGCAGCGCGGGCGGGCACATCATCTCGGCGGCGCGCCAGCGCGTCGGGCCCTCGACCAGGACGCGGTGCGGGTCGAGGAGCTGGAGCCGGCCGCCGAGGCGGTTGAGGTCCGTCAGGTAGATCGCCCGGTTGTCGTAGACCCAGTCGTGGATCAGCGTCTTGCCCTGCGCGGAGGCCGCGATGGCCGCGAAGAACGGGACGTTGTCGATGTTCAGACCGGGGAACGGCATCGGGTGGATCTTGTCGATGGGCGCCTCCAGCTTGGAGGGCCGCACGGTCAGGTCCACCAGCCGGGTACGTCCGTTGTCCGCGTAGTACTCGGGCGTGCGGTCGTGGTCGAGACCCATCTCCTCCAGGACCGCGAGCTCGATCTCCAGGAACTCGATCGGGACCCGGCGCACCGTCAGCTCCGACTCGGTGACCACGGCGGCGGCGAGCAGGCTCATCGCCTCGACCGGGTCCTCGGAGGGCGAGTAGTCGACGTCGACGTCGATGTTCGGCACGCCGTGCACGGTGAGCGTCGTGGTGCCGATGCCCTCCACCCGTACGCCCAGGGCCTCCAGGAAGAAGCACAGGTCCTGGACCATGTAGTTGGACGAGGCGTTGCGGATGACGGTCACGCCGTCGTGGCGGGCGGCGGCGAGCAGCGCGTTCTCGGTGACGGTGTCTCCGCGCTCGGTCAGCACGATCGGCCGCCCGGGAGTGACGGACCGGTCGACCTGCGCGTGGTAGAGCCCCTCGGTCGCCGCGATGTCGAGCCCGAACCGGCGCAGCGCGATCATGTGCGGCTCGATGGTCCGGGTGCCGAGGTCGCAACCGCCCGCGTACGGCAGCTTGAAGGCGTCCAGGCGGTGCAGCAGCGGACCCAGGAACATGATGATGGAGCGCGTGCGGCGCGCGGCCGCCGCGTCGATCGCCTCCATGTCCAGCTCGCTCGGCGGCACGATCTCCAGGTCGACGCCCCCGTTGATCCAGCGGGTGCGGACACCGATCGAGCCGAGCACCTCCAGCAGGCGGTACACCTCTTCGATGCGGGCGACCCGGCGCAGCACCGTGCGCCCCTTGTTCAGCAGCGTCGCGCACAGCAGCGCGACACACGCGTTCTTGCTGGTCTTGACGTCGATCGAGCCGGACAGGCGACGTCCGCCGACGACGCGCAGATGCATCGGACCCGCGTAGCCGAGCGAGACGATCTCGCTGTCCAGCGCTTCACCGATACGGGCGATCATCTCAAGGCTGATGTTCTGGTTGCCGCGCTCGATGCGATTGACGGCGCTCTGACTGGTGCCGAGCGCCTCGGCAAGCTGCGCCTGTGTCCAGCCCCGGTGTTGCCGGGCGTCACGGATGAGCTTGCCGATACGTACGAGGTAGTCGTCTGCCATGGCGCGACCGTATATCGGATGTGAGATAAAAAGAAATGGAGCGCCGCCTTCCGGGTGACGGGCTCCATCGACTGGTGGGGGTAGGCGAGTTCGGGTATGCGGGCCCGGCGCGCGACAGCACGGCGGCGACCGCCGAGGGGCTCCCGAAGGTGCCGCCCGTCGACGTCGCCGCCGGTGAGTGCCGTGAAGAAGAGCGTCTGTGACGGTTCGTCGAGACTGGCGCCCTATGTCGCGCTTGCGTCACTTCGCCTTGCGGGTCTTGCGCCAGCCGAACGGACCCGGCAGGTCCATCGACGTCGTCCGGCGCCCGGTGGTGCTGTGCGTGTACCTCGGGCCGTGGTCGCCGCCCGTGGTGATGGACATCGACTTGCGGTTGATGTTCAGTCGCACGCCGGGAAAGATCTTGAAGCTCTTGCGGAATGTGAGCGGCATGACGGCCCCTTCGCCTCGGTTGCGCCGGGCGATCCCGGCAGAACACCTGGTACCCCGAAAGTGCTCCGATGTGCCTGCCTCTATGGAGTGGAGGCCGTCAACTTCCCCGTGTGGCCGACCCGCTGGGTCCCGCGCGGCCGAAGTCGAGGTCATCGGGGGTCTGGTCGACGGCGCGGTCGGCGCGCGTGAGTGCGGGGGAGGGGGCCCCTTCTTCGCCGTTCCCCTCCGTTTCCTCGCCGCCCCCCTCTGTCGTCGCGGAGCGGCGTCCACGGGCAGCACCCGGGCCGGCGCCCACGGGCGGGGTCCGGGCGGGCGTCCACGGGCGGGGTCCGGACGGGCGCCCACAGCAGGGGTGGCGGCGATCTCCGCGGGTCCGCGGGGGCCGGGGCGGCCGGGGCCGTCATGGCGGCGGAGAGGGGGTCCCGGGCGGAAGGGGGCGGGCGAGTTCCGCGTGGACATGGGGGCGCCCGGACATGACCTGCCAGCGCCCATGTACTAGAGTTATCTCGACATCGAGATATCTGCCGAGGCGTACCGCGGCCGCACTGCGTCGTCCATCCCTTGGTAAGGGCTACCTAACTTAGCCTTACCTTAGCGGATTGGCCAGGACGCCGTGACGGCAGGATGCGGTGGGAACGCGCACATTAATGAAGGAGACTGTCGTGTCGGCGAACAGCTTCGACGCCCGCAGCACGCTGCAGGTGGGCGACGAGTCGTACGAGATCTTCCGGCTGGACAAGGTGGAAGGCTCGGCTCGCCTTCCGTACAGCCTGAAGGTGCTGCTGGAGAACCTGCTCCGTACCGAGGACGGCGCGAACATCACCGCCGACCACATCCGGGCCCTCGGCGGCTGGGACTCGCAGGCGCAGCCCAGCCAGGAGATCCAGTTCACGCCGGCCCGCGTGATCATGCAGGACTTCACCGGCGTGCCCTGCGTCGTCGACCTCGCCACCATGCGTGAGGCCGTCAAGGAGCTCGGCGGCGACCCGGCCAAGGTCAACCCGCTCTCCCCGGCCGAGCTGGTCATCGACCACTCCGTCATCGCGGACAAGTTCGGCACGAAGGAAGCCTTCGGCCAGAACGTCGAGCTGGAGTACGGCCGCAACAAGGAGCGCTACCAGTTCCTGCGCTGGGGCCAGACCGCCTTCGACGACTTCAAGGTCGTCCCCCCGGGCACCGGCATCGTCCACCAGGTCAACATCGAGCACTTGGCCCGCACCGTCATGGTCCGTAACGGCCAGGCGTACCCCGACACGCTGGTCGGCACCGACTCGCACACCACGATGGTCAACGGCCTGGGCGTCCTCGGCTGGGGCGTCGGCGGCATCGAGGCCGAGGCCGCGATGCTCGGCCAGCCGGTCTCCATGCTCATCCCGCGCGTCGTCGGCTTCAAGCTCACCGGTGAGCTGACCCCCGGCACCACCGCCACCGACCTGGTCCTCACGATCACCGAGATGCTGCGCAAGCACGGCGTCGTCGGCAAGTTCGTCGAGTTCTACGGTGAGGGCGTCGCCGCCACCTCGCTGGCCAACCGCGCCACCATCGGCAACATGTCGCCGGAGTTCGGCTCCACCGCCGCGATCTTCCCGATCGACGGCGAGACCATCAAGTACCTCAAGCTCACCGGCCGCTCCGAGCAGCAGCTCGCGCTCGTCGAGGCGTACGCCAAGGAGCAGGGCCTCTGGCTCGACCCGGCCGCCGAGCCCGACTTCTCCGAGAAGCTGGAGCTCGACCTCTCCACGGTCGTCCCCTCCATCGCCGGCCCGAAGCGCCCGCAGGACCGCATCGTCCTCGCGAACGCCTCCGAGCAGTTCAAGAGCGACGTGCGCAACTACGTCGCCGACGACGACGAGGCGGGCAAGGAGTCCTTCCCGGCCTCCGACTCCCCGGCCGCCACGAACGGCGTGCCCTCCAACCCGGTCACGGTCACGGCCCCCGACGGCTCGACCTACGAGATCGACCACGGTGCGGTGACGGTCGCGGCCATCACCTCCTGCACCAACACCTCGAACCCGTACGTCATGGTCGCCGCCGCGCTCGTCGCGAAGAAGGCCGTCGAGAAGGGCCTGACCCGCAAGCCGTGGGTCAAGACCACCCTCGCCCCGGGCTCCAAGGTCGTCACCGACTACTTCGACAAGGCGGGGCTCACCCCCTACCTCGACAAGGTCGGCTTCAACCTCGTCGGCTACGGCTGCACCACCTGCATCGGCAACTCCGGCCCGCTGCCGGACGAGGTCTCCAAGGCCGTCAACGACCACGACCTCGCCGTCACCTCGGTCCTCTCCGGCAACCGGAACTTCGAGGGCCGCATCAACCCCGACGTCAAGATGAACTACCTGGCCTCCCCGCCGCTGGTCGTCGCGTACGCCCTCGCGGGGTCCATGAAGGTGGACGTCACCAAGGACGCGCTGGGCACCGACCAGGACGGCAAGCCGGTCTACCTGGCGGACATCTGGCCCTCCGAGGCCGAGGTCAACGACGTCGTGGCGAACGCCATCGGCGAGGACATGTTCAACAAGTCCTACCAGGACGTCTTCGCGGGCGACGCCCAGTGGCAGGCGCTGCCGATCCCCGAGGGCAACACCTTCGAGTGGGACCCGCAGTCGACCTACGTGCGCAAGCCCCCTTACTTCGAGGGCATGACGATGGAGACCACCCTGGTCTCCGACATCGCCGGCGCGCGCGTCCTCGCCAAGCTCGGCGACTCGGTCACCACCGACCACATCTCCCCGGCCGGTGCGATCAAGGCCGACACCCCGGGAGGCAAGTACCTCACGGAGCACGGTGTCGAGCGTCGTGACTTCAACAGCTACGGCTCGCGCCGCGGCAACCACGAGGTCATGATCCGCGGCACGTTCGCCAACATCCGCCTGCGCAACCAGATCGCGCCGGGCACCGAGGGCGGCTACACCCGCGACTTCACCCAGGCCGACGCGCCCGTCTCCTTCATCTACGACGCCTCGCGCAACTACATCGACCAGGGCATCCCGCTGGTCATCCTGGCGGGCAAGGAGTACGGCTCCGGCTCGTCCCGCGACTGGGCCGCCAAGGGCACCGCGCTCCTCGGCGTCAAGGCCGTCATCGCCGAGTCGTACGAGCGCATCCACCGCTCGAACCTCATCGGCATGGGCGTCCTGCCGCTCCAGTTCCCGGAGGGCGCCACGGCCGAGTCCCTGGGCCTCACCGGCGAGGAGACCTTCTCCTTCACCGGTGTCGAGGAGCTCAACAACGGCACCACCCCGCGCACGGTGAAGGTCACCACCGACACCGGCGTCGAGTTCGACGCGGTCGTGCGCATCGACACCCCCGGCGAGGCGGACTACTACCGCAACGGCGGCATCATGCAGTACGTGCTGCGCAACCTGATCCGCAAGTAAGCGGTCCGGCAAGCGAGTCGAGGGCCGCATCCCCGTTCGGCGGGGGTGCGGCCCTTCGCGTTGCCCAGGCCCGAGGCGGGCGGCCGGCGGCGGGCCGGCGACAGCCGCGCCCTGCCGGGCCGGTGGGTGCGGGGAGGCTCGGGGCGGACCGGGCGGGTGGGTTCGGGCCCGCCCGGTCCGCGAGCCCGGACGGGTCGGGGGAGGCCCTGCCCGGGATGGTGCGGCTTGTGACGACCATGGTGTGCGACAACGTTGTCTGCATGGTCTGGGCATGACTCTATCGCCTCAACGGACAACGATGTCAAGGCAGTTGACGGACATCCCGGCGGCGCCGTCCGCCACACCGGCCCCCGCGGGCCGAATCGCCGGAGCGGGTGGCGGGCGCGTCCCCGGGGACGCAGGCGGTCTTCCGTGGTACCGGTGGCGCACGTTACTGTCCCAGCGGCTTGTGCGACCCGTGGTGCGCGACCCGTCCGAAGGAGGAGGGGCCGCGTCATGCGTTTCCGTCCGTCAACCGTCCTGCTCGCCGTCGCCCTGACGGTCGCCGGCGCCACTCCGGCGCTCGCCGCACCCCCGTCCGGTCCACCGGAACTCGTCCAGGACCCCACCGTCCACGTCGACCCGCTCATCGGCACCAAGAACGGCGGCAACGTCTTTCCCGGCGCCGTCACGCCCTTCGGCATGCTCTCCTGGAGCCCCGAGAACACCCGCGGGGACGCCACCCGCACGGCCGCGCCGGGCGGCTACCAGTACGACGCCACCCGTATGCGGGGCTTCAGCCTGACCCACATGTCCGGCACGGGCTGCGCGGGCGGCAGCGGCGACATCCCGTTCTTCCCGTACGCCGGTGAGGTCACCTCCTCCCCGGCGAGCGACACCAAGGACGCCGTCTACGCGGCCGACTTCACGCACGTGGACGAACAGGCCGAGCCCGGCCACTACGAGGTCGGCCTCGCCTCCGGGGTGACCGCCGACCTCACCGCCACCGCGCGCACCGGCTCCGGCCGCTTCACCTTCCCCGAGGACAAGCCCGCCTCGATGCTGATCCGCACCGCCAACTCCGAGGTCGGCTCGGCGGACTCGACGGTGCGGATCGACCCGAAGGCCCGCACCGTCTCCGGCTCGGTCACCTCCGGCAACTTCTGCGGCTACCTCGACCCCGAGGGCCAACGCTCCTACTACACCCTGTACTTCACCGCCCGCTTCGACCGCGCCTTCACGTCGACCGGCACCTGGCAGGACGACCGCCTCAGCCCCGGGTCCACCGAGGCGAGCGGCGGCACCGGCGGCTTCGCCCAGGGCGGCCGTCCCGTCGCGGGCAAGGGCGCCGGCGGCTATGTGCAGTTCGAGCCCGGCGCCGGCCCGGTGAACGTCAAGGTCGGCATCTCGTACGTCAGCCAGGCCGGCGCCACGGCCAACCTCGCGGCCGAGAACCCGCCGAACCGCTCCTTCGCCTCCGTCCGGAGCGCCGCCCACCGCGCCTGGCGGGACCGGCTCGGCGCGATCGGCGTCGGCGGCGGCACCGACAGCGACCGCACCACCTTCTACACCGCGCTCTACCACTCCCTCCTGCACCCGAACGTCATCAGCGACGCCGACCGCAGATACCGGGGCGCCGACGACAAGGTGCACACCGTGGGCCGGGGTCACGCCGCGCAGTACGGCACCTTCTCCGGCTGGGACGTCTACCGCTCCCAGGTCCAGCTGCTGACCCTGCTCGACCCGGACACGGGCTCCGACATCGCGCAGTCCCTGCTCGAACTCGCCCGTCAGAACGACGGGGTCTGGGACCGCTGGCTGCACGGCGCGAGCGGCACGCACGTCATGAACGGCGACCCGTCACCGGCCGCCCTCGCCGGCATCCGCGCCTTCGGCGGCACCGGCTTCGACCTGCGCGGAGCGCTCGATTCCCTGGTGAAGGCGGCCACCGTGCCCACCGAGGGCGACCTGTCCTCGGCGGGCAAGCCCGTCCTCTCGGCGGGCCAGCGGCCCTCCCTCGACAAGTACCTCGACCACCACTACATGCCGTCCGTGACCAACGCCTGGGGCGGCGCGGCCGAGACCCTGGAGATGTCCGGCGCCGACTTCGCCATCTCGCAACTCGCCACCGCCGCGGGTGAGAAGAGGACCGCAGCGGAGTTCGCCGGCCGCTCCCAGTGGTGGCAGAACAACTTCAACATCGCGGCCGACCCCGGCGGCGGCTACGTCGCCAACCGCAAGGCCGACGGCAGCTGGGTCACCGGCTTCACCCCGGCGACCGGCAACGGCTTCGTGGAGGGCACGGCGGCCCAGTACACCTGGATGGTGCAGCACGACCCCGCGGGCCTCTTCGCGGCGATGGGCGGCCGTGACAAGGCCCTCGCACGCCTCGACACCTTCTTCCACGACGCCGACGGCGGCTGGGCGTTCACCGGCAGCGGCGGCGACAAGTCCGAGCTGGACAACGAACCGTCGATCAACGTCCCCTACCTGTACGACTACGCGGGCGCCCCGTACAAGGCGCAGGAGACCGTCCGCGCCGCGATGACACGACTCTGGTCGACGAAGCCCGAGGGCATCCCCGGCAACGACGACCTCGGCGAGATGTCGTCCTGGTACGTCTTCTCCGCGCTCGGCATGTACCCCCAGGTCCCCTCCCGCGCCGAACTCACCCTGGCCTCACCACTGTTCTCGAGGATCGAGATCGACCGTCCCGGCCGCGGCGACATCGAGATCCGGGCCCGGGGCGCGGCCGCGGACGCCCCCTACGTCCGTTCGCTGCGCGTCGACGGCCGCACCAGCGACCGGCCCTGGCTCCCCGCCTCCTTCGTCCGCGAGGGCGGCACGCTGGACTACACGCTGTCCGGCACGGCCGACACGGCCTGGGGCAGCGCCGAGAAGGCGGCGCCGCCCTCCTTCCGCACCGGTGAGCAGCCGTACCAGATCGGGGTCGGCCCGACGGCGGCCACGCTCGCGCCCGGCGGCAGCACCGCGCTCGACATCCGCGCCCTCGCACTGAGCGGCGGCACCGGACCCGACGTGCGCTTCCACGTGGTCACCCCCGACGGCGTGACCGCGACACCCGCCGAGGGCACGGTCACCGACGGCGCCCAGCGGATCACCCTCACCGCCGCCGACAACGCCGAGCAGGGGTTCTACGACGTCAAGGTCACGGTGACCTCCGCCGACACCTCGTACACGCAGCCCGTGGCCCTCACCGTCGCGGCGCCGGGCTCCCTGCTCGCGGCGTACGACAACACCGGGGTCTCCGACGACGCCGGTGACCACGACGAGGCCGACTTCGACGGCGGCGGCTGGAGCTACTCCCGGCAGGCCCTCACGGACGCGGGACTGACCCCGGGCCGGCAGGGCACGGTGGACGGCCTCGCCTTCACCTGGCCCGACTCTCCCGCCGGCCGCCCGGACAACGCCTCGGCGACCGGCCAGACCATCGAACTGGCCGACCCGGTCAGCCGGTTGTCCTTCGTCGGGAGCGCCGTCAACGGCAACCAGGAGAGCCACGCGACCGTCACCTACACCGACGGCGGTACCGAATCCGTCGAACTGGCCTTCACCGACTGGACCGTCGGCGGCGGGGGCGGCACCGTCCAGTACGGCAACGCCACCGTGGCCAAGGCCGCGTACCGCAACGTCGCCGGCGCGGACAAGGACCCGGTGGCCACGTACGTCTTCGCCACCAAGCCCTTCGAGGCCCCGGCCGGCCGCACCGTCAAGAGCGTCAAGCTCCCGGACAACGCGGACCTGCACGTCTTCACCCTCGCGGTGAACAAGTGAGCGCGTAGTCGGCCGAGTTGATCCGCCGGAACGCGGGGCGGGCCCGGAGTCTCCTCCGGGCCCGCCCCTTTCTGCCGTGCCGCGCGCGTCAGGCGAGCAGTTCCACCTCCGCGAGGGTCGCCGCGTCGTCGAGGACGAGACGGTAGTGGGCGTACGAGCCCGGATGCGCCACCGTGAACGCCCGGGTCTGCTTGTCCCAGGGGAAGGACTCGCCGGACCGCTTGTCGAGGTCCTTCCACGTCGTGCCGTCCGAGGAGCCCTGGAGCGTCCAGCCGGCCGGTGCCTTGGTGTGGTCCGAGGAGGTCAGCGTGTACTGCACCCCCTTGGTGGCGTCGCCGGCCGGCAGGTCCACCGAGGTGACGGAGGCGTCGGTCGCCGAGGTGTTGTCGAAGAGCGCGCCGTCACCCTTGAGCGTGTCCGAGCGCGGCGACGGCGCCTTGTCGTCCTGGGTGATCGAGGCCGGGGCCGCGTTCTTTCCGGTGCCCCACGAGGACGGCTTCGCGCCCATGTCGAAGTCCAGCACGCCGCCCTTCGAGATCAGCGAGTGGGGGAGCGACGTCGAGTTCCAGCGCTTGCCATCGACCCGGACACCCTGCACGTAGATGTTCTTCGCGCTGTTGCGCGGGGCCTTGATCACCAGGTCCCGTCCGTTCTCCAGGTGGACGGTCGCCTTCGTGAACAGCGGGGAACCGATGGCGTACTCGCCGCTGCCCATCACGAGCGGGTAGAAGCCGAGCGAGGAGAACAGGTACCAGGCCGACTGCTCGCCGTTGTCCTCGTCGCCGTGGTATCCCTGGCCGATCTCGCTGCCGGCGTAGAGCCGGGAGAGGACCTCGCGGACGTTCTTCTGCGTCTTCCAGGGCTGCCCGGCCGCGTCGTACATGTAGTTGACGTGGTGGGCGACCTGGTTGGAGTGCCCGTACATGCCCATCCGGACGTCCCGGGCCTCGGTCATCTCGTGGATGACACCGCCGTAGGAGCCGACGACGTCCGGCGAGGCCGTCTCGGGAGTCGCGAAGTACGTGTCGAGCTTGTCCGCGAGCGCGGAGCGGCCGCCGTACAGGTTGGCCAGCCCGCGGGAGTCCTGCGGCGCGGTGAAGGCGTAGCCCCAGCCGTTGGTCTCCGTGTAGTCGTAGCCCCACACACGCGGGTCGTACTTCGCCGAGTCGACCCGCCAGTCGCCCTTCGCGTCACGGCCCTGGAAGAAGCCGGCCTTGGAGTCGAAGAGGTTCACGTAGTCCTGGGCGCGGTTGAGGAAGTAGTCCGACTCCTCCTTGTAGCGCTTCTCACCGGTCTTCTTGTAGAGCGCCCGGCCCATCTCGGCGATGCCGTAGTCGTTGTTGTAGCCCTCCATGGCCCACGACAGGCCCTCGCCCGTGTCGGTGCTCGTGTAGCCGAGGAAGGGGGAGGTGGTCATGCCCTTGCGGCCGACACCGGAGGTCGGCGGGACGACCGTCGCGTTCTTCAGGGCCGCCTCGTACGCCGCCTTGGCGTCGAACTTGACCCCCTTGACGTACGCGTCCGCGAACGCCACGTCCGAGGAGGTGCCCGTCATCAGGTCCGCGTACCCGGGGGAGGACCAGCGCGAGGTCCAGCCGCCGTCCTTGTACTGCTGCACGAACCCGTCGACCATCTCGCCCGCCTGACCTGGCGTCAGGAAGGAGTAGGCCGGCCAGGTCGTCCGGTAGGTGTCCCAGAAGCCGTTGTTGACGTACACCTTGCCGTCGACGATCTTCGCGCCGGTGTGGGTGGGGGTGTCCGGGCTGGGCATGGGGGCGAACGGCGAGGCGTACTGGTACGTCGAACCGACCTTCTCGAAGCCGGAGTTGGGGTACAGGTACAGCCGGTACATGCTGGAGTACAGCGTCGTCAGCTGGTCCGGGGTCGCGCCCTGGACCTCGACCTTGCCGAGCAGCCGGTCCCACTGCTTCTGCGCCCCGGCCTTCACGGCAGCGAACGAGGTGCCGTCCGGGATCTCCTGGCGCAGGTTGTCCTTGGCCTGGTCCACGCTGATCAGCGAGGTCGCCAGGCGCAGCGTGACGGAGTGGTCGGCGCCGGGCTTGAGCTTCATGTAGCCCTTGACGCCCTTCGAGGTGCCCTCGATGACGGGGGCGTCGAAGGACCCGTAGACGAACAGCCGGGTGGCGCCGGTCGACAGGCCGGACTTCACGTCGGAGTAGCCCGTGACCACGCCCGCGTCGCTGTCGAGCGTCAGCCCGGCCTGCTCGGTGACGTTGTCGAACACCACGTTCGCGTCGTCGCCGGGGTAGGTGAAGCGCAGCGCCGCCGCGTGGTCCGTCGGCGCCATCTCCGCCTTGAGGCCGTTCTCGAAGGTCACGCCGTAGTAGTACGGCCGGGCGGTCTCGTTCTCGTGCCGGAAGGCCAGCTCGCGGGCGTCCCGGGCGGTGTCGGGGGTACCGGCCGCGATGGACGGCATCACCTGGAAGGTCTGCCGGTCGCCCATCCACGGGCTCGGCTCGTGGCTCGCGCTGAACGCCTCTATGGTCGGCAGGTTGTCCGCGTTGTTCGCACGTGCGTAGTCGTACAGCCAGCTGAGCGAACCCGCGTTGGTCACCGGCGTCCAGAAGTTGAAGCCGTGCGGGACGGCCGTCGCCGGGAAGTTGTTGCCGCGCGAGAAGCCGCCGCTGGAGTTGGTGCCGCGGGTGGTGAGCGCGTAGTCGGACAGATGCGCCTTGGGCTTCTCGGGGGCGGCCGTCCTCAGCGAGACGTCGTCCAGCCAGCCGCGGAACTTCGCGGGGCCCTTCGGCGAGTCGTACGCGAGCAGGATCCGGTCGACGGTCTTCCCGGCCGCGACGGAACCGATCCGCGAGGTCACGTTGTTCCACTGGTTGACGTACAGCACCTTGGACGCGCCCTGGCCCTGCGGGGTGAGCGCGAACCCGTGCTGGTCCACGGCGCTCAGCCCGCTCAGCGACGTGCCGTCGGTGAAGACCAGGTCCACGGACACGTTGGTCGCGTCGTAGTCCCGGTCGCCGTCCGCCATCGCGGGGAAGATCCGGTACCCCAGCTCGGTGTCCCGGCCCACGCGCACGTTCACGTCGAAGACCTTGTTGTACGAGTACGCCCGTCCGTCGCCCTTGTGGGTGCCGGCGTAGCGCAGGGCCCGCTTGCCCGTGAAGCCCGCGCCCGCCTTCGCTGTGGGCGAGCCGCTCGGTCCGCGGTCCACCAGCGAGAGCATGTCCTTGGGCGTCGGGTCGTCGCTCTGCCCGGTCGAGAACTGGACGTCGGCGAGCTGGAGTATGTCGCCGCCGTTGTTCTTCGTGACGTCGAGCCGGAAGTGCTGGTACTCGGCCGGGTCCGCGATGTCGTACGACTTCGTCTGGAACCGTTCGCCGAAGGACTCCCCGGAGCGGGTGTCGAGCGTCTTCCAGTCCTTGCCGTCGGTGGAGCCCTGGAAGGTCCAGTCCTTCGGGTCGCGCTCGTCGTGGTCGTTGGCGGAGGTGAGCGCGTACGTGACGACCTTGACCGGCGCGTCCAGGTCGAACTCCGCCCAGCCGGTGGTCTCGAAGGTCAGCCACTTGCTGCTGGGCTCGCCGTCGACGAGGTTCTCCTTGACCTCCCCGCCGCCGGTGTTCTCGTCGCTGGCACGCACGTCGGTGACGTGATCGGTCACGTTTCCGGGGATGCCGGTGCTGTAGCCGCCGTCGACACCGGAGGACCTTTTCGTCCCGTCCGGAGCCGTATCCACCGTGTTGATCCAGTCCGGTGCCGGATCACCCGATTCGAACGACGAGCTGAAGTCCCGGTCGGGTGCCGCCGCTTGGGCCGGCAGGGCGACCGCCACGCCCTGCGAGGCGGCCACCAGCGAAAGTGCCGCCACCCCCAGTGCCACCGGGGAAAGCCGTCCGACGCGACCCGTGGAACTCCGTCTGTACCGAGCTCTCTGCTGCATGCCCGAGCCCTCCCAAGACATCGACAACGTTGTCAATTTCAGTACGCAAGGACCATTGGTGCGTCAAGTTGTCTGTGCTGTCAAGGGTGTTGGATGTGGCATCCGGGGTGAATGCGTGCGACGAACCAGGCATTGGTTCCATTGCGGGAGGTTGGCCCCCAGGGGGCCTTCGTCGGGGTGATCCGTGGCTGCCCCATATTTCCGGGAGGTCTCAACTCGGAAAAGACCGACGGGCAAACCTGCATTCGATCTTGCTCCGCTGGCGGGAAGTGGACTATACCTGTCGCGTCCGGCCAGTCGATCGACTGGCGCTGGACAGGCAGGACCCAGGGGGGAAATTCGAGGGCCGGCGGACCGTGGTCGTTACACCTACCGCCGATTCGTCCCAGTGAATCCCCCATGCACGACCCCAGCTTGACCTAACCGCGGTGCCGGGGAGGATCCGGTTCACCGCCTGAGTCCTGGAGAAGGCGAGGACTTGAGCATGGGATCCACTTCCGCCGAGAACAGCAGCCCCGAGGGTGTCGGCCGCCGTGACCTCATCAAGAGGTCGGCCGCACTTGGTCTGATCTCCGTTCCGACGATGAGCTTCCTGTCCGCGTGTGCGAGCGGCGGGGACGACGACGACAACTCCGGAGACAAGGGCACCGGCAAGACCAGCAAGGACAACCCCTTCGGCGTGAAGAAGGGCGGCGGCAAGCTCGACGTCGTCGTCTTCAAGGGCGGCTACGGCGACGACTACGCCAAGGCGTGGGAAGCGGCCTTCGACAAGAAGTGGGGCACCAAGAGCGCCCACACCGGCACCCAGGAGATCACCGGCAAGCTCCAGCCGCGCTTCAACGGCGGCAACCCGCCGGACATCATCGACGACTCGGGCGCCCAGCAGATCAAGCTGGACGTGCTCTACAAGAGCGGTCAGCTCCTCGACCTGGCGGCGGTCCTGGACGCTCCGTCCATCGACGACCCGAGCAAGAAGGTCCGCGACACCCTGATTCCGGGCACGCTGGACCCGGGCCTGCAGGGCGGCAAGGTCGTCTCCCTGAACTACATCTACACGGTGTGGGGCCTCTGGTACTCCGGCAAGCTCTTCAAGGAGAAGGGCTGGGACGTCCCCAAGACCTGGGACGACTTCCTCGCCATCTGCAAGGACGCCAAGTCGCAGGGCATCGGCGGACTCGCCCACCAGGGCAAGTACCCGTACTACATCAACGTCGCCATCATGGACCTGATCGCCAAGAAGGGCGGTCTGGACGCCATGAAGGCGATCGACAACCTGGACCCCAAGGCGTTCGTCGGCAGCGACGCGGCCCTGGCAGCCGTCGAGGCGATCTACGAGATCGTCGAAAAGGGCTACCTGATGCCGGGTACCAACGGCCTCACCCACACCGAGTCGCAGACCCGGTGGAACCAGTACAAGGCCGCGTTCATCACCTGTGGTTCCTGGCTGGAGAACGAGCAGCTCAAGCAGACCCCGGACGACTTCGACATGAAGTTCATGCCGATGCCCAACCTGCCGGGCAGCGCGCTGCCGTTCGAGGCGATCCGGGCCGGCTCCGGCGAGCCGTTCATCATCCCGGCGAAGGCCGCGAACCTGCCCGAGGCCAAGGAGTTCATGCGCTCCATGCTCTCCAAGGAGTGGTCGACGCTCTTCGCGCAGAAGGCCAACTCGCTCACCATCCTCAAGGACGCCGTCTCCGACGGCGTGCAGCTGCGTCCCGGTACGCAGTCCACGGTCGAGGCCTCCAAGGCGGCCGGCGACAACACGTTCAACTACCTGTACCCCAACTGGTACAGCGAGATGGGCACCTCCATCGAGAACGCGTCCAACGAGCTGATGTCGAAGCGCATTCAGCCGAAGGAATGGCTGAAGCGGGCCCAGGCGGCGGTCGACAAGGCGGCCAAGGACCCGGACTCCAAGAAGAACCACCGCGACTGATCACGTAAACCCGGCACACCAGGGGCAGGATGCCATGCGAAAAGGGCAGTACCGGTTCGTCGCGGGGTTTCTCCTCGCACCTTTGGCGCTGTATCTGATCTTCGTGATCTGGCCTTACATACAGACCATCGGCTACTCCTTCACCGACTGGAGGGGCCAGTCGCAGACGTTCAGTTTCGTCGGCCTGGACAATTACAAGGCGCTGTTCCAGGACGACGTATTCCTCGGAGCGATCTGGCACAACATCCTGTTCCTGGTGTTCATCCCGGTGATCACCATCCTGCTCGCCCTCTTCTTCGCCTTCATGGTGAACGCGGGCGGGCGGGGCGGTGCCGGCGGCGTGCAGGGCGTCGCGGGCTCGCGCTTCTACAAGATCGTGTACTTCTTCCCGCAGGTGCTGTCGCTCGCGATCGTGGCGGTGCTCTTCGGAGCCCTCTACCGCAGTGACGGCGGCGGCCTGCTCAACGGCGTGCTGATCAAGCTCGGCCTGGTCGACGCCAACAACCCCATCGAGTGGATGAACGAGCCCAACCTGGTGCTCTGGTGCCTGATGGCGGTCGTCGTCTGGCACGGCGTCGGCTTCTACCTGGTGCTGTTCTCCGCCGCGATGCAGTCCATCCCGAAGGACATCTACGAGGCCGCGCTGCTGGACGGCGCGAGCCGCACCCACACGTTCTTCCGGGTCACCCTGCCCCTGCTGTGGGACACGGTGCAGACCGCCTGGGTCTATCTCGGCATCATCGCGATGGACATGTTCGTGCTCGTCTCGACCACGACTCAGGGCACCGGCTACGGCGGCGGGCCCGACCACCACAGCGAGGTCATGGCGAACGTCATGATGCGCAACTTCCTCTACTACGGGAAGAGCGGCTACGCCTGCGCCATGGGCGTCGTCATGCTTTTTCTCACCCTGATCCTGTCCGTGGTCACGCTGCGCGCCACCCGCCGCGAGCGCATCGAGTTCTGAGCGGGAGACACGACTATGAGCGCACCCATCACGGAGCCGACGAAGGTCGACGGCGCCGGAGTACCCCCGCAACGAACCGTGAAGAAGGCCCCGCCCCGGCCGGGCGACAAGCGCACCGAGGGAATGGCCCTCAACGTCTTCTCGCACGGCTTCCTGGCCCTCTGGGCCGTCCTGATCATCCTGCCGCTGCTCTGGCTCATCCTGAGCTCCTTCAAGACCGATGCGCAGATCGGCGGTTCGGCCCTCGGCTGGCCCTCCAACTGGCAGCTGGACGTCTTCAGCAGGGCCTGGAACAAGGGCATCGGCGACTACTTCGCCAACACCCTGATCGTGCTGGTCTTCTCGGTCCCGCTGACCATGCTCCTCGGGGCGATGGCGGCGTACGTCCTGGCCCGCTACGAGTTCCCGGGCAACCGGATCATCTACTTCTTCTTCGTCGGCGGGGCCATGTTCCCCGTCTTCCTCGCCCTGGTCCCGCTGTTCTTCATGGTCAAACGCCTCGACATGCTGAACACGTACCAAGGTTTGGTCCTGGTGTACGTGGCCTACTCGCTGCCGTTCACCGTGTTCTTCATGCACGCGTTCTTCCGGACTCTGCCCGGGGCGGTCTTCGAGGCGGCGGTCCTCGACGGGGCCTCGCACACCCGGGCGTTCTTCCAGGTCATGCTCCCGATGGCCAAGCCCGGACTGCTCAGCGTCGGCATCTTCAACGTGCTGGGCCAGTGGAACCAGTACATCCTGCCCTCGGTGCTGATGCAGCCACAGAGCAGTTCGGATCCGGAACGCTACGTCCTCACCCAGGGACTCATCCAGCTCCAGCAGCAGCAGGGGTACGCCACCGACCTTCCCGTCCTCTTCGCGGGCGTGACGATCGCGATGATCCCGATGCTGATCGTGTACCTGTCCTTCCAGCGCCAGGTACAGGCCGGCCTCACCTCGGCGACGCTCAAGTAGCCCGCCGGCCCCTTCCGCGCCAACGCCACCCCCGTCCGCGGGGGTGGCGTCCGCGTGTCCGGACGGTGACGGAAATCGAACAAGACTGGACGGACCCGATTTTCGTCAAGGACTTGACTGCGGTAACCCGTTCAGCGGAGCTTGGAGTTCACAACTTGTAAGTGACCGGCGTCCCGTTGCTGTGACCCGGATCACACGGGCGGCATCGGGGCCGCCCGGCTGAGGGCAGGAGTGGATGAGTCGATGGAGACTCCGGGGTCGCAGTCGTCGCTGCACCGAGCCAATCTGGAGCGCGTCGTGCGAGCGGTGCGCCTCGCCGGATCGCTCACGCAGGCGGAGATCGCGAGGACGACGGGCCTGTCGGCCGCGACCGTTTCCAATATCGTCCGTGAACTCAAGGACGGGGGAACGGTCGAGGTCACTCCCACTTCGGCCGGCGGGCGCAGGGCCCGCAGCGTGTCCCTGAGCGGGGACGCCGGCATCGTCATCGGGGTCGACTTCGGTCACACCCATTTGCGCGTCGCGGTCGGGAATCTGGCCCATCAGGTGCTCGCGGAGGAGTCCGAGCCGCTGGACGTGGACGCCTCGGCCGCACAGGGCTTCGACCGGGCCGAGGAGCTGGTCAGCCGTCTGATCGCGGCGACCGGCGTCGACCGCTCCAAGATCGCGGGTGTGGGGCTCGGCGTGCCGGGTCCGATCGACGTGGAGTCGGGGACCCTCGGGTCCACCTCGATCCTGCCGGGCTGGACCGGCGCCAGGCCCGCCGAGGAGCTGCGGGGGCGGCTCGGCGTGCCGGTGCACGTGGACAACGACGCCAATCTGGGCGCGCTCGGCGAGATGGTCTGGGGGAGCGGGCGCGGGGTCAGGGACCTCGCGTACATCAAGGTCGCGAGCGGGGTCGGCGCGGGCCTGGTGATCGACGGGAAGATCTATCGCGGCCCAGGTGGCACAGCGGGAGAAATCGGGCATATTACTCTTGATGAATCCGGCCCCGTGTGCCGTTGCGGCAACCGCGGCTGCCTGGAGACCTTTGCGGCGGCGCGCTATGTGCTGCCGCTCCTCCAGTCCAGTCACGGGACGGACCTGACCATGGAAGGGGTGGTCAGGCTGGCGCGGGACGGTGACCCGGGCTGCCGTCGGGTGATCGCCGACGTAGGCCGACATATCGGGAGTGGAGTCGCGAATCTCTGCAATTTGCTGAACCCGAGCCGAGTGGTCCTCGGCGGCGATCTCGCCGAGGCCGGGGAGCTCGTTCTCGGGCCCATCAGGGAGTCCGTCGGCCGGTATGCGATCCCCAGCGCCGCACGTCAACTCTCGGTGTTGCCAGGGGCACTTGGAGGCCGTGCGGAGGTGCTCGGAGCGCTCGCTCTCGCGCTCAGCGAGATGGGCGATTCGACCCTTTTGGACGGATCTCTGAATGCTGTCACGCCTGCCTTCACTTAGAGAACGCATGGCACCGTTGCCATCTCGTTAAGTATTTACTTCTTGACGTCGCACGTGTGGCCGAGTTGACTTCCAGCCACCTCGGCCGCAACGACGCGGCCTCGTCAGGGAGGTTTCAAAGTGAACACGCAGATGCGTCGTGCCGCCGTTGCTGTTGCCGCTGGTGCAATGGCTGTCTCGCTGGCCGCTTGTGGCAGCGCCAAGGACTCCGGCGGCGGGAGCGACAGCTCCAGCTCCGCCAAGAAGGGCGACGCGATCAAGGTCGGTCTGCTCCTTCCGGAGAACCAGACGGCCCGCTACGAGAAGTTCGACAAGCCGCTGATCGAGAAGAAGGTCTCGGAGCTCACGAACGGCAAGGGCAAGATCGTCTACGCCAACGCCAAGCAGGACGCGAGCACCCAGAACCAGCAGGTCGACACCATGATCACCAACAAGGTGGACGTGCTGATCGTTGACGCTGTGGACTCCGCCGCCATCAAGAGCTCGGTCCAGAAGGCCAAGGACGCCGGCATCCCGGTCGTGGCCTACGACCGCCTCGCGCAGGGTCCGATCGACGCCTACACCTCGTTCGACAACAAGACTGTCGGCAAGACGCAGGGTGAGGCGCTTCTCAAGGCGCTCGGCTCCAAGGCCAAGTCCGGCAAGATCGTCATGATGAACGGTTCGGTCACCGACCCGAACGCCGCCCTGTTCAAGGCCGGTGCCCACGAGGTGCTGGACGGCAAGGTGAACATCGGCAAGGAGTACGACACCAAGGAGTGGAAGCCGGAGAACGCCAACTCCAACATGGAGGGCGCCATCTCGGCTCTCGGCAAGAAGAACATCATCGGCGTCTACTCCGCCAATGACGGCATGGCCGGCGGTATCATCACCGCTCTGAAGGCCGCCGGCATCTCCGTCCCGGTCACCGGCCAGGACGCCGAGCTCGCCGGTGTCCAGCGCATCGTCGCCGGCACCCAGTTCATGAGCGTCTACAAGCCGTACGCCCCGGAGGCCGACGCCGCCGCGGAGATGGCTGTCGCGCTCGCCCAGGGCAAGTCGCTCGACTCCATCGCCAAGGACAAGGTCGACAGCCCGACCACCAAGCAGGTCGCGTCCGTCCTGGTCCCGGTCACCTCGCTGACCAAGGACAACATCAAGGACACCGTCGTCAAGGACGGCGTCTACACGGTGAACGACATCTGCACCACGGCCTACGCCGCGGCCTGCAAGAAGATCGGTCTCCAGTAGAAGCAACCGCAAGTCACGAACCGCGTACGGGAATTCGGACCTGAATTCCCGTACGTGACTTGCTGAACAAAGCCCCTCCGGCGCCCCGCATCCAACAGCCCCGCAAGCTAAGCGGGGCGCCGGAGAGAACACCCCTCCACAAACTTCTGCACAACCTCCCGCCGGGTCAGGCGGCGAAGGAGATGGTTAACGTGTCCGCTACGCCTGTTCTGGCGTTGCGCGGGGTCTCCAAGCGATTCGGTGCCGTCCAGGCGCTCACCGATGTAGAGCTTGAAGTCCACGCCGGTGAAGTGGTCGCCCTGGTGGGCGACAACGGTGCCGGAAAGTCCACGCTGGTGAAGACGATCGCCGGCGTGCACCCCATCGATGAGGGCTCGATCGAGTGGGACGGCAAGGCCGTCCAGATCAACCGCCCGCACGACGCCCAGCACCTGGGCATCGCGACGGTCTACCAGGACCTCGCGCTCTGCGACAACATCGATGTCGTCGGCAACCTCTACCTGGGACGCGAGGTGAAGAAGCGCGGCATCCTGGACGAGGTCGAGATGGAACGCCGGTCCCGCGAGCTGCTGGACACGCTCTCGATCCGCATCCCCAGCGTCCGCATCCCGATCGCCTCGCTCTCCGGCGGTCAGCGCCAGACCGTGGCGATCGCCCGTTCGATGCTCGGTGAGCCCAAGCTCGTCATCCTCGACGAGCCCACCGCCGCGCTCGGCGTCGAGCAGACCGCCCAGGTTCTCGACCTGGTCGAGCGTCTGCGCGAGCGGGGTCACGCGGTCATCCTCATCAGCCACAACATGGCTGACGTGAAGGCCGTGGCCGACAAGGTCGCCGTCCTGCGCCTCGGGCGCAACAACGGCGTCTTCGAGGTCAAGTCGACCTCCCAGGAAGAGATCATTTCCGCCATCACGGGCGCCACGGAGAACGCCGTGACCCGTCGTGCGGCGCGCAGCAGCAATGGGGAGGCTCAGAAGTGAGCATCGACAAGACCTCCGAGTCCCCTGGGGACCACGCCGTTCCGAACCCGGAGGCGGCCGCCGCGGCGGTCCCCGTCGTCGACCCGCGACTGCTCGTCCGCGAGCAGGGCGTCAAGGGCTACGTCACCGAGTTCAAGCGGAAGGTGAAGTCCGGCGACCTGGGGTCCATCCCCGTCGTCATCGGCCTGATCATCATCTGGGCGATCTTCGCGAGCCTGAACTCGAACTTCCTCACCGCCGGCAACCTCTCCGACATCTCCGTCGCCATGGTCGGCACGGGCATGATCGCGGTCGGCATCGTCTTCGTGCTGCTGCTCGGTGAGATCGACCTGTCGGTCGGTTCGCTCTCCGGCGTGGCCGGGGCGACGTTCGCGGTACTCAGCGTCACGCACGGCATGAACGAGTGGCTCGCCCTCGTGCTGGCCGTCCTCACCGGCACGGTCGCCGGTGCCATCCAGGGCTTCTTCTTCGCGCGCATCGGTGTGCCGGCCTTCGCCGTCACGCTGGCGGGTCTGCTGTTCTGGAACGGCCTCATGCTCCAGATCCTGGGCAGCAACGGCACCATCAACCTGGACAGCAACGGCATCGTCGCCAAGCTGACCAGCTACTACTTCTCCGATGTGGCCGCCGCCTACGCGCTCGCGATCGTCGTGACCGCCGGGTACTTCGTCACCTCGCTGCTCGGCAACCGTCGCCGCGAGGCGGCCGGCGTGCCGTCCCAGCCGCTGGGCGAGATCATCGTGCGCACCGCCCTCCTGGCGGTCCTCACGCTGGCCGTCGGCGCCGTGTACAACCAGTACAAGGGCCTGCCGCTCGCCGTGGTGATCTTCGTCGCGGTCCTGCTGCTCACGGACTTCGTGCTGCGCCGTACCGCGTACGGCCGGAAGATCTTCGCGCTCGGTGGCAGCGTCGAGGCCTCCCGGCGTGCGGGCATCAACGTCGAGATGGTCCGGATCTCGGTCTTCGCGATCTCCGGCACCTTCGCCGCCATCGGCGGTCTGTTCATCGCCTCGAAGATCGCCTCCGCCAACCAGGGCGCCGGTGCCGGTGACCTGCTGATGAACGCCATCGCGGCGGCCGTCATCGGTGGCACCAGCCTCTTCGGTGGCCGTGGCCGCACCTGGAACGCCCTGCTCGGTGTTCTGGTGATCGTCTCGATCCAGTACGGCCTGGCTCTGCAGGGCATCGCCTCGCCGGTCCAGTACATGATCACCGGTGGTGTGCTTCTCGCCACGGTCGTCATCGACGCCGTCACCCGCAAGACCCAGAAGTCGGCGGGTCGCGCGTAGGGTCCCGACCCACTCAGTCCTGTGCCCGGCGCCAATGGCGGTGCCGGGCACAGTCACGTCCGGACCCGACGCCGTCAGGTTCGGACACGAACGTGCGTTCTCGCCCGGTACCGCCGATCGTGTGACGTAGTTCGACGGGCCCGGCCCGCGCCCGAAAAGGCGGAACATTAGACTCGACAAAGCCCGGCAACAGCTCTACTGCAAGGAGGCACGGGTGCCGCTGCTGACCCGCATCACGGGACCGCGCGATCTGGACCGGCTCAGCCTGGAGCAGCTGGACCAGCTGGCCGGCGAGATCAGGACCTTCCTCGTGGACGCGGTCTCCAAGACCGGCGGCCACCTCGGCCCCAACCTCGGTGTCGTGGAGCTGACCCTCGCCCTGCACCGCGTCTTCGAGTCGCCCAAGGACAGGGTGCTCTGGGACACCGGCCACCAGTCCTACGTGCACAAGCTGCTCACGGGCCGCCAGGACTTCTCCCGGCTGAAGATGAAGGGCGGCCTGTCCGGCTACCCCTCGCAGGCCGAGTCCGAGCACGACGTCATCGAGAACTCGCACGCCTCCACGGTCCTCGGCTGGGCCGACGGTCTCGCGAAGGCGAACGAGGTCCTCGGCCGGGACGACCACGTGGTCGCCGTCATCGGTGACGGCGCCCTCACCGGCGGCATGGCCTGGGAGGCGCTGAACAACATCGCCGACGCCAAGGACCGCCCGCTGATCATCGTCGTCAACGACAACGAGCGGTCGTACGCACCGACCATCGGCGGCCTCGCGAACCATCTGGCGACCCTGAGGACCACCGACGGCTACGAGCGCTTCCTGGCCCGCGGCAAGGACCTCCTGGGGCGTACTCCGGTCGTCGGCAAGCCCCTCTACGAGACGCTGCACGGCGCGAAGAAGGGTCTGAAGGACTTCATCGCCCCCCAGGGCATGTTCGAGGACCTCGGCCTGAAGTACGTCGGCCCGATCGACGGCCACGACATCGAGGCCCTGGAGTCCGCCCTCGCCCGCGCCAAGCGGTTCGGCGGCCCGGTCATCGTGCACTGCCTCACCGAGAAGGGCCGCGGCTACCAGCCCGCCCTCCAGGACGAGGCGGACCGTTTCCACGGCATCGGCCCCATCCACCCCGACACCGGCCTGCCCATCAAGGCCTCCGGTGCCGACTGGACCTCCGTCTTCGGCGACGAGATGGTCGCGCTCGGCAAGGAGCGCGAGGACATCGTCGCGATCACCGCCGCGATGCTCCAGCCCGTCGGCCTGAAGAAGTTCGCCGACGCCTTCCCGAACCGCATCTACGACGTCGGCATCGCCGAGCAGCACGGCGCCGTCTCCGCGGCGGGCCTCGCCACCGGCGGGCTCCACCCGGTCTTCGCCGTCTACGCGACGTTCCTCAACCGGGCCTTCGACCAGGTCCTGATGGACGTGGCCCTGCACAAGTGCGGTGTCACCTTCGTGCTGGACCGCGCGGGTGTCACCGGCACCGACGGCGCCTCGCACAACGGCATGTGGGACATGTCGATCCTCCAGGTCGTCCCCACCCTCAGGCTCGCCGCGCCGCGTGACGCCGACCAGGTCCGCGCCCAGCTGCGCGAGGCCGTCGAGGTGACGGACGCGCCCACCGTGGTCCGCTTCTCCAAGGGCGCGGTCGGCCCGGCCGTCCCCGCCGTGGGCCGGATCGGCGGCATGGACGTCCTGCGGGCGCCCGGCACCGACGTACCGGACGTGCTCCTGGTCTCCATCGGCGCGCTCGCCCCGATGTGCCTGGAGATCGCCACGCTCCTCGACCAGCAGGGCATCTCCACCACCGTCGTCGACCCGCGCTGGGTCAAGCCGGTCGACGAGGCCATGGCCCCGCTCGCCGAGCAGCACCGTGTCGTCGTCACCGTCGAGGACAACTCGCGCGTCGGTGGCGTCGGTTCGACGATCGCCCAGGCGCTGCGCGACGCGGGCGTCGACGTACCGCTGCGCGACTTCGGGATCCCGCCGCGCTTCCTCGACCACGCCTCGCGCGCCGAGGTCATGGCGGAGATCGGGCTGACCGCGCCGGACATCGCCCGGCAGGTCACCGGCCTGGTCGCCAAGCTCGACGGGCGCTACGAGCGGAACACCCCGCAGGCCGTGGACGTCGCGGAGCCCGCGCGCGACTGACGCGCGGGCAGCAGGGCCGAAGGGCCGGTTTCAGCACCCTGGACGGGTGGTGAAACCGGCCGTTCGCGTTAACGGGGCCCGCGTCGGGGCATACGTGTCACCCGCCCTCTCGATGATGTCGAGGACGACAAGCGTGGGAGGTACGCCCGTGAGGAACACCCTCTTCAGGACGAAGAAGATCGAACAGTCGATCGCCGACACTGAGGAGCCGGAGCACGCACTCAAGAAGTCGCTGTCCGCTCTGGATCTCACCGTGTTCGGTGTCGGCGTCATCATCGGCACCGGCATCTTCGTCCTCACCGGCAAGGTCGCCAAGGAGAACGCCGGTCCCGGGGTCTCACTGGCCTTCGTCGTCGCGGGCGTCGCCTGCGGCCTGGCGGCCCTCTGCTACGCGGAGTTCGCGTCCACGGTCCCGGTCGCGGGATCCGCGTACACCTTCTCCTACGCCTCCCTCGGCGAGCTGCCCGCCTGGATCATCGGCTGGGACCTGGTCCTGGAGTTCGCGCTCGGTACGGCGGTGGTCGCGGTCGGCTGGTCGGGCTACGTCCGCTCGCTGATGGACAACGCGGGCTGGCATCTGCCCGAGTCGCTCAGCGGGCGCGAGGGTGCCACCGGGTTCGGGTTCGACATCCTCGCCGCGGGCCTGGTGCTCGTCCTGACCGCCATCCTCGTCATCGGCGTGAAGCTCTCCGCCCGGATCACCACGCTGGTCGTGGCCATCAAGGTCACCGTCGTCATGATCGTGATCATCGCGGGCGCCTTCTTCATCAACGGCGACAACTACAAGCCGTTCATTCCCAAGGCGCAGAACGTGGAGGCGGGCAGCGGCATCAAATCCCCGCTCATCCAGCTCATGTTCGGCTGGGCCCCCACCAACTTCGGTGTGCTCGGCATCTTCACCGCCGCCTCCGTGGTGTTCTTCGCCTTCATCGGCTTCGACGTGGTCGCGACGGCCGCCGAGGAGACGAAGAATCCGCAGCGGGACATGCCGCGCGGCATCCTCGGCTCGCTCTTCATCTGCACCGCGCTCTACGTCCTGGTGTCGATCGTGGTCACGGGCATGCAGAAGTACACCGAGCTGTCCGTCGACGCCCCGCTCGCCGACGCGTTCAAGGCCACCGGACATCCCTGGTACGCGGGCGTCATCAGCTTCGGCGCCGCCGTCGGCCTCACCACGGTCTGCATGATCCTGCTGCTCGGCCAGACCCGCGTCTTCTTCGCGATGAGCCGTGACGGACTGCTGCCGCGGTTCTTCTCCCGCGTCCACCCGCGGTTCCGCACCCCGCACCGGCCGACCATCCTGCTCGGTGTGATCATCGCGATCCTCGCGGGCTTCACGAGCCTCAGCGAGCTGGCCGAGCTGGTCAACATCGGCACGCTCTTCGCCTTCGTCGTGGTCGCCATCGGCGTCGTCATCCTGCGCCGCACCCGCCCCGACCTGCACCGCGCCTTCCGCACCCCGCTGGTTCCGTGGGTGCCGATCCTTTCCGTGCTCGCGTCCCTGTGGCTGATGCTGAACCTGCCCGCGGAGACCTGGCTGCGGTTCGCGATCTGGATGGTGATCGGCTGCGTCGTGTACTTCCTGTACGGCCGCTCGCACAGCCGCCTGGCCGGCCCCCAGGAACCGGCCCCGAGCACCGGCGGAACCCCGCCGACGGGCCCCGCGGCCTAGCGGTCCCGCCGCCCGGCCTCTCACGCCGCGCTCCCGCCCGAGAGCCCTCCGGCCCCGTACGTCCCCCGCCTCGGCGCGGACGTGCGGAGCCGGAGGCGTGTCCACGCCGGGGACGCCGGGACGCCGGGGGGCCTGGTGGTCGGGCGCGGGGCCGGGGGCTCGCCCGCGCCGCGAGGGGAAGCGCGGCGGCGGCTTGCGGCTCCGAAGCGCGAAGGGGCGGTGTCAGGAACCGGGGCGCACGGTCCGCGGGCCGGTGACCTCGGCGCCCAGTTCGGTCACCCGTCGCCGCAGTTCGCGGTCGGCCGTGACGACCAGGCGGGGACGGTCGGGCGCCCCGGCCACGAGCTCCACGATCCGGTCGTCACCGCTGCCCGGGGCCTCGTCCACCCGGACTCCGGGGACGGAGCCGACTCCCCGGGCGGCGCCCTCCACCACGAGGACGATCTCCAGCGGACCGGGACGACCGGGCACCCCCGCCTCCGCGAGGCCGGCCAGCCCGTCCCGGAGCCGCCCGGCCGCTCCACGCCGGTCGCGCCACCATCCGTCGGGCACGGATCCGACCACGTTGGCGCCGTCCACGATGAGCAGAGTCGTCATGCCCTCACCCTGCCAGAGCACTCCGGGCCCAGCCCCGCGTCACGACGGACAGGGCCTCGGCGGCCCGGGCGGCCTGACGAGTGTTCGTCCGCGGTCCGGGGGCGAACTCCACATGCAGGAACGGCACCCCGGCGTCGGCGGCCGCACGGCCCTGCACGTTGTCCCGCCCGGCGAGCGGGCAGGAGCGGGCCCAGGCCCGGCACACGGCGAAGTCCCGGTCGCCCAGCGCGTCGGTGAGCCGGCGGCCGGCGGTGAGACCGTCCTCGCCCGCACCCGTCGAGGCGATGACGTCGTACCGCGGGGCCGACTTCTCGGCGAACCCGTGCAGCTGGACGCCCGGCACCTGCCGGCGGACGAGTTCGGCGCAGATCGTGTGGAAGACCGTGTCCCGCCGGTGGGCGACGTCCGACGCATTCCCCTCTCCGGATTTGCGATGTGCGCCAGCAATCACAAGCAGACCTCCCGGAGCACCCCTCAGGACCCGTACGCCGAGCAGCTCCGTATCCTGGTCGGCGACCGGGTGGGGCACCTGTACCGACCATCGGACCGGGTGCTCCAGGTCGACGAGGACGCGGCCCCAGCCGCGCGGCGCGGGCCCCTGGTCGACGCGGTCGTACACCTCTGCGAATCGTCGGCCGGTCGAGCTGTCGGCGATGGTGCGCACCGCGAAGTCCACCTCGGCGAGACGCTGTTCGGCCTGTTCACGGTGGCCGTCGAGGAGAAGGCCGACACCTTCCGCGACGGTCTCCCGCTCGGTTCGGGACGGCGGCCGGAAGGCCCCGTCCGGCGCGAACCGGGAGGTGTAGGCGGCGACGGAGCGCGCCAGGTCGACGGACGGAGGGCCGTCGCCGTGCTGGTCGGCCGAGGGGTTCTCCCCCTTGCTGTGGCTCCCGCGCACGACAACTGTCCCCAAACCGGCCAGAGCGGTGAGGACCAGGAGAAGTGTTGCGATCGTTATCGTTCTGGAGCGGTTTGCCCTCATGGTTGTATCAAGATATCTCGGTGACCAGACGTCGTAGCCGCCGCACCCTGCCCGCTCTCCTGACCCCGCTATCACTCGTCGCCGCACTGGCGGGGTGCGGGCTCGTCGGAGGCGGCGAGGACTCCGACTCCTCGTCGAAGGGGGGCGGCCGGTCCTTCACCGTGGCCGCGGCCGGAGACATCCTGATCCATCCTCAGCTGATCGACCAGGCCAGTGCCGACGCCAAGAAGACCGGCAAGGGGACGAACGGCCTGGACTTCGGCCCGCTGATGGCCGGGATCAAGCCCGTGATCAGCAAGGCGGACCTGGGCATCTGCCACATGGAGCCGGTGATCGGCAAGCCGAAGGGCCCCTTCGAGAGCTACCCCAACTTCCTCATCCCGCCGCAGATCGCCGGGACCATCAAGGACGTCGGCTACGACACCTGTTCCACCGCCTCCAACCACTCGATCGACCACGGGTACGAGGGGGTGAAGCGCACCCTGGACACCCTGGACGCGGCCGGACTGAAGCACACGGGCTCCTTCCGGACCGAGAAGGACGCCCTCACCCCGCTGGTCATGGACGTCAAGGGCGTGAAGGTCGCGCAGATCTCCTTCGCCTTCGGCTTCAACGCCCACGAGCTGCCGAAGGACAAGCCGTGGCTGGTCAACCAGAACGACCTGAGCCGGATCAAGAAGGCCGAGAAGCAGGCCCGCGCGGCCGGCGCCGAGGTCGTGATCCTCTCGATCCACTGGGGCCGTGAGCATCACCCCAACCCCTCGACCCCGCAGCTCGAGTTCACCCGGCAGCTCGCGCGCGAGACCACCGTCGACCTCGTCATCGGCCACCACGCGCACGTCGTGCAGCCGATGGAGAAGGTCGACGGCACATGGATCGCGTACGGCCTCGGCAACCAGGTCGCGCGTCACGACGTGCCCACGGGGCTGACGGAGGAGGGCGTGATCGGCTGGTTCACCTTCACGCAGCGCGGCGGCAAGTGGGACGTCGAGGCCCGCTACGAGCCGACCCTCGTGGAGATCCCGCCGGACCCGGAGGTCACCACGGACGGCACCCCGGCCGAGCCCGCCAAGGGCGAGGTCGAGAACTACCGGCTGGTGGACGTGGCGGCCGAGCTCAAGCGGGACGACCTCAGCGACCAGGAACGTTCGCGCCTCCGGCTGGCCTTCGAGCGGACGGAGGGCACCATGCTGAACCGCGGAGCGGCGAAGGACGGTCTGAAGCCCCTCACGGAACTGCCCGGCTGAGAACACCCGGCGTCAGGACGCGCCCGGCCCCTCGACGGGCCGGGCGCGAAACGCGTCCCGGACCGGGCCGTTCTGGGCGGGGTCCGAGTCATAGGGGTCCGAGTCATAGGGGCCGGACGTGTCCAGAACGCGACATCCGGCTGAACTTCACCTGAACCGGAATTGATCAGTCCTGCCCAAAGATGCCCAACTAAAACGTGATGTTGCCTGGATCACTTCTAATCCGTGCAACTTTCCGACACCTCCGCTGGTCTGACACGCGCGGAGACTCAGTTTTCCCAGCTGTGTCCCCGTGTCACACCCGCACCCGCACCCGCACGCGGGCCGTCTCCGTGCCCGCACGCCCGTACAACCGCTTGAGAGGATCCGTCCGTTGGCGCCATCGCCCCCGGCGCGGCAGCACCGTGCTCGCCGCAGAGCTGACATGTCGCTGCTTGGCGGCATACGACCGCCCATTGCGGTGCTGTCGGCGCTCCTCCTCTCCCTGGCGGCCGTCACCGCACTCGTCCTCGGTCCGGCCGGGAACACCACGGTGCCCAAGGCCGTGCAGACGTCGCAGCAGCACTTCGCGGAGGACGGCGCGATCGCCATGCGCGCCTCCATCGACGAGTCGGTGACCGACCTCGACCGCTCCGCCGCGCTGTTCAGCGCGGGCGCCCCGGTCTCCGCGGACACCGTCCTCGACAAACTGGGCAACACGTACCAGAAGTGGATGGGCACGGCGGTCGTCGAGATCCGGTCCGGCAAGCTCGTCGCGACCCGCGGCGAGACCGTGCCGCTGACCTCCCTCGACCGGTCCACGCTCGGCGACGAGGGCGGGCTCGCGCCGCGCATGGTGCGCCTGGAGAACGGCGAGGTCCGGCTGCTGTCGTTCGCGCTGCTCTCCTGGCCGGGGAAGCCGCAGCTGCTGCTCGTCGCCTCCAACAGCCTCAAGTTCCCCGGCATCAGCCTCGGCCAGTTCCGTTCCATCGCGGTCGTGGACCGCTCCGGCACGATCCTCAGCAGCGACGGCATCCCCGAGCCCGAGCAGGTCCTCACCGACCTCCAGCGCGAGGAGGTCGCCGCCTCCAACAAGCAGCTCAAGGCCTTCGCGAAGAAGGCGGCCGGCCGCGCCGCCCAGCACCCGCTGAGCAGCAAGGAGCCCGGCTCCGGCGGCTACCTGGGCGTCAGCGGCAGCCTGCTGGGCGGCAGCTTCCTCAGCGACCGGTCCGTCGGCGGCTACGCCGCCCTCTCCTCGCCCGAACCCGGCGAGACCACCACCGCGACCGCCCTCGGTCTCACCGTGGTCGCCATGGTGAAGGTCGCCGAGGACCCCACCCGTTCCACCTCACCCGTCTTCGGGCTGATCGCGGCCGGTGCGCTCCTCATCGTCGGCGGGATCGCCGTGGCCGTACTGCTGGGCACGGTGCAGCGACCGCTCATCCGGCTCTTCCTGGAGTCGCGCCGCCTCACCCGCGGCGACCTGGCCCGCCCGGTGAGCGTCCCGGGCTACGGCGAGGCCCGCCGGATCGGCCTCGCCCTCGAAAGGCTGCGCGGACAACTGCTCGGCGGACCCGCGGAGGGGGACGACTCCGCGCCGCACCCGCGCGGCCTGCGCCGTGTCGGCACCCGCGCCCTCCTCGCCGTCTGCGCGGTCCTCCTGCTCGCCTGGTCCGCCCCGCTGCTGCTCATCCTGAACCGCGCCGACGGCACCGTCGTCGTCCCGCAGCAGCTCGTCAACGACCAGCGGGAGCGGACCGACACCCTCACCGACCGGGTGCGCCGCGCGCTCAACGAGGGCGAGGCCGACCTCCAGTCCGTCGCCACGCTGATCGGCGACCGCACCACCCCCGCGGACATGACCAAGGTCCTCGACCGCACCCTCAACCAGCACCTTCGCTACCAGGCGCTCTACGTCGTCGACGCCTCCGGCGACGTGGTCGCCGGGGTCGGCGACGAGCCCCGCGAGGCCCGGCCCAAGCCCGCCACCGCGGACCCGCTGCGGCTGCTCGGCCAGGGCGGCAAGAAGCCGCTCGTCGTCGGCACCGCGGAGATCCCCGGCCGTGACGGCTCGGCACTCGTCGGCGAGTTCCGTATCGACTTCCTCAACTCCGTGCTCAAGCGGCCCGGCCTCGGTGTCGTCCGCCTCGTCGACGACAAGGGAGAGGTCATCGCCGGCAACACCGGCTACCTCGCCTTCCAGTCGCTGCCCGACGATCGCCTCAAGGACCTGGTCTCCGCATCCGGCCAGCGGGTCGGCAAGTCCGCGCACGCCGCCGGTGTCCTCTACCGCGAGAACGGCGTACAGATCGCGGCGGCGGCCCCCTTCGTGGGCGGCGGCGCGGCCAAGCAGCTCGGCTGGACCGTCGTCAGCTGGCAGCCCGCCGACCGGCTCGCGATCCCCGAGTACGACGTCCAGCACCGCACGGTGCTCGCCGGACTGCTCGGCGCCGCGGCGGCCGCCGCCTGCCTCGGGTGGATGCACATCGTGGTCGCCCGCCCGCTGCGTGCCCTGGCCGGACAGGCCGAGGCGCTGGCCGACGGCGACCGCAAGACCGTCCTGTTCCCGCGCAACCACGACGAGGTCGGCGCGGTCACCCGCTCCCTCGAACTCGTCCGCCAGCAGCTCCAGGAACAGCGCAGACAGCAGCCAACGCCACGCCGGAGCGCACCCGGCACGGCCCAGCAGCAGCAGGTTAGGAACTGATCGGCCGTGCTCTTCCTCTACACCGTCCTGATGGTGTGCTGCGCGATCCTGCTCGTGGCGGGCATCGTCGAACAGCGGCGCCACTTCACCAACCTGGACAACATCCCCACCCGGGTGCTGGTCAACGGCATCCGCGGGAAGTCGTCCATCACCCGGCTCTGCGCGGGCGCGCTGCGCGGCGGAGGCCTCGCCACCGTCGCCAAGACCACCGGCACGGCCGCCCGCTTCATCCACCCCGACGCCACCGAGGAGCCGGTCTACCGCAAGTTCGGCATCGCCAACGTGGTCGAGCAGATCGGCATCGTCCGGCGCGCCGCCGCGTACAACCCGGACGCGCTCGTCATCGAGTGCATGGCGGTGATGCCGGCGCTCCAGGAGATCAACCAGTCCAAGCTGATCCGCTCCACGATCGGCGTGCTGTGCAACGTCCGTGAGGACCACCTCGCGGAGATGGGCCCCACCCTCGACGACGTGGCCCGCTCGCTCTCCCGGTCCATGCCGGAGGGCGGCATCTGTGTCACCGCCGAACAGGAGCGCTTCGCGATCCTCCAGGAGGAGGCCGACTCCCGCGACTGCAAGCTGATCTACGCCGACCCGGAGACGGTCTCGGACGAGGAACTGCGCGGCTTCAGCTGGTTCACCTTCAAGGAGAACGTGGCGATCGCGCTCACCGTCGCCGAACTGCTCGGCGTGGAGCGGGAGACGGCCCTCCAGGGCATGTACGACGCGCCGCCGGACCCCGGTGTCCTCTCGGTCGAGCGGTATGTCACCGAGGACGGCAAGAAGGTCCGCTTCGCCAACGTCTTCGCCGCCAACGACCCCGAGTCGACGCTGATGAACATCAACCAGCTGCTCGACCTCGGAGCCATCCACCGTCCGCTCAACGTGGTCATCAACTGCCGCCCCGACCGCGTCGAGCGGAACGGGCAGATGGGCGAGATCATTCCGGAGCTGGACCCCGACAAGGTCTTCGTCATCGGTCACCCGGCGAAGAGCGCCATCGACGCCATGCCCGCCGAGTACCGCTCCCGCGCGGTCGACCTCGGCGGCGACCGCCGGGACCCGGAGGAGTTCATGCGACGCCTCCTCGCCGAACTCGGGCCGGACAGCTCGCTGGTGGCCATCGGCAACATCCACGGCCAGGGCGAGCACCTGCTGGAGCACCTCGCCGAACTCCCCGCCCACGAGAGCGCGGACGACAGCGCCGAGAGTGTCGCCGACGGCCGTGCCGACGGAAGGGGGAAGGGCCCCGCGGTCTCCGCCGCGCCGCGCACCACGGTGGCGGTACGCGAGCACGTCGAGACCGTGCAGCTCTACGCGCCGAGGATCGACCCGTACCAGGGGTACTCGGAGGCGTACGAGACGCGGTACACACCGCAGACCAACCCGCCCCAGGTCCCCGTGCAGCGCTCCGCGGACAACCCGTATCAGCAGCAGGAGCAGCCGCAGCAGGGCCACCGCCAGGACGCCCGTCCGCAGGCCGGGCACCCGCAGCGGAGCCACCCGCAGTCGGCACAGCCCCGGGCGGCGCTCTCGCCGGAGGGCCACCGGCAGACCCGCCGCCGGCCGACGCTTCCGGACTTCCCGCAGCAGGCGCAGGAGTCGCACCACCCGCACCAGCCGCAGTATCCGCACCGGACCGGGGGGACGGCCCACGAGAGCCGTCGGCCCGAGCAGGCGCCCGCCGCCTGGCCGGACGTGTCGCAGGGACCCGGCGCCGCGCGGCCCCAGCCGCCCGAGCACGGTGAACAGCCCCCGTCCCGTGGCCTGTTCGAACCCCGCGTACCTCCCACCCACCCCACCGACGACCAGCAGTGGCACAGCCCAGGAGAGCCCCGTTGATCCCCTCCGTCCTCACCCCCGAGATCGCCGCGATCGGCATCGGCCTGGGCCTGATGTTCTCGCTGATCTGCTACCTCACGACCAACCTCTCGCCCGGCGGCATGATCACACCGGGCTGGCTGGCGCTCACCCTCATCGAGGACCTCCAGCGCGCCGCACTCGTGGTGGGCGTCACCGTCCTGACGTACGTCACCACGCTGCTCCTCCAGCGCTTCGTGATCCTCTACGGCAAGCGTCTGTTCGCGGCCGTCGTGCTGTCCGGCGTGCTGATCCAGGCGACCGTGATCATCGTGCTCCAGATGGAGTTCCCGCTGCTCTACGCCAACCAGACGCTGGGCTTCATCGTCCCCGGTCTCGTCGGCTACCAGCTGGTGCGCCAGCCCAAGGGGGCCACGCTGCTGTCGACCGGCACGGTCACGCTCGCCACCTACGTCGTGCTGACCGCCGGGATCCTCCTCGGCGCCATGCCGACCGCCTGACCCGCCTTCTCTTCGGAACCTCTGGAGCCGTCACCATGCCGAAGCGCAAAGGCCGTCCCGTTCTTCACGCGGCCACCGTCCTCGTGCTGCTCACCGGCAGCGCCTTCCTCACCTTCGAACTCCGCAAGGACGAGGAGGCGAAGGTCCCGGCCGTGCAGGCCGTCACGGACCGGCCCGACCTGGAGAACTCGGGCAAGGCCACCGGCAAGCAGACCTGGGAGCGCCTGAACAACCCCACGCGGTCCGTCCTGCGCGGGGAGAACGGCGACATCCTCGCCACCTTCACGGACGGAGCCCGCACCGCGACCCTGCGCGGCCCCTCCCGCACCTTCACCGAGCCGGCCAACACCCAGTCCCGCGTGGTCACCCAGGACTGGGTGCGCCTGATGCCGGAGGCCTGGCGCAAGGGCGCCGAGAAGGAGAAGTGGTTCAAGGACTGGTTCAAGGAGTTCTACGGCAGCGAGGCCGACGACATCTTCGCGATCGCCTTCCAGTACGTCGACGGCGCGCCGGTGAAGAAGGACGACGAGGGCGTTCCGTACGCGGGTGACGCGGTCTTCGGCCCGTTCAAGGACGACGGCGTCGACCGCCTCGAACAGAACGACTTCTACGACTACCTCGGCATCAACTACTCGTTCCGCGACGGCTCCACCATGCAGGCCCGCAAGGAGCGTTACCGGGCCCTGGACTGTTCCGGCTTCATGCGCATGATCTGGGGCTACCGGGCCCGCTACCCCCTGATGGCCACGAACACGTCGGGCGACGGACTGGCGCGCAGCGCCGACGGCATGGCCCGCTCCAAGGTCGGCGTCGACATCCTGAAGCTGTCCGGTCCCGCCCCCTGGTACACCCGCCCCAAGAACATCGACGTCGTCCAGCCCGGTGACCTCCTCTTCTTCAAGATGGACCACCGCACCGGCAACCACCTCGACCACGTGGCCCTGTACCTGGGCGTCGACACGGACGGTCACCGCGTCTTCATCTCCAGTCGCAAGGAGGTCAACGGGCCGACCATGGGCGACAAGGGCGGCGCGTCCCGGATCGACGGCAACGGCTTCTACGCCGGTCTCCTGCGCAGCGCCAAGCGGTTGTGAGCGGGCGGGGGCGGGCCTCGGTGTGCGGCGCGGCCCCGATTAAGGTGAAGCGGTGAACGTCGACTGGCTCATACGCGGCCGCGACGGCAGGCTCAGTGTGTACCTGCTGTCGGAGGCCGCCGTCCGCTGCCGGGCGGAGCGCGGACCCGGTGGCCCCTGGGACCCGCCGCGCACCGTGGGCGGCGGGCAACGCCTGCACCCCGTACTGGCCCTGGGCCAGGGCCCCGACCGCTACGCCCACCTCGTCTCCTGGCGCCCGACGGTCCGTGACGAGTCGGGTCTCGTCCACTCGACCCACTACCGGCCGGACCTCGCCGCGCTCGACTGGCACCCGATCGGGCATCCCAACCGGACCGGGGGCCGGACGGGCACCCCGGCCGTCGCCGTCGACGCGGAGGGGCGTGCCCACGTCTTCGTCCGCAACAAGGGCGGCGGGGTGAGCATGATCGCCCAGAAACTCAAGGGCGGCTGGGGGCCCTGGCGCGACCTCAAGGGGAGCGACGTCCAAGGGGACTTGGCGGCTGTCACGGGGACGTCGGGCCTGGTCGAGCTGTACGCGGCCGTCCCGGGCGGTGTCCTGCACTGGCGGCAGCAGGAGGCGGGTGCCGAGCCGGCCCTGGAGGAGGCGCTGGAGGCACCGGTCCGCGCGGACACCCTGCGCGCGCTCGCGACCTCCTTCGACTCCACCACGCTCTTCTTCACCGACGAGTCGGGCGACGTGTGCGCGTGGCGTCCCGGCACCAAGCCCGCGCCCGTCCTCGCCTCCGCCGGGCCGGGGCCCGTCTGCGCCATCCGCTGTGAACTCGACGGGCACGACTGCACGTTGCTCGCGCAGCGGTCCGCGAGCGGGCGGGTGGCGTTCGCCGCGTATCCCACCGAGGACGAGGCGGCGGGGGCGTGGTGGACGGAGTCGGGTCCCGAACTCCCCGCCGACGCCCTGGTGTCGCTGACGGAGGACGAGCACGGGCGCGTCGTCGCGGCGAGCCTCTCCCCGGGGACCGGGGAACTCCTCCTCACCCGCCGCAAGCCCGAACCGGGCCTCGCCCTGGAGCCCTGGCAACAGGTGTGACCCGGAGGCCCCTTCAGCCCCCTCAGCCGCTATCCGCCGAGAAGAAGCCCCTCCGGGTACGACGGTGCCCCGCACGCCGATCGGCGTGCGGGGCACCAGGTCGTTCAGCGGAGTGCTACGCGGGGACCGAGGCGAGGCCCTGGGCCAGGAAACGCTTGCCGGTGGCCCGCTCGGAGACACCCTCGCGGTCCAGGTACGGCGTGATCCCACCGAGGTGGAACGGCCAGCCGGCACCGGTGATCAGGCAGAGGTCGATGTCCTGCGCCTCGGCGACGACACCCTCGTCGAGCATGAGCCCGATCTCCTGGGCGACGGCGTCCAGGACGCGGTCACGGACCTGCTCCTCGGTCAGGACGACATCGCCCTGCTGGAGGAGCGCGGCGACCTCGGGGTCCAGCTCCGGCTTGAAGCCGTTCTCGGCGGAGTAGACGTAGAAGCCGCGCTTGCCGGCCTTGACGACCGCCGCGAGGTTCGGGGAGACCGTGAAGCGGTCCGGGAAGGCCCGGTTGAGGGTCTCCGAGACGTGCAGACCGATCGCGGGACCGACCAGTTCGAGGAGGACGAGAGGAGACATCGGCAGGCCCAGGGGCTCCACCGCCTTCTCCGCGACCTCGACCGGCGTGCCCTCGTCGATGACGTTCTGGATCTCGCCCATGAAGCGGGTCAGGATGCGGTTCACGACGAACGCCGGGGCGTCCTTCACCAGGACCGCGGTCTTCTTCAGCTTCTTGGCCACGGCGAACGCCGTGGCGAGCGAGGCGTCGTCCGTCTGCTCGCCGCGCACGATCTCCAGGAGCGGGAGGATCGCGACCGGGTTGAAGAAGTGGAAGCCGACGACCCGCTCGGGGTTCTTCAGCTTCGACGCCATCTCGCTGACCGACAGCGAGGAGGTGTTGGTGGCGAGGATCGCGTGCGCCGGGGCGACCGCCTCGACCTCCGCGAACACCTGCTGCTTGACGCCGATCTCCTCGAACACGGCCTCGATGATGAAGTCCGCGTCGGAGAAGCCCTCGGCCTTGTCGAGCACACCGGAGACCAGGGCCTTCAGGCGGTTGGCCTTGTCCTGGTTGACGCGGCCCTTGAGCAGCAGCTTGTCGATCTCGGCGTGGACGTAGCCCACACCCTTGTCGACGCGCTCCTGGTCGATGTCCGTGAGGACGACCGGGACCTCCAGGCGGCGGAGGAAGAGGAGGGCGAGCTGGCTGGCCATCAGGCCCGCGCCCACGACGCCCACCTTGGTGACCGGGCGGGCCAGGGACTTGTCCGGCGCGCCCGCCGGGCGCTTGCCGCGCTTCTGGACCAGGTTGAAGGCGTAGATGCCCGCACGCAGTTCGCCGCCCATGATCAGGTCGGCGAGCGCGGTGTCCTCGGCGTCGAAGCCCTTCTGCAGGTCCCCGTCCTTGGCCGCGGCGATGATGTCGAGCGCGCGGTAGGCGGCCGGAGCGGCCCCGTGCACCTTGCTGTCGGCGATGGACCGGCCGCGCGCGACGGCCTGGTCCCAGGCCTCACCGCGGTCGATCGCCGGGCGCTCGATGGCGATGTCGCCCTTGAGGACGGCGGCCGTCCACAGCAGCGACTGCTCCAGGAAGTCCGCGCCCTCGAACAGCGCGTCGGCGATGCCGAGGTCGTAGACCTGGCCGCCCTTGAGCTGCTTGTTCTGGTTGAGCGAGTTCTCGATGATCACCGAGACGGCCTTGTCGGCGCCGATCAGGTTCGGCAGGATCGCGCAGCCGCCCCAGCCGGGAACGAGACCGAGGAAGACCTCGGGCAGCGAGAACGCCGGCAGGGCCGCGGAGACGGTCCGGTAGGTGCAGTGCAGGCCGACCTCGACGCCACCGCCCATCGCCGCGCCGTTGTAGTAGGCGAAGGTCGGGACCGCGAGGCCCGACAGACGCTTGAAGACCTCGTGGCCGCCCTTGCCGATGGCGAGCGCGTCCTCGTGCCGCTTGAGCAGCTCGACACCCTTGAGGTCGGCGCCGACCGCGAAGATGAACGGCTTGCCGGTGACGCCGACACCGACGATCTCGCCGGCCGCGGCCTCCTTCTCGACCTGGTCGACGGCGGCGTCGAGGTTCGCCAGCGACGCCGGGCCGAAGGTGGTCGGCTTGGTGTGGTCGAAGCCGTTGTCGAGGGTGATGAGCGCGAAGCGCCCGGCACCGAACGGCAGGTCGAGGTGGCGTACGTGCGCGGACGTCACGACCTCGTCGGGGAACAGCTCGGCCGCGCCCTTGAGGAGTTCGGTGGTGCTCACTTGTCGCCTCCGGCGTCCTTGTGGTGCGGGTTCTCCCAGATGACCGTGGCGCCCATGCCGAAGCCGACGCACATGGTCGTGAGGCCGTAGCGGACCTCCGGCTGCTCCTCGAACTGGCGGGCCAGCTGCGTCATCAGACGGACGCCGGAGGAGGCGAGCGGGTGGCCGTAGGCGATGGCGCCGCCGTACTGGTTGACGCGCGTGTCGTCGTCGGCGATGCCGTAGTGCTCCAGGAACGCGAGCACCTGGACGGCGAAGGCCTCGTTGATCTCGAAGAGGTTGATGTCCTCGATCGACAGACCGGCCTTGGCGAGGGCCTTCTCGGTGGCCGGGATCGGGCCGTAACCCATGACCTCCGGCTCGACGCCCGCGAAGGCGTACGAGACGAGGCGCATCCGCACGGGGAGGTCGTGCTCGCGGGCGAAGTCCTCGGAGGCGATGATCGAGGCGGTGGCTCCGTCGTTCAGACCGGCCGCGTTGCCCGCGGTGACCCGGCCGTGCACGCGGAACGGGGTCTTCAGACCGGAGAGGTTCTCCAGCGTGGTGCCCGGGCGCATCGGCTCGTCGGCGGTGACCAGGCCCCAGCCCGTCTCACCGACCTCCGCGTTGGTGTTGCGCACCGACACCGGCACCAGGTCCTGCTGGATCTTGCCGTTGGCGTACGCCTTGGCGGCCTTCTCCTGCGAGCGCACGGCGTACTCGTCGGCGCGCCGCTTGGTGATCGAGGGGTAGCGGTCGTGCAGGTTCTCGGCGGTCATGCCCATGAACAGGGCGGACTCGTCGACCAGCTTCTCGCTGACGAACCGCGGGTTCGGGTCCACGCCCTCGCCCATGGGGTGACGGCCCATGTGCTCGACACCGCCGGCGATGACGGCGTCGTACGCGCCGAAGGCGATGGAGCCCGCGGTGGCGGTGACGGCGGTCAGCGCGCCCGCGCACATGCGGTCGATGGAGTAGCCGGGGACCGACTGGGGCAGTCCGGCGAGGATGCCCGCCGTGCGCCCCAGGGTCAGACCCTGGTCACCGATCTGCGTGGTCGCGGCGATGGCGACCTCGTCGATCTTCTGGGGGTCGAGCCCGGGGTTGCGGCGCAGCAGCTCCCGGATGGCCTTCACGACGAGGTCGTCGGCGCGGGTCTCGTGGTAGATGCCCTTCGGGCCCGCCTTGCCGAACGGGGTGCGGACGCCGTCGACGAAGACGACGTCCCTGACGGTACGAGGCACGATGGCTCTCCTCCAGATGCGGGATGGCACTGCTGCGCGGGCACACGCCTGAGCGCGCGCTCAGCACCCATGCTACTTACGAGTAACCATCGTGCCCAGTCCCGCGGCCGGGAGCGGCGAAGGTCACATCCGTAAGGCGCACGAAGGGATCTCCGGTCGGATCCGCGGGCACCCCGGCCCGGCCCGCGGATCTTGGCGTGATCTCGACGCTCCGGACCGGCCTCCGGAGCCCGTCCGGCGCGGTCCCGGCCGTCACAGGCGTCGCCGCGCGCCCCTTCAGGGGGTGTCCAGGGGGTCCTGGACCCCCTTCAGGGACAGCGCGGTCACCAGGACGGGCGTGACCAGCTCGACCTGCCAGCGCCGCGCCCCGTACCCGGCGAGGGCCGCGCCCACGGATTCGGCGTCCGGGGTCGCGGGCGGCTCCCAGCACACGCGGCGCACGGTGTCCGGGGTGATCAGGTTCTCCTGCGGCATGTTCAGCTGCTCGGCCAGCGCCGACACGGCGGTCCGCGCGGCGGAGAGCCGGGCGGCGGCGGCCGGGTCCTTGTCGGCCCACGCGCGCGGCGGCGGCGGACCGGTCACCGGCTGCCCGGGCTGCGGCAGCTCGGCGTCCGGCAGCTCCCTGGCGTGGTCGACGGCGGCTTGCCACTGGTCCAGCTGGCGCCGTCCCATGCGGTGTCCGAAGCCGTTCAGCGCGGCCAGGGCGTGCACGTTGGCCGGCAGACCCAGCGCGGCCTCGACGATGGCGGCGTCCCCGAGCACCTTGCCCGGCGAGATGTCCCGGCGCTGCGCCACCCGGTCCCGGGTCTCCCACAGCTCCCGCACGACGGCCATCTGCCGGCGGCGGCGGACCTTGTGCATCCCCGAGGTGCGGCGCCAGGGGTCCTTGCGGGGCGGGGCGGGCTCGGCGGCGGCGATGGCGTCGAACTCCTGGCGGGCCCAGTCCAGCTTGCCCTGCCGGTCGAGCTCCTTCTCCAGCGCGTCGCGCAGGTCGACGAGGAGCTCCACGTCGAGCGCGGCGTAGCGCAGCCAGGGCTCGGGCAGCGGGCGGGTGGACCAGTCGACGGCGGAGTGCCCCTTCTCCAGGACGAAGCCGAGGACGCTCTCGACCATGGCGCCCAGGCCCACACGGGGGAACCCGGCCAGGCGGCCGGCCAGCTCGGTGTCGAAGAGGCTGGTGGGGATCATGCCTATCTCGCGGAGACAGGGCAGGTCCTGGGTGGCGGCGTGCAGCACCCACTCGGCGTCGGCGATCGCCTCGCCGAGACCCGACAGGTCGGGACAGGCGACGGGGTCGATCAGCGCGCTGCCCGCGCCCTCGCGGCGCAGCTGCACGAGATAGGCGCGCTGGCCGTATCGGTACCCGGACGCGCGTTCGGCGTCGACGGCCACCGGGCCGGTGCCCGCGGCGAAGGCTGCGATCACTTCGGCGAGGGCGGCGTCGTCGGCGATCACGGGGGGAATGCCCTCGCGGGGCTCGAGCAAGGGGATCGGCGCCGATTCGACGTCGTCCGGAGGGCCGCCTCCGGTGGTTCGCAGTGAGCTGTCTGCTGCGGTCTCTTGGGCGTCGGTCACCTGTCAAGGGTATCCGTGTATGGACAACGCCCGTCGACGGAACGTTCCGTCGACGGGCGTCTGAGGGTCGTAAACCAGTCAGCTCGGTGAAAGATCCGGTTCACGCACGGGGTGAGGAGGCCGGGTGGGGGAGTGGGGAGCGGTGCGGGGAGGGGTCAGTGGATGATGCCGGTCCGCAGCGCGACCGCGACCATCCCGGCGCGGTCACCCGTGCCGAGCTTGCGGGCGATACGGGCGAGGTGGCTCTTGACGGTCAGTGCGGACAGACCCATGGAGACGCCGATGGCCTTGTTCGACTGGCCCTCCGCGACCAGGCGCAGGACCTCGACCTCTCGGCCGGACAGTTCGCGGTAGCCGCCCGGGTGGCTCGGGGCACCCGGGGGGCGGCGGTGCATACGGGCGGCGGCCGAGCCGATGGGCGCGGCGCCGGGCCGGGTGGGGAGCCCGACGTTCGTACGGGTGCCGGTGACGACGTAGCCCTTGACGCCGCCCGCGAGGGCGTTGCGTACGGCACCGATGTCGTCGGCGGCGGAGAGGGCGAGGCCGTTGGGCCAGCCCGCGGCTCGGGTTTCGGACAGAAGGGTGAGGCCGGAACCATCCGGCAGGTGGACATCGGCGACGCAGATGTCGCGCGGGTTGCCGATGCGGGGACGTGCCTCCGCGACGGACGACGCCTCGATGACGTCGCGCACTCCGAGCGCCCACAGATGGCGGGTGACGGTGGAGCGGACCCGGGGGTCGGCCACGACCACCATGGCGGTCGGCTTGTTCGGGCGGTAGGCGACCAGGCTTGCGGGCTGCTCGAGGAGAACGGACACCAGGCCTCCTGGGGTGCGGGGACGGGGACCGGCTCTGGGGGGCGAGCCAGGACGAACCGTGCTTTCAAGGTCACAGACGTCTTCGGCATCAAACCCGTGGACCTTTAGAGAATGATCACGATGTGGTGAGTAACAATCCGTGCAATTCGGACACGCGATCGATCATCCGAAGATCGAACCGAGTCGCTCCACGTCGATACGCGGCCGAAAGTGGTCGTATCGACAAAGAAACCGGCAAGAGGGTGAAGGCCGGAGGTCAAACCGGTCAGGACATGGGAAAGGCGCGCGTCGCGGCGCGCGCCTTTGTCAGGAGAGTCGGGATACTCGGGGAACGGGATCAGCGGGACTGCGGTCCCCGGCGCTGCGGCAGGGTGACCACCGAGGCGTCGCCCGGGGGCACCGGCGGCAGTCCGGCGATCTGGCACAGCAGGTCGCACCAGGCCACGAGGTGCCCGGCGGTGTCCGGAACCCCGCCGAGGCCCTCGCGCGGCGTCCAGGACGCCCGGATCTCGATCTGTGAGGCGGCAGGGCGTTCCGAGAGCCCGCCGAAGTAGTGGGAACTCGCGCGCGTCACGGTGCCGCTCGGTTCGCCGTACGACAGTCCGCGGGCCTGGAGCGCGCCCGTCAGCCACGACCAGCAGACCTCGGGGAGGAGCGGGTCCGCGGCCATCTCGGGTTCCAGCTCCGCGCGGACCAGGGTCACCAGCCGGAAGGAGCCCTGCCAGGCGTCGTGCCCGGCCGGATCGTGCAGCAGGACGAGCCGGCCGTCGGCCAGATCCTCGTCGTCGGCGACGACCGCGGCCTCCAGCGCGTAGGCGTGAGGAGCCAGGCGCTGTGGTGGTCGCGTCGGGTCGATCTCGATGTCCGGCCGCAGTCGCGCGGCCCTCAGTGCGTCGACGGCAGCCCGGAAGGGCAACGGGGCCGTCTCGACCGCATTCCTGTCCTCCTCCTTCGCGTCGTCCATTCCGCCAGCGCCGTCCGACAGTCGTCCCTGAGCCGCAGCCATGCGGGGAAGATTAAGGGGAACGGAGCCCGCGTGCAGGGAGAGACACCCGTGCGTGGGACCCCTGTCCGGATCGCGCCGCGCGAACACCGCTTTCCGGGCGCCCCCCGCGAGGGGCCGCGACGGTCACCGGGGCCGCCCGGAGCCCGGGACGGGGCGGTCCGCGAGCCGTGGGAGACTTTCCGTCGTGAGCGCCAACCACAGCCCCGCCGGGCAGCAGCCGACAGCCACGTACGAGTCCGCCTTCCTCAAGGCGTGCAGGCGCGAGCCCGTGCCGCACACGCCCGTGTGGTTCATGCGGCAGGCCGGACGCTCACTGCCCGAGTACCTCAAGGTGCGCGAGGGCATCCCCATGCTGGAGTCGTGCATGCGGCCGGAGCTGGTCGCCGAGATCACGCTCCAGCCGGTCCGCCGGCACGGAGTGGACGCCGCGATCTACTTCAGCGACATCGTCGTCCCGCTGAAGGCCATCGGTGTCGACCTGGACATCAAGCCGGGCGTCGGCCCCGTCGTGCAGAACCCGATCCGCACCCGCGCCGACCTCGCCCAGCTCCGCGACCTGACCCCCGAGGACGTCTGGTACGTCACGGAGGCGATCCAGCTCCTGACCGCCGAGCTCGGCGAGACCCCGCTCATCGGCTTCGCGGGCGCGCCCTTCACCCTCGCGAGCTACCTCGTCGAGGGCGGACCGTCGAAGAACCACGAGCACACCAAGGCGCTCATGTACGGCGACCCGCAGCTGTGGGCCGACCTGCTCGACCGTCTCGCCGAGATCACCTCCGCCTTCCTGAAGGTGCAGATCGAGGCGGGCGCGAGCGCCGTCCAGCTGTTCGACTCCTGGGTCGGTGCCCTGGCCCCCGCGGACTACCGCCGCTCGATTCTTCCCGCGTCCGCGAAGGTCTTCGACGCCGTCGCCGGGTACGGCGTGCCGCGTATCCACTTCGGCGTCGGCACCGGCGAGCTGCTCGGCCTCATGGGCGAGGCCGGCGCGGACGTGGTGGGCGTCGACTGGCGTGTCCCTCTGGACGAGGCCGCCCGCCGTGTCGGCCCCGGCAAGGCGCTCCAGGGAAACCTCGACCCGGCCGTGCTGTTCGCGCCGACCGCGGCCGTGGAGGCCAAGACCCGCGAGGTGCTGGACGCGGCCGCCGGTCTGGAGGGCCACATCTTCAACCTCGGCCACGGCGTCCTGCCCTCGATGGACCCGGACTCCCTGACCCGCCTCGTGGAGTACGTCCACATCCGGACGGCGCGCTAGTCCGGCGGTCCGTACACCCGGCGGCCGCGCCGGCCCCGTCCGCTCACCAGCCGTGCCGCGCCTGTCTGCCGAAGAGCAGGCGGCGCGGTTCGGGCGGCGGTGGCGTGCCGGGGCGCAGCGGCCAGGCCAGCAGCATGCCGGCGAGGAAGCCCACCACGTGCGCCGCGTAGGCGACGGTGCCCGCGTCCGGCACGGCCGCGCCCGACGAGTACGCGGCCTGGAGAACGAACCAGAAGCCCAGCACGAGCCAGGCGGGCAGCCGTAGCGGCAGAAACACCAGGAACGGGACCAGCACCCAGACCCTGGCCCTCGGATACAGCACCAGATAGGCGCCGAGGACCCCCGCGATCGCTCCCGAGGCACCGATCAGCGGGTCGCCCGAGTCCGCGTTGACCAGAGCGAAGCCGTAGGCCGCCGCGAAGCCGCACGCCGCGTAGAACAGCGTGAAGCGGACGTGCCCGAGGCGGTCCTCGATGTTGTTGCCGAAGATCAGCAGGAAGAGCATGTTGCCCAGCAGGTGCAGCCAGCTCCCGTGCAGGAACATCGCCGTGAGCACCGACAGCGGGGGCGACTTGTCGTAGTCCGGCGGCCCCAGCACACAGCCCGCGCCGTGCGGCCCGGCACCCACCTCCCCGGTCGGCACCAGGCGCGCCATCCGATGGTGGATCAGTTCCTGCGGCACGGCCGCGTACTGCTCCGTGAACGCGTGCAGGTGGCACAGCTGCGACAGGGCGCTGTCACCCGCCGCGGATCCGGCCAGACCGGGTGTGTAGAGGAACACGATGACATTGGCGGCGATCAGCGCGTACGTCACATAGGGCGTGCGCCGCGCCGGGTTCACGTCATGGACGGGAATGACCACAAGGAAGTACTGCCCGCGATGTACGGGGTGAATCCGCGTGGCCCGGTGCCCCAGGACCCGTGCGCCCGGCCGGAGTTCACCGGGCCGTCCCACTGAACACAGCCGCCCCGCCGGCCGTATGTTTCCTCAACCGCCCCCGCCGTGACGGACGACTTGGCGTGGGTTCGACGCGACGACGTGATGACGTGAGGACACAGGCGATGAACGACCGAACAACTCCTCCGATGCAGGCCCTGCCCGACGGCGAGGCGGAGATCGCCCTGGTGGTGCACCTCCCCTGGGAGGACGTCGCCGCGCTCGGCCAGGAGGCCGGACGGCTCGCGGCCCGGATGCAGCGCCCGGTGACCCTGGACGAGGCCGTCAGCCACCGCCTGCGGTCCACCCGGTCGGCGGCGCACGCCAAGCCCGCCCAGGCGCCGCCGGCGGTCACGGCACCCGCCTCCGTCTCGTCGCTGCCGGCCCGGCCGCCGGGGGAGCAGGCCCGCCAGGCGATAGACCGCATCAACGGATCCGCGGGCCACGAGTCCGCCTAGCAACCCCGGGGCGACAACGGCCGTCATCCGGTGGGCGGTTGGCGTGGGGGAGCGGTGCGCGCCGCTACGAGGCGCCGTCCCGCACCTTCGCCATCGCCTTGCGGGCCGCCACCAGGACGGGGTCCCAGACGGGCGAGAACGGCGGCGCGTAGCCGAGGTCGAGGGACGTCATCCGTTCCACCGTCATGCCCGCGGTCAGCGCCACCGCCGCGACGTCCACGCGCTTCGCCGCGCCCTCCCGGCCGACGATCTGCACGCCGAGCAGCCGTCCGGTGCGCCGCTCCGCGAGCATCTTCACCGTCATGACCTCGGCGCCCGGGTAGTAACCCGCACGGCTCGTCGACTCGACGGTGACCGCCTCGAACCGCAGGCCCGCCCGGTGCGCGTCCTTCTCGCGCAGACCGGTGCGGGCGATCTCCAGGTCGCACACCTTGCTCACCGCCGTGCCGACGACCCCGGGGAACGTGGCGTACCCGCCGCCCACGTTGGTGCCGATCACCTGGCCGTGCTTGTTCGCGTGCGTGCCCAGCGCGATGTGCCGCTCACTTCCGGAGACGAGGTCGAGCACCTCGACGCAGTCGCCGCCGGCCCAGATGTTCTCGTGCCCGCGCACCCGCATCGCCAGGTCGGTGAGCAGGCCGCCGTGATCGCCCACGGGCAGCCCCGCCGCCCGGGCCAGCGCCGTCTCGGGGCGTACGCCGATGCCGAGCACCACCACGTCCGCCGGGTACTCGGCGTCCTCCGTGACGACCGCGCGGACCCCGCCGTCGTCACCCGTGAGCACCTTGGTGACCTCGGCGTCGTCGACCATCGTGATGCCGAGGCCCTCCATGGCCGTGTGCACCAGGCGGCCCATGTCCGGGTCGAGCGTGGACATCGGCTCCTTGCCGCGGTTGACGACCGTCACCTCGTACCCGCGGTTGATGAGCGCCTCGGCCATCTCGACGCCGATGTAACCCGCGCCGACGACCACGGCACGGCGGCCCTCCGTCCTCTCCAGGGTGTCGAGCAGGGCCTGCCCGTCGTCCAGCGTCTGCACGCCGTGCACCCCCGGCGCGTCGATGCCCGGCAGGTCGGGGCGCACGGGCCGCGCGCCGGTCGCGATCACGAGCTTGTCGTACGACGTCCACGCCTCGGTCCCGGTGTCCAGCTCGCGGGACCGCACCCGGGCGCCCGCGACGTCGATCTCCGTGACCTCCGTGCGCATCCGCAGATCGATGTCGCGCTCCCGGTGTTCCTCCGGGGTCCGCGCCACCAGCCGGTCGCGGTCCGGGACGTCGCCGCCCACCCAGTACGGGATGCCGCACGCCGAGTACGACGAGAAGTGGCCCCGCTCGAAGGCGACGATCTCCAGCTCGTCCGGCCCGCGCAGCCGGCGCGCCTGTGACGCGGCGGACATGCCCGCCGCGTCACCGCCGATGACGACCAGTCGTTCCCGGGCCCCACCACTACCGTTCGTTCGGCTCATGCTCATACGAACACGCTACGGGGGCCCGGCATTTCAGTCCTGCTCACCGCCGTCCTCGGCCCTGCCGCCGGCCGGCGGAGCCGCCTTCGGAGCCACGGCCCCCGAAGCGGCCCCCGAGGACGGGCGCGACGCCGGGACGGCGGCCGGGCCGGACGCGGTGGCCGCCCCCGGGGCCATGGCCGCCCTGGGCCGGCGGCGCAGCCGGGGCCGCACCACGAACAGCCACACCAGGGCGATCAGCGCGACGCCCGCCGCCAACGGGAGCACCGCCCCGATCGCGAGAGCCAGCCAGCGGACCACGGTGACCAGCACGTTCCAGCCGCCCGAGAGCGCGTCCAGGAAGCCCGGGTCGTCGTCCTTCTTCTCGGCGTGCTTCACCGCCGTCTGGGACAGCGACAGCGTGATCGTGGCCAGACTCGTGCGGTCCTTCAGCGATGCCTGCCGGGCCAGCAGCGCCTCCAGGTCGGACTCGCGGCTGCTCAACTCCCCTTCCAGGGCCACCACATCGCTCAGCTTGGTCGCCTTGTCCATCAGCTCGCGGACCCGGGCCACGCTCGCGCGCTGCGAGGCGACGCGGCTCTGCACGTCCACGACCTGGTCGGTGACGTCCTGCGCCTTGGCCGTGCGGTCGACGACCTTTCCGGTGCCCTCCAGGTCGGCGAGCACCTGGTCGTACTGCTCGGTGGGCACGCGCAGGACGACGCGGGTGCGTTCGTGGCCCGCACCGTCACGCGTCGTCGTCTCGTTGCCCACGTAGCCGCCGGCGCTCTCGACGGCGGTCCTGGCGTCGTCCAGGGCCGTGGGCACGTCCTTGACCCGCACGGTCAGGGAGGCGGTGCGGATGATGCTGTTCGCGGACAGCTTCGGCGGGGCGGTGTCCTTGCGGCCGGTCGTGCTGTCGCTGCCCGCGGCGCCCGAGTCGGCCTTCTGCGCGTCGGCGTTCGCGCCCCCGCCCTCCGCCACCGCCGCCTTGTTGTCGCCGCCGCTGTCGGACGAGTTGTCGGAGGCACCGCATCCCGTCAGCGCGAGCGCGGTGACGAGGAGCACCCCGGCCAGGACACGGAACGGCCCGGACGGGCGCGCCGGGCGCGAAGGATGGGGGGACGGTTCCGCTGACGCGGGTCGTGCCGGACGTACTGACGTATGTGTGCGCATGGCCTACCCCCGGGGTGGTGACTGACTGACGCTTCTTCGACGCCCGGCCGGCCCGGGACGTTGGCCGGATCCGGTCCCGATGCGGTCACGGTCCGGACTCGCGCCGGACACCGGGCTCCCCGGCGGAGGTGCCGACGGGGTCTGAGAAGGTGGAGACATGCGCGAAGAGGACGTTCGTACGGGTTCGGGACACGTCGTGGTCGTCGGCGGCGGCATCGCCGGGCTGGCCGCCGCCCACCGCCTGCTGGGGCGCGGGTTGCGTGTCACCGTGCTGGAGGCGTCGGACCGACTCGGCGGCAAACTGCTGACCGGCGAGATCGCGGGCGCGCGCGTGGACCTCGGCGCCGAGTCGATGCTGGCGCGCCGCCCCGAGGCCGTGGCCCTCGCCCGTGAGACCGGCCTCGGCGACCTCCTCCAGCCGCCCGCCACCGCCTCGGCCTCGCTGTGGAACCGGGGTGTGCTGCGCCCGATGCCCAAGGGCCACGTCATGGGCGTCCCCGGCAGCGCGTCCGCCCTCGTGGGTGTCCTCTCCGAGGAGGGCCTGCGCCGCGTCGAGCGGGACGCCGACCTGCCCCGCACCGAGGTCGGCGACGACATCGCGGTGGGCGAGTACGTGGCGGCCCGCATGGGCCGCGAGGTCGTCGACCGCCTCGTCGAGCCCCTCCTCGGCGGGGTGTACGCGGGCGACGCCTACCGCATCTCCCTGCGCCTCGCCGTCCCCCAGCTGTACGCCGCCGCCCGCACCCACACCTCCCTGACGGAGGCGGTCCGCGAGATCCAGGCCAGGGCCGCCGCCGCTCAGCAGACCGGCCCGGTGTTCATGGGCATCGATGGAGGGGTGGGCCGACTGCCCCTTGCCGTGGCCGAGTCGGTGACCGCACACGGCGGCGAGATCCTCACCGGGACGCCGGTCACCGAACTGCGCAGGACGAGCCCGGCCGCCCCCGCGTCCGGTGAGCGGCCCGGCTCCGCCTGGCGGATCGTCGCCGGCGGCCGGGTCCTGCACGCCGACGCGGTCGTGCTCGCCGTTCCCGCGCCGGCCGCCGCCGCGCTGCTGCGCGCCGAGGCACCCGCCGCCGCGACCGAGCTGGCGGCCGTCGAGTACGCGTCGATGGCCCTCGTGACCCTTGCCTACCGCAGCGCCGACGCCACCCTCCCGGAGGGCAGCGGATTCCTGGTGCCGCCGGTCGACGGGCACACCATCAAGGCCTCGACGTTCGCCTCCCGCAAGTGGGGCTGGATCGGCGAGGGGAATCCGGACCTGACGGTGCTGCGCACGTCGGTGGGGCGGTACGGCGAGACGGAGGTGCTCGGCCGGTCCGACGCCGACCTCGTCCGGGTGTCCCGGCACGACCTGCGGGAGGCGACCGGCCTCGACGCCGAGCCGGTGGAGACCCGGGTGACGCGCTGGGACGACGGACTGCCCCAGTACCCGGTGGGCCACCACGCGCGCGTGGCCCGCGTCCGCGAGCACGTCGGCAAGCTCCCGGGCCTCGCGGTCTGCGGCGCGGCCTACGACGGGGTCGGCATCCCCGCGTGCATCGCCTCCGCGCACGCCGCCGTGGACGCGCTCGGCGGCGACTCCGGCGGCCTGGACGCGCTGCGGGCCGACCCGGTGCAGAGCCTGCACGGCGGAGCGGGAGAATAGCCCCATGAGTGACGACGCCCCCACCACCGAGTCCGGCAGGGTCCCGAACAAGGGCAAGCTGGCCAAGGACCTGAACGAGGCCATCCGCTACACCCTGTGGTCCGTCTTCCGGCTGAAGGACGTGCTGCCGGAGGACCGCGCCGGTTACGCCGACGAGGTCCAGGAGCTGTTCGACCAGCTCGCCGCGAAGGACGTCACCGTCCGCGGCACCTACGACGTGTCGGGGCTGCGGGCCGACGCCGACCTCATGATCTGGTGGCACGCCGAGACCAGCGACCAGCTCCAGGAGGCGTACAACCTCTTCCGGCGCACCCGCCTCGGCCGCGCCCTGGAACCGGTCTGGTCGAACATGGCGCTGCACCGGCCCGCCGAGTTCAACCGCGCGCACATCCCGGCGTTCCTCGCCGACGAGACGCCCCGTGACTATGTGAGCGTCTACCCCTTCGTGCGCTCCTACGACTGGTACCTGCTGGCCGACGAGGACCGCCGCCGGATGCTCGCCGACCACGGCAAGATGGCCCGCGGCTACCCGGACGTGCGCGCCAACACGGTCGCCTCGTTCTCCCTCGGCGACTACGAGTGGATCCTCGCGTTCGAGGCCGACGAGCTGTACCGCATCGTCGACCTGATGCGTCATCTGCGCGCCTCCGAGGCCCGGATGCACGTGCGCGAGGAGGTCCCGTTCTACACGGGCCGCCGCAAGCACATCACCGAACTGGTGGCCGGTCTCGCCTGACCGGCACGACACGACGGCGGGCGCACCCTTCGAAGGGGGCGCCCGCCGTCGTCATGTCACGAGGAGGCGGCCGTCAGGGCGCCTGCCCGGCGCTCTTCGCGACCGGCTCGGCCTGTTCCGGGTGCTTCCGTGCCGCCGCCGGATCCTTCGTGCCCGCGGCGTCGCGCCGACGGTCGGGCGCCTGAGCCGTGGGCTCCTTGTGCGGTGCGCATCCGGCGTCCCGTTCGGGGAGCCGCCCCTCCAGCAGGTAGGCGTTCAGATAGCCGTTGACGCACTGGTTGGGGCCGCCGCCGATCCCGTGCGTCCCGGCGCCGTTCTCCGTCACCAGCACGGAACCCCACAGCCTCCTGTGCAACTCCTCGGCCCCGTCGTACGGCGTCGCCGCGTCCCGCTCGGCCGCCAGGATCAGCGTCGGCGGCAGCTGCCCGGGCAGCGTCCGCACGTCGAGCGGCTTCTGCCGCGGCACCGGCCAGTACGCGCACGGCAGGTTCATCCACGCGTTGTCCCAGGTCTCGAACGGCGCCACCCGCGCGAGCCGCGTGTTGTCGCGGTCCCAGGTGCGCCAGTCGGTCGGCCAGGACGCGTCGTTGCACTCCACGGCCGTGTAGACCGCGCTGCCGTTCTCCTGCTCGGCCGCCGCCTCCGGGTGCGGCCCGGCGATCTGCACCAGCGGCTTCGGATCACCCTTGAGGTAGGCGGACAGCGCCAGGGCGCGCTGGGGCCAGTAGTCGTCGTAGTACCCGGCCTGGAGGAACGCGCCCTGCAGCTGGGCCGGTCCCACCTTGCCGTCCGCGGGCTTCGCGGCGAGCAGGGCCCGCGCCTTCTCGTAGGAGCGCAGCACCTCCTCGGGGGTGCCGCCGAGCCCGTACACGTCGTCGTGGCGCGCGATCCAGCCGCGGAAGTCGGTCCAGCGGCCCTCGAACGCGGCCGACTGGTCGAGGTTGTTGCGGTACCAGATCTTGCCGGGGTCCGGGTTCACCGCCGAGTCGAAGACCATCCGGCGCACGTGCGAGGGGAACAGCGTCACGTACAGGGCACCGAAGTACGTCCCGTACGACGCGCCCATGAACGTCAGCTTCCGCTCGCCGAGCCCGGCGCGCAGCACGTCCAGGTCACGGGCGTTGTTCAGCGATGTGTAGTGGCGCAGCGCCGCTCCCGAACGCTGGGCGCAGCCGCGGGCGTACGCCTTCGCCTCCGCGATCCGTTCCTTCTTGTACGCCTCGGACGGGAACGTCGGGGACTGCGAGGGGGCCTTCTGGAACCTCTTCGGGTCCTTGCAGGACAGCGGCGCGGAACGGTCGACGCCGCGCGGCGCGTAGCCCACGAGGTCGTAGGCGGCGCCGATCGGCTTCCACTCGGGGAGGAAGCCGATCAGCGGGAAGTACATGCCGGAGGCGCCGGGCCCGCCGGGGTTGTAGACGAGGGCGCCCTGGCGGGGCACCTTGCGCTTCGGGTTCCGCACGTCCTTGCCGGTGGCCTTCACACGGCTGACGGTCAGTCTGATCCGCTTGCCGTCCGGGTGCGCGTAGTCGAGGGGCACGGTCACCGTGCCGCACTGGAGGTTGCCCGGCAGCCCCTCCACCTTGGGGCACACGCCGAAGCGGATGCCGGCGGCCGCCGCGCGCTGTGCCGCGACGACGGCGCCGCGCGCCTCGGCGGAGGCGGAACCGGTCCCGTCCGGCCAGGCGGTGGTGCCGCCGGCCGGGGCGGCGACGAGGGCCGTCATGAGCAGGGACCCCACGGTTCCGTGGAGGACGGCAGCTCTCATCGCGAATCCCTTCGGCGCACGGCAGCGACAGAAGGATGCTTCGTTCGGCCGCGGGCGATGTAAAGCACCGGCCGCCGGTGTCGGCGTCAATGACCCCGATGCGCCCCCCCGGGGCGCCCCTCAGCCCCCGCGCGAGCCCCCGCCGTCAGGCGCCGTGCCCGGCGCCGCGGTCCCGGTGGGCCAGCGCCGCGCGCACGTCCGGCTCGCCGATCGCCCGGACCCCGCGGACGGCGACGGAGGTGAGATACGTACGGTCGTCGCCGGACGCGTCGGAGTGCCGGGCGAGGGTGCCGAGCAGCCGCTGCCCGGCGGGAGAGGCCCAGCGCGTGTACGGGTGCACCTCGATGCGGGCGATCGCGAGACAGCTGAGGGTCAGCACGAGCGGGAGGGCGAACCAGGCGGCCACCGGGCCCCCGCTCCCGCTGCTCCCGGCCGGCAGCAGCAGGGCCGCGACGGCCAGCGCGAGGACCGCCGCCGAGGCGGCCTGGACCTGGCGGACGGCGCCCGCCACCGTGGTGCGGGCCCCGTCGGGGACGGCGAGCCCCGCCGCGACCAGACGGTCCGCGAGCCGGCGCACCGAGTCGGCGGCGGCCGTGGCCGCCCGTACCGGAGCTATCCGGGACTGGCCCTGCGGACCGATCGCCCCGAGCACCGACCGCTCCATGTCGTCCCGCCCGCGCGGGTCCACCACCGTCGCCCAGCCGGTGTGCGCGAGCAGCAGCCGTCGCTGGCGGGCCATCGACACCAGGGTCAGATCGGCCACCCGCGCCGGGCCGCCCGAGAGGAACGCCGCCTCGTACAGCGTGAGGTCGTGCCCGTGCACCTCGCGGGTGTCGACGGTGGCGGCGCGCACGGCGGCCAGGCACAGCCGCGTGCACGATATGCCGGCCGCGGCCCAGGCCGGCAGTAGGAGAAGGACCCAGAACATGGCGTGTTTCTATGCGAAGTGCGGGGCGGACGCCATGCCTTATTCACCATGTGGACGGAGCGTTGCGGGTCTGTGACGTTCCGCTCGGCCCGTGCCGTGCGGACGGGTGCCGTCAGGGACTCGACGTCGGCCGGGCGCGCGTGGCCGGGGGCGGGAGCGGATATCCCGAGGACGGTGTCACCGGGACAGGTGACTGCGGGGCCTCGGTCGGGCCGGGCGGCGCGGGGGAACTGGTGAGCGGCGGCGGGCTCGCGGTCGCGGCGTCGTCGGCCAGCGCGTCGAAGTCGACGTAACCGGTCGCCTCCAGCACCTTGATGTGGTCGAGCACGGTGGTGTTCGCGTCGTCGGCGAGATCGCGGACCAGGGAGTTGCGGGTGTTCGCGCGGACCTGGGCGACGACGGCGAAGACCTTGCCGTGCGCCTTGCGCAGGATGTTCGCGAAGTCCCGGTCGTACTCCGTGCCGTGGGCCGCGCTCAGGGTGGCCAGCCAGCCGCGTTGCTGCGGGTTCGGCTGGTTGGGCAGCTCCAGGCCAAGGCGGGCGGCGACGTTGCGGACGCGCGCGTCGAGGAACGTGTGCCCCTCGATGAGGTGCTCGCCGGCCGTCCGTACGGCCTGGGTGGTGCCGCGTTCCTGGGCCTGCTGACCCGCGGGCAGCTCCCAGAGCCCGGCCAGCCGGACCTTGGTGACGAACTCCCGGTCCAGGGCCGACAGCGGTCCGTAGCGCGTCGGCACGGCCTGCGCGTTCAGGGTGTCGAGGCCGGTGCCGGAGCGGTCCGCGTACGACCAGATCGGAAAGGCCAGGGCGGCGAGGGTCGCCAGGAGGGCGGTGATGATGAGCCCTGTTCCACTGACCAATCCGGTGCGGTTGATGGATCGCATGGTGCCTCCTGTTGCGGCACCGCACGCTAATGCGCTTCGCGTGCGGGTTGGCATGCTACTGCGGGGGCTACGCCAACTGCCGTACAGGAAAATGAGCTTGTGCGGAGGGTGGAAGGCGCTGGTTGCGGTGGTTCGTGCCTACGTCAGACCGCATGGAACCCACCGGAAACGGACGCGCACACCACCTTCACAGACAGCGGTGTTAGTCCGGGCACACTCCGCGGACGCCTCGTGTCGCCCGCGCGTGGCCGAAGCGGGGCGTCGCGGCCGGGAAGGGCCCGGAGTCCCGGCCCTAGCGGGGCGCGTGCGCGCCCCGCTACGGGTCCGTTCAGCGGCCGAGCAGCACCCTGCGGGTGGCGCGGGCCAGCCGGGCCCCCGGGCGCCGGGACAGCGGTGCCGGCCCCGAACGCTCCAGCCACCACTCGCGCAACGCCCGCGTCTCCGTGCTCTCCGGGAGCCCCGCGAGCAGCAGATGCTCGGCGAAGTCCAGGGCGTCGCGCCGGTACCCGCCGGTCATCGGATGCCCCTGCGCGTACGCCAGGAAGGCCGGGCGGTACACCTCCGCGAGGATCTCCGGCAGTTCGGGGGCGACCTTGGCGACCACGTCCGCCCGCTTGGCGGCGAGGGCGCGCGCCTGTACCCCGAGGCGTACCCGGTCGAATCCCTCGGGTGCGGGCGTCCCCGCGACCAGCGCCGACAGCAGGGCGGCCTGCGCGAGCGCCAGCCGCTGCCGGGCGGCGTCCTCGGCCCCGGACGCCGGCTCCGCCCGGAGCGTGGCACCGGGTTCCGGGCGTCCGGCGGCCGGCTCCACGCCGGAACCGGTGATCGCCTTCGGCGCGGTGGGCGCGTACGTCACGCCTCCGCGCGTGCCCGCGCCGATCGTGGCGCGGGCCCGCGCCCTGGTCACCGTGTGCCGGATCGCCGTCAGTTCCCGCTCCAGTTCGGCGGGCTCGGGGAAGTTCTCGTCCCGTTCGAGGAGGACCCCGGGCGGGGCGACCCGGGACGCGAGGTCGGCGAGGATGCCGAGGACGGGCTCGGGGACGGGGTGGGCGTGGCTGTCGTGCCAGACGCCGTCGCGTTCGAAGCCCCCGGCGACATGGACGTAGGCGATCGCCTCGACGGGGAGTTCGTCGAGTGCCTTGGAGGGGTCCTCGCCGCGGTTGACGTGGTTGGTGTGCAGGTTGGCCACGTCGATGAGCAGCCGGACCCCGGTGCGGTCGGCCAGGTCGTAGAGGAACTGCCCTTCGGTCATCTCCTCGCCGGGCCAGGAGATCAGCGCGGCGATGTTCTCCACGGCGAGCGGCACGGGCAGTGCGGCCTGAGCGGCACGGACGTTCGCGCACAGGACGTCCAGCGCGTCCCGGGTCCGCGGGACCGGCAGCAGGTGTCCGGCCTCCAGGAGGGGCGAGGCGGTGAGCGGTCCGCCCGCCCGGACGAACGCGATGTGCTCCGTGACGAGCGGCGATCCCAGTGCCTCGGCGCGCTCGGCGAGCGCGGTGAGCCGGGACGCGTCGGGGCGGTCGGCGCCGCCGAGGCCCAGCGAGACGCCGTGCGGCACCACCGTGACACCCCGCGCCCGCAGCCGCAGCAGCGACTCGGGAACGTGGCCCGGGCACACGTTCTCCGCCACGGCCTCGACCCAGTCGATGCCGGGCATGCGCTCCACGGCCTCGGCGATCTCCGGCCGCCATCCGATTCCCGTCCCCAGCGGCCTCAGCTGCTGCATGTCCCCTCCTCCGTCGCGGTGCACGTCCGGTCTGCCTGTGTGTCGTCTCCTCACGACGGCCCGTCCCCCGGTGTGTCGGTGTCATGGCCCAGGCGGCGGGCGCCGAACCCACCGGAGCGGACCTTCAGAGCAACATTTGAGGTTCGGGGTCCGCGGGCGGAGCGGACGGGCCCGCCCGCGGAGCACGTCGCCGGGGTCGGGGCCCGGGCCGGGGTCGGGGGCGGCCTTGCCGTTCAGATGCCTCCGCGGCGGAATGTCGCCGGTCTCGGGGCGGTCGGGCGGGACGTGCGCGATGCTGGAGGGCGCGGCCGGGAACCGGTCCTCCACCTCATCCTTCGTCCGGGGACTGGTAACGCCAACTTCCGTTTATCTACTATGTATTGACCGTCGGGCCAGACCCTGGCGCGGCACTGATCTGGGGGAATGATGCAGCCTGACCAGCAGTTGTCCACGGCGATCGATGCCACCGTGCCCACGGCCGCGCGCATGTACGACCACTATCTCGGCGGCAAGGACAACTACGCCGCGGACCGGGCGGCGTGCGAGGAACTGGACAAGGTCGTACCGAGCACGCGCGCGCTGGCGCTGAACAACCGGCGCTTCCTCCAGCGGGTGGTGAAGACCCTCGCCGGCGGGTACGGGATCCGGCAGTTCCTGGACCACGGCTCCGGCCTGCCCACGCAGAACAACGTGCACCAGGTCGCCCAGCAGATCGACGAGACGTCCCGGGTGGTGTACGTCGACAGCGACCCGATGGTCCTCGTGCACGGCCGGGCCCTGCTGGACCAGAACGACCGCACGGCCGTGATCCACGCCGACCTGCGCGAGACCGAGCAGATCTTCTCGCACCCCGACACCCAGCGGCTGATCGACCTCTCGCAGCCGGTCGCCGTGCTGTTCAACTCGGTGTTCCACTGCATTCCGGACAGCGACACGGACGGGCCCCTCGACGTGATCGCCCGCGTCTCCGAGCGGCTCGCCCCCGGGAGCTTCCTGGTGATGTGCCAGCTGGTCAGCGAGGACCCCGAGGTCCGCACGTTCGTCACCGACTTCATGAACACCGCGACGCAAGGCCACTGGGGCCGGGTGCGCCAGGAGAAGGACGTCGCGGCGTACTTCGACGGCATGGAGATCCTGGAACCCGGGCTTGTCGAGGTGTCCACCTGGCGTCCCGACACCGACGTGGTGGCACGTCAACTCACACAGGAGTGGATCGAGTTCGGCGGGGTCGGCCGCATCGGGTGACCCGGAGGAGCGGCGGTCGCGTCAGTCCGGCACGCTGTAGCGCCGCTCCATGGTGTCGCGCAGCAGCGCCAGGGACTCGCGCGGGTTGAGGGCCTCGTCGGCGAGCCGGTCGAGCACCACGCGGTACTCCTCCGTCTCGTCGCGGTCCTCCAGGAAGTTGGCGCTCTTGATGTGCTCCAGGTAGACCACGTCGGGCAGTTCGACACCGCCGAAGCGCAGATAGGTGACCGGGATGGCCGGTGCCGACGCGTTCGTCACGTCCAACGGCACCACCTGCACGATCACATGGGGGCGCTCTGCCATCTCGATGAGGTGCTCCAGCTGCCGCCGCATCACCGCGGGGCTGCCGAGGACCCGCAGCAGCACGGACTCGTCGACGACCGCCCACAGATGAGGCGCGTCCACCCGGTCCAGGAGCTCCCGCCGGCGCATGCGCAGTTCCACCCGGCGCTCGACCTCGCCGGCCGTCGCCGTCGGCAGACCGCGCTGCACGACCGCCCGTGTGTAGTCGGCGGTCTGCAACAGCCCCGGCACGTACTGGATCTCGAAGGTACGGATGGTGGTGGCCGCCTCCTGGAGCCCGACCAGCCGGTCGAACCACTCGGGCATCAGCCGCTTGTCGTAGCGCTGCCACCATCCCGGCTCACCGGCGCGCAGGAGGAGCCGGAGCAGGACGGACACCTCGTAGTCGTCGGTCCCGTACAGGTCGAGGAGGGCCCGGACATCGGCCTCCGTCGGGGGCTTGCGGCCCTTGCCCGCCTCTATGCGTGACAGCTTCGCCGGGCTGAACCCCAGGGCCCGCGCGGCCTGTTCCTGCGAGAGACCGGCGTCGTCGCGGGCACCCGCCAGCTGGACGCCGACCAGCATCTTCAGCAGAGTGGGCGCGGGCTCCTGCCGACTCAGATACGGTTCGAGACGGGAGGCGCGGGGTGACTCGACAGACATCCTGGCTCCCAGTCGACCGGCAGAAGACAGCTCAAATTATCGCACCGAGTCGGTCTCCGCCGCATGCGTCGACAGAAGTGGAAAATCACTCCTCCGCTTCGCCGGGACCGGGATCCGGGCTCCGTGACGCGGGAGACCGTTCACAGGAGGTGGTCGAACTCGCCACCCTTCGCACCGGCCAGAAAAGCGGCCACTTCCGCCGGGGTGTAGACGAGGGCCGGACCCTCGGGGTCACGGGAGTTGCGCACCGCGATCCCCTCTTCGCCCAGGCTGGCCACCTCGACGCAGTTCCCCTCGGCGTTGCTGTGGCTGCTCTTGATCCAGTGAGCCGCCAGCGAACTCGCCCGCACTCCGTTCGGCACCGATCGCACCACGCACTCTCCTTGCTGACGTTCCATCACGTGGATTCCGACCACCCCGTCCCGGAATCGGACGGACTCCACGTGGCTTGATCTTCTCCCTCCACCTTCGTGCAATTTCTCGTGCAATTGCACGAAGGTGGTGTCAGGTGGATACTAGCGGCGGCGCCAACGCCGTTGCCAGCGGCAGGTACTGACGTTGTTTCAGGAAGCGCCCTCGGGGGCGGGACCGGGGCCGGGACGTCGACCGGCTCGCACCACCTGACACTGTCCGACGCCTTCGGAGGGAGCGGAAATGGCAACACCACTCGAGAACCTGGAACACGTGTCGTGGGAGGAGATCAAGGACTCCAGCGGCTCCGCTCAGGCCATCCCGTTCCTGCTGAACGCCGTCGCCTGGGGTGACGAACCGACGGCCCGGTCGGCACTTCACGACCTGCGGGAACGAATCTGCCAGTACGGATTCGTGGTCGAACAGGCCACCGCCGCGACGGTCCCCTTCCTGTGGGAACTCGCCGAACTCCCGCAGGTCACCTGCCGCGTGCAGATCGTCCAGCTGCTCAAGGACATCGCCGACGCCCGCCAGTGGGAGCGCACCGCCCGCGCCTACCCCAAACTGCTCAACCGCCGTGAGAACTACGTGGGTTGGGAGCGCGAGGCCCGCCAGGCCGTCCGCGCCCGCCGTGGCGCCCTCCAGCACCTGCTCGACGAGCCGGACACCGAACTCGTCCGGGTCACCGCCGAACTCGCCTCCGCGCTGGCCGACTGACCGAGCCGCAATTCCGCCCGACCCGGTCGGCCGTCGTGCCCGGGCGCGTCCCGGCCCGCGTACCGCGATCGCGGAGCGGACCGGCGCCGTCGGAACGCGTCAGAGGGCCGGGCTCCGTGACCCCAGGGTCCGGCGGACCGCTTCGCGCAGCCAGTGATGGCCGCCGTCCGCGGCGTGACGCGGATGCCACGCCATGCCGATGGCCAGCGGCGGCAGGGGCAGCGGGATCTCCAGAAGGTGAAGGCCGAGCGCGGTGGCCGCGTCCGTGAGCGGGGACGCCGCGCCGCCGGGCGGCGCGGCGGGGATCAGACACACGAGGTCGCTGCCGGCGGCGAGTGTCATCGCGGCCAGGTGCCCGGGCAGGACGACAGCGACCCTCCGGCGGAGGTTCCGCTCGGCCAGCGCGCTGTCCAGCGGGCCGGTGAACCGGCCCCGGCGGCTCACCACCACATGCTCGGCCGCGGCGAAGCGTTCCGGCGTCAGGGGTCCTTCGGTGAGCGGGTGCCGCTGCCGTACGGCGGCCGTCATCCGCAGGGTGACCAGTTCCTCGACCCGGGTCTCGGGGTCGACGTGGTCGATGGAACCGACCTCCAGGTCGATCCGGCCGTCCCGGAGCGCCGGACCGGCCTCCAGCTCCTCGGCCCGGAACCGCAGCGACACCCCGGGTGCCTCGTGACGGGCCAGCCGCAGCAGGCCGGGAGCGAGAGCGGCGCCGACCAGGTCGGCCGCCTGAAGGGTGAACGTGCCGCGCAGGGCGGCCGGATCCACGCGCGTGCCCGGGGAGAGCAGCGCCCCGACCCCGCGCACCACCGCGGCGGCCTCCTCCCGCAGGTCCTGGGCGCGGGGGGTCGGCACCATGCCCTGCCCGGCCCGGACCAGCAGCGGGTCCTGGAGGACACGGCGGAGGCGGGCGAGCGTCCGGCTCATGGCCGCGGGAGACGTGTGCAGGCGGGCGGCGGCGCGGGTGACGCTCTGCTCGGCCAGCAGGGCGTCCAGCGCGACCGCGAGATTCGCGTCGATGACGGGCTCAGGCGTGCTGCTCATGTGGGTTATTCCGTTCCAGGCAATGATCCCTTGCTGAAGTTCCCATTGTGGCAACGCGGAGCGGCTCCGCAGGATGTGGGACGTACCGATCCGGCACGACCCACGAGGTTTTCATGATCGTCATCACTGCCCCCACCGGGAACATCGGCCGCCACCTGCTGCCCCTGCTCCTCGAGTCCGCCCCCGGCCGCGGCGAGGAACTGCGCGTGATCGTGCGCGACCCCGCCCGGCTTCCCGACGCGGTGCGCGAGCGCGTCGAGGTGGTCACCGGCTCGCACGGCGACGCCGACGTCGTCGACCGCGCCTTCGAGGGTGCCGACGCCGTGTTCTGGCTCGCTCCGCCGGACGCCTCCCGGACCCCCGAGGACGCCTACAGCGGCTTCAGCCGCCCCGCGGCCGAGGCCCTCGCGGCCCACGGCGTCCCTCACGTAGTCGGCGTCTCCGCACTCGGCCGCGGCACGGCGGTCGCCGGACGCGCGGGGCTGGTCACGGCCTCCCTCGCCCTGGACGACCTCATCACCGGCACCGGCGTGGCCTACCGGGCGCTGGCCAACCCGTCCTTCTTCGAGAACCTGCTGGAGGAGGCCGGCTCCCTCCGCGACAAGGGCGTCTTCACCGACACCGTGGCCGCCGACCGCAGGGCCCCGCTCGTCGCCGTCGCCGACATCGCGGCCGTCGCCGCCGGCCTGCTGCTGGACCGCTCGTGGACCGGCAGCGACAGCGTTCCGGTTCTCGGTCCCGAGGACCTGTCGCCCGACGACCTGGCCCGCATCATGACCGAGCAGCTCGGCCGCCCCGTCCGCTACGAACGGCAGCCCCTCGACGAGCTGTACACCACCCTCGTCGGCTACGGACTCGACGAGGCGTTCGTCCAGGGCATCGCCGACATGAAGCGGGCCAAGGACGAGGGCCTCGACGCCGGAGTCGTCCGCACTCCGCAGACCGCGACCCCCACCACCTTCGAGCAGTGGTGCGCCCGGACCCTCAAGCCGGCGGTGCTCGCCCCGTGACGCACCACCGCGCCACGGACCGCGCGAGGTCCGACACACCGCAGCAGCACGTCACTTCGGAGGCGCCCCTCATGCCCACCCCCGCGGCCGCACCGCCGGTCACCGCGTTCATGCTCATCAAGACCAGGCCCGAATGGCTCGCCATGACCCCGCAGGAACGCATGAAGGCGTTCACCGGCCAGGTCGTCCCCGCCATCGAGGCCAGGACGAGCGGAGTCCGGTCACGCTTCTACGACACGGAGTTCTACTCCACCCGCGTCACCGACGTGTGGGTCTGGGAGGCCGACGACCACGACGCCTACCAGCGACTCGTCGACGCGCTGCGCGAAACCCCGTTCTGGGACCACTACTTCGAGATCGTCGACCTCCTGGTGGGCACCGAGAACGGCTACGCCCGCACCTACGGCTTCGATCCCGTCGCCACCGTCGCCACCTGACCCGCCGTCAGATCGCGCCGACGTCCCTCCGGTTCCCCCGAACCCGAGGCCGTCGGCGCCGGGCGCACCCGCCGGCCCCGACGGGTCCGCCGTCAGTGCTTGAGCGACCCGACGCGGTGTACGCCCTCGACGGCGACGGTCTCCCCGGGCGCGATCTCCGTGAAGCCCGCGTCACGCACCAACGGCCCGTCCGAGCGCATGAGTTCCTCCCAGTGAGCCCGCTCGGCGGTGCGCACGGTCAGCGGGAAGCCCGCGTCCCGCCAGGCCGCCTTCTCCGCGTCCGACAGCTCCCACCAGGTCAGTTGGGCACCGTGGCCCGTCTGCGCCATCGTCTTCCCGGCCGACATGTCGAGCCCCGGATTGAGCCACAGCACGGGCGCGTCACGATCGGCCTCTCCCGGCGGCTCCGGATCGTCGAGGTCCGTCCCGGAGACCTGGAGGCGGGCCAGGTCCTTGGGCCAGCCGTCCAACGGCACCGGCGGGAAGACCCGCACCTCGGCGGACCCGCCGGTCACCGTGATGCCGGGCAGCGCCTCGGCCCGCCGCCACTCGGCACCGCGCGCCCGGCGGACGACCTTGCGGATCCGGGCGTCCTGCCAGTCCCGCATCGCCTGCGCCCACTCCCCGTCGCCGAGCGACCGCTCGTCGCTCAGGATCGTCAGGACCGCCCGGGCCGACGTCTCCAGCGCGTCGGTGCGCGCGGGCGGAGCCGCCTTCTCGATGTGCACGACGAGCGGCAGCACGAACTGCGGTGCCTCGTCGCGCGCGGTGGGCTCGGAACGGAAGGGGCTGTCGTCGGCGGGGGTCGGCTCGCTGCTCACGTGCCCCAGTCTGCCAGGCGCAAGATCGGTCCCGGGCGGACGGTTCGCCCGGGGAGCGACCTCGTCCGGCCGCTGCCTCGCCGACCGCCGTTCCCCGCGGAAGAGGCCCCTCCCGAGGGCGGCCTCGTCCGTGCCCCTCAGCCCGAGCAGGCGCTGCGCTGGGCTTCCTGCCACTCGCAGACGGGGCACAGCGTGACGCCCCTGTGCGACTCCGGGTACTCGGTGGGCTTACGGCACAGCACGCACTCCGCGTACGGCGGACCCTGGTCGCCCGCCGCCACGAGGTCGCGGGACTCCCCGCCCGTCCCGTCCGCGCCGGTGGCGCAGTAGTCGTCGCTCATGTCACCAGCGTACGGACGCGAGGCAAGCGGACGGGAGGCGCGAGGAACGGGAGGCCGGGACGGTCAGTGCCGTCCGGCGGAGGCGCCGATCAGCTGCGACACCTTCACGAACCGGAAGCCCTTCTTGCGCAGCTCGGGCACGATCGTGTGCAGCGCGCGCTCGGTGACCGGGGCCGCGCTCCGTGTGCAGTGCATGACGACCACGGAGCCGGGTCGCACACCGTCGAGCACCTGCCGGGCCACGGCGTCCGCGTCCGTCGCGAACGCGTCACCGCTCACCACGTCCCACTGCACGGCGGTGACGCCGACCGAGCTGAGCGTCCGCAGCGACCGCTGGTCGTAGCACCCGCCGGGGAAGCGGAAGTAGGGCATCGCGTCCCGGACGCCCGCCCGTTCGAAGGCGGCGTACGCCCGCTCCACATCGGCCCGCATCCTGTCCTCGGACACGGTCGGCAGCCCGTAGCAGTCGTCCGTGAAGGCGTAGTGGCTGTACGAGTGGTTGGCGATCTCGAACTGCGGGTCCTGCCCGATGTCCCGGGCCTCCCTCGGGTACTCGTCGGCCCAGCGGCCCGTCATGAACACGGTGGCCGGGACCTTGAACGCCCGCAGGGTCGCGATCAGCTCCGGGTTGTCGAAATGCTCCCCGGCCGCGGCCCGGGGCCCCTGATCGGCGGTCATGTCGGCGTCGAAGGTCAGCGCGACGGTCTTGTCCGGTGTACGCGGCCCGTTCTTGAAGACGGGGGTCAGACCGGCCGGTCCCGGCGCGAGCGTGGGCGGCCGAGAGGGCGCGGCGCTGGTGGCGGGGGCGTGGTGCCCCTGGCGCGCGACGGGCGGGGCGGCCGGGCCGCCGCACCCGGTGAGTGCGGCGCCGAGGGCTCCGAGGGCACAGGTCAGGGCGAGACTCCGTACGGAAAGGATCACCGCATGAAGATATGAAACGAAATGTGACTAATGGTCCGTTGTGGGGGTGTGGCGCCCGCATACGGGCGCCACGTCACCCGGCTGGGGCCGTGCCCGGGCCGGTGTCGCCGGTGAGCAGCTGCCTTCGGCACTCCTCCACGTCGAAGTCCGCCTTCGGATACTGCGGGTCGAGGGCCTCCAGGTGTTCCTGCAGGAGCCGGCCGATGGCCCAGTTGCGGTACCACTTGCGGTCGGCGGGGACGAGGAACCAGGGCGCGCCCGGGGTGGAGCAGCGGTCGAGGGCGATCTCGTAGGCCTTCTGGTACGCGGGCCACGCGGCGCGCTCGGTGATGTCGGCCGGGTTGAACTTCCAGTACTTCTCGGGGTTGTCGAGGCGGGCGAGGAGGCGGCGCCGCTGCTGCTCGTAGGAGACGTGCAGGAAGCACTTCACGACGGTGATCCCCTCGTCGGCGAGGGACTCCTCGAAGCGGTTGATCTCGCCGTAGCGGCGGGCGATCTCCTTGCGCGGCGCGAGTTCCCGCACGCGGCCGATCAGCACGTCCTCGTAGTGCGAGCGGTCGAAGATGCCGATCTCGCCCGGCTCGGGCAGGGCCCGCCTGATCCGCCAGAGGAAGGAGTGCTTGCGCTCCTCCGGTGTGGGGGCCTTGAACGCCCGGATGCGGCAGCCCGAGGGGTTCAGCTGACCGATCACGTGCTTGACGACGCCGCCCTTGCCGCTGGTGTCCATGCCCTGGAGGATCAGCAGGATCCGCCGCTGGTCGCCGGCCGTGCTCGCCGCGTAGAGGCGTTCCTGGAGGTCGGCGAGGTGTTCGCCCATCCGGGCGGTGGCGGCCAGGCCGGAGGCCTTGTCGTGCGGTCCGCCGAGGGTGGCCTCGGCGTCGTACGCGGAGAGGTCCACGCCGTTGCCGCCGGGCACGCGCAGCAGCTCCCGCAGCCGCGCGGGGGGCCTGACGTCGTCCTGGTCGCCGCCCTTCCCGTGGTGCTTGCCGCTGTGCTTCTTGTCGTGCTTGTCGTGCTTCCCGCTGTGCTTCTTGCCCACCGCGCGCCCCTTCCGGCCGTGTTCCTCGATGGTGCGCCGGGTCTCCGGGGTCCGCTACCCGTTCCGTGTGGGCGGGGCGGCCCGGTCACCGCGTGCCCGCAGCGGGTGCCCCGAGCCGGAGGGGGTCAGTCCAGCGGCTTCTCACCGAGTTCCTCCGGAGACTCCGGCTCCCGGGATTCCGGAAGCCTTCCGGGCGCTTCCAGGTCCCCGAAGGCACCCGGGATGCCGAGCCCGTCCGTGTCGCCGAAGCCGTCCGGGATGCCGAGGCCCTCCGGCGGCCGGGCGGACCCGTTCGCCAGGGCGGGCGGCTCGGTGTCCTCGGTGACCTGCTGCGCGTCCATCGCGGGTGTTGTCTCCGGCGGCCGCTGCGCCTGCGGCTGCGGAGCGGCGGGGGCCTGCCCGGACTGGGCGCGTTCCAAGAAGCGGAGGAGTTCGACGGGGAAGGGCAGGACGAGGGTGGAGTTCTTCTCCGCTGCGACGGCCACCACGGTCTGGAGCAGCCTCAGTTGGAGGGCGGCGGGCTGTTCCGACATCACCTCGGCGGCCTGCGCGAGCTTCTTCGATGCCTGCAACTCGGCGTCGGCGTTGATGATCCGGGCCCGCCGTTCACGGTCGGCCTCGGCCTGCCGGGCCATCGACCGTTTCATCGTCTCGGGCAGCGACACGTCCTTGATCTCGACGCGGTCGATCTGCACGCCCCAGCCGATCGCCGGGCTGTCGATCATCAACTCCAGCCCCTGGTTGAGCTTTTCGCGGTTGGACAGCAGGTCGTCCAGGTCGCTCTTGCCGATGATCGAGCGCAGCGAGGTCTGCGCCATCTGCGAGACCGCGAACCGGTAGTCCTCGACCTGGATGATCGCGTCGGCGGCGTTCACCACCTTGAAGTAGACGACCGCGTCGACGCGGACCGTGACGTTGTCGCGGGTGATGCCCTCCTGGGCCGGGATGGGCAGGGTCACGATCTGGATGTTGACCTTGCGGAGCCGGTCCACGAACGGAACGATCATGGTGAAGCCGGGTGAACGGACCTCGCCCGCGAGCCGGCCGAGACGCAGGATGACTCCGCGTTCGTACTGTTTGACGACCCGGGCGCCGGCCGCGACGTAGACCACTCCGGCAGAGCCTGCTACCGCGATCGCCGCGATGATTGCCTCGACCATGACGACCCCCTTCCGAGTCGTCCGATATGCCTGACACGTCCAGGTTACGTCGCCTCGGTGGTGTCCCAGCGGGCCGCTCGGCGCGCCCCTCGCGGGCCGGGCGCCGGTATCGGCCGGGCCCGCCGCGTGGCGGGCCCGGCCGGAGGGTCAGATGTCCGGAGTGACCCTCACCGGCTCCGTCCCGGCGGCGCTGTGCCGCGTCGACCAGGTCTCCAGCGCGGACCGGCACGCGTGGTCCAGGTGGTGCAGACCGGAGAGGTTCAGCTCGACGGGACGGTCCTGCGGCAGTGCCTCCAGGCTGTCGAGGATCTTGGGCAACCGCAGGAAGGTGGCGTTGCCCGAGAGGTACACCTGGACGGGACCGGCACCCTTGTCTATGACGTCGAGCCGCACGTGCGAGGCCTCCCACGCCGTCTTCGCCACCGCCAGCGCGAGCCCGATCAGCACACCCTCGAACATGCTGACGGCGACGATCGACACGGCGGTGACGACGAGGATCAGCGCCTCACCCCGGTGCTCGCGCCACAGCGACGCGATCTCACGCAGCGGGATCAGCTTCCAGCCCGCGTGCACCAGGACGCCGGCGAGGGCGGGCAGCGGGATGACGCCGAGCGCGGCCGGCAGCAGCGCCGCGAACAGCAGGAGCCAGACGCCGTGCAGCACCCGGGACGCTTTCGTGCGGGCGCCCGCACGGACGTTCGCCGCGCTGCGGACGATCACGGCGGTCATCGGGAGTGCCCCGAGGAGACCGCAGACCGTGTTGCCCGCGCCCTGCGCCATCAGTTCCTTGTCGTACGCGGTCCGCGGGCCGTCGTGCATCCGGTCCACGGCCGCCGCGCTGAAGAGCGACTCGGCCGAGGCGATCAGGGTGAACGCGAGGATCGTGCCGAGCAGCCCGGCGGTCGCCAGTCCGCCGAAGGCGTCGAGGGGCGGCGGCTGGACGGAGCCCAGCAGCCCCCGGACCTCGACGGTGGCGACGGGCAGGCCGAGGAGCGGCACGATCGCGGTGGCGAGGAGGGCGGCTCCGAGCGCCGCCGGAACCGCGCGCAACCGCCGCGGCAGCCGCGGCCACAGGACGAGGACGGCGACGGTGCCGACGCCGAGGCCGAGCGAGGCCCGCGCGTACGGGTCCCCGATGGCGTCGGCGAGGGCCCGTGGCAGCCCGGCGATCTTGTCGACGCCGGACACCGGCGCTTTCAGCCCCGCCATCGCGTAGAGCTGGCCCGCGATGAGGACGAGCCCGATGCCGGCCAGCATCCCCTCGACGACCGAGAGCGAGATCGCCCGGAACCAGCGCCCCAGTTTCAGTGCGCCCATGAGGAGTTGGAGCAGCCCGGTCGCGAGCACGATCACGCCGAGGGCCGCGAGGCCGTACTCCCGCACGGCCTCGAAGACCAGCACGGTCAGTCCCGCGGCGGGGCCCGACACCTGGAGGCTGCTGCCGCGCATCAGGCCGGTGACGACACCGCCCACGATGCCGGTGACCAGGCCGAGTTCGGCCGGTACACCGGAGGCGACCGCGACCCCGACGCACAGCGGGAGCGCGACCAGGAACACGACGACGGAGGCGGCGAGATCCTGCCGCAGATGGGGGAACCTCGCCGGGAGATTCCTGAGGCGGGACCCGCGGGCGGGGCCTTCGGCGCTGTGCGGGGCGGTCATCGCGTGCCTCGCGGCGCTTCGAAGGTGTCGCTGTCCGGGCGGTGTTCGGGCACCGCGCCGGTGCGGGGGCCGCGGGGCGGGACGACGGCGCCCGCGCTGCGCGGTGCGAAGGGCGCGCCCGGGCGGGCGCCGGTGCCCAGCACGGGGGCGACCCGTGATGCGGAGCAGGTGACGAACGCCACTCGGGGGGAACGGCGTTGGGCGGGCGAGGCGAGGTCCTCGGGTCGCCCGCCGAAGGAGCGGGCATGGTCGATGAGCGGCTGCATGTCGGATCCTCCTGGCGCGCCGTCAGGGCGCGTCGGCTTGCGGAGCGGAGTGTGGGGGGAGGTGCCCCGCTCAGCAGCGGAAGATCTGAAGTCCCGCGGGGGAGTGCGCGGTCGAGGCTCTGGACGTGCCCGGGTGCGCGGCACGGAGCGGTGCCGGCCGGCAGTCGGCGGCGGGGTCGCACGCCTGCGGAGCGAGGGCCGGCGGTCCGGGGTCGGGGTCCTCGTCGTGGACGCGCCGCCGGGTTCCCTGGGCCGGTGCCACCTTGTGGGGGTGTTCCGCCTCGGCGCAGGCGACGACCTCGCCCCGGTGCGCGGACGCGAACGACTCGGCGGGGGCGAGGGGTTGGAGGCTCAGCAGGACGGCGGCGAGCACCAGGAACAGGGTCCGGGCCGTCGTACCTCGGAACATGCGCCCCCTCCCGGCTGCTCACCCACGGCAACGGTCAGCTTCGTTCCGTAGCGTAACCGCCGGCGTTGTTTGCGGGGTCAACTGCGCGTTTCGCCCGCGAAGAGCGCCCGAAAGGGGGCGGCGGTTGGCGCGAACCCGCTCTGCGCCGGACGACGCTCAGTCCTTCGGCTTGTCCACGAGGCCCTTCGCGTCGCGGGCCAGCGCCGTGAGCCGGGAGATCGCGCGGAAGTACTTCTTGCGGTAGCCGCCGTTCAGCATCTCCTCGCTGAACAACTGGTCGAAGGGTTCTCCGGAGGCGAGGACGGGTACCTCCCGGTCGTACAGCCGGTCCGCGAGCACGACGAGCCGCAGCGCCGTCGACTGGTCGGGAACGGGCTGGACGTCGGTGAGGCAGACCGCCCCGATGCCGTCGGTCAGGGCGCCGTACCGGCTGGGGTGCACGCGTGCGAGATGTTCCAGCAGGTGCGGGAAGTCGTCCAGGGAAGCGCCCTCGGTGGCGTACGCGGCCTTGGTGACCTGCTCCTCGGAGAACGGCGACGGCGCCTCGGGCAGCCCGCGGTGCCGGTAGTCCTCGCCGTCGATGCGCAGCGGCCTGAAGTGCGCGGACAGGCCCTGGATCTCCCGCAGGAAGTCGGCCGAGGCGAAGCGGCCCTCGCCGAGCTTGCCCGGAAGGGTGTTCGACGTGGCGGCGAGCGCGACGCCCGCGTCGACCAGCTTGCCGAGCAGGGTCGAGACGAGGACGGTGTCGCCCGGGTCGTCGAGCTCGAACTCGTCGATGCACAGGAGGCGGTGCCCGGAGAGGGTCTGGACGGTCTTCTGGAAGCCGAGCGCGCCCACCAGGTTCGTCAGCTCCACGAAGGTGCCGAACGCCTTGAGCGCGGGCTCCGCCGGGGTCGCGTGCCACACGGAGGCGAGCAGATGGGTCTTGCCGACGCCGTACCCGCCGTCGAGGTAGACGCCCCGCGGACCGGCCGGGGTCTTCGGGGCCCTGCCGAACCCGAAGAGCTTCCGCCGGGGCGCACCCACGGCGTGCGCCCCGCCGAGCCCGGCGGCGAAGGCTTCGAGGACGCCCACCGCCTCGGTCTGGCTGGGCTGGTTCGGGTCGGGGATGTACGTGGCGAAGCGGACCGAGTCGAAGCGGGGCGGCGGCACCATCTCGGCGACGAGCCGGTCGGCGGGAACGCGCGGCTCGCGGGCGCACAGGGACAGGGGGGCCGCTTCGGCTATCGGGTCGATCCCGGAGGCGGTGGTGGAGGACGACACGGTCACCCACTCTATGCGCCGTGCCACACTGCACGTCATGCGACGCCTGTTCCCTGTGACGTACGAAACAGCAGCCCAGGCCTCCTCCGGGGCTCCCGCGACGGATGCGACGGAGCGCGAGTGGGAGCTGGCGGAACTGGCCGAGGCCTACGCCTACCCCGAGACCGGCGGACCCTGGCTGCGGGCCAACATGGTGTCCACGCTGGACGGCGCCGCCCAGCACGACGGGCGCTCGCAGCCCATCTCCAGCCCCACCGACATGCGGGTCTTCGGCGTCCTCAGGGGGCTCGCGGACGTCGTCCTCGCCGGTGCGGAAACGGTACGCCAGGAGGGTTACCGGCCGGCCCGCGCGCGGGAGGCCTTCGCCGCTCCGCGGGAGGCCGCGGGGCAGGCCCCCGCCCCCGCCATCGCGGTGGTCACCGCGGGTCTCGACCTGGACTTCTCGCTGCCGCTGTTCACCTCGCCCCTGGTGCCCACGCTGATCCTCACCGGTGCGGCGGCCCCCGCTGACCGGATCGCGGCGGCCGAGCGGGCGGGTGCCCGTGTGGTGATCGCCGGGGACGGGGCGGGGGTCGACCCGGCCCGTGCCGTACGGGCTCTCGGCGACCTCGGCCACACCCGGCTGCTGACGGAGGGCGGACCGCGTCTGCTGGGCCAGCTGGTGGCGGCCGACGTGCTCGACGAGATGTGTCTGACGCTGTCCCCGATGCTCGCCGCCGGAGGCTCCCAGCGCATCGCGGGAGGAGTCCCGGTGCCGCTGCCGCGCCGGTTCGAACTGGTGTCGCTGCTGGAAGAGGCCGGGTTTCTGTACAGCCGATACCGTCGGTCCTGACATGTGATCGGAATGCCACGTTCCGTTTGTTGTGCGCCGGGCACACTAAATCGCGCAAGCCCCGTGCGGTATCGGGGCAGGATGGTTTTTGCAGGGGGCCGGGACGGCCCATGGACGAGAAGGGCGCCTGTCGTGTTCACAAGCGTATTGATGATCGAGAAGGCCCTGACGTCCGCCGACGTGGAGTTCGTCACCACCTTGCACGGTGACGAGACGGTCACCTTCCACGTGCTCCTCCAGCCCCGGGGCGATCAGGCGGACCGGCTGCTGCGAGCCATCGACGACGTCGCGCTGGGCGAGATCGACGAAGCGGCGCGCGAGGGCGAGACTCCCGAGGGCGACGCCGCCGCGAGCCAGGGCGAGCGGGCGCTGGAGGTGTCGCTGATCGCCCTGCGGGCGTCCGGCAGCGAGGCCGAGGGACGGCTCATCGAGGATCACCCGCTCGACGTGCTGAAGGGCCTCGTCGACGAGGTCAAGGCGGACGAGGTCATCGTCCTGACCGACCCGCACTACGTGGAGGAGTTCTTCCACCGCGACTGGGCCTCCAAGGCCCGCCACAAGGTGGGCGTACCGGTGCTGAAGCTGTTCTCGCACAGCAAGGCGTGAGGTGCGCGCACCGAACTGAACAGCGGGGGTGCGGCTCCGGTGTCCCTTGTGGGGCGGCGCCGGCCGCACCCCATAGGCTGGGGGCGCGTTCTCCGCGGAGGGCGCGCCCACCTTCGTACCGGATCTTGGGGAGAAACACGCATGGCACCCGGCCTTCCTACCGCGATGGACCGACCGCACTTCATCGGCATCGGCGGCGCCGGGATGTCGGGTATCGCGAAGATCCTCGCGCAGCGCGGGGCCCAGGTGGCGGGCAGTGACGCGAAGGACTCCGCCACCGCGGAGGCGCTGCGCGCGCTCGGCGTCACGGTCCACATCGGGCACGCGGCCGACCACCTCGCCCCCGACGCCAGCTGTGTCGTGGTCTCCTCCGCGATCCGCGCGGACAACCCGGAGCTGGCCCGCGCCGCCGGGCTGGGCATCCCGGTGGTCCACCGTTCGGACGCCCTCGCCCGCCTGATGGACGGCCTGCGGCCGATCGCCGTCGCCGGCACCCACGGCAAGACGACCACCACGTCGATGCTCGCCGTCTCGCTCTCCTCCCTCGGCCTCTCCCCGTCGTACGCCATCGGCGGCGACCTCGACGCCCCCGGCTCCAACGCCCGGCACGGCGACGGCGAGATCTTCGTCGCCGAGGCCGACGAGTCCGACCGCAGCTTCCACAAGTACGCCCCCGAGGTCGCGATCGTCCTCAACGTCGAGCTCGACCACCACGCCAACTACGCCTCCATGGACGAGATCTACGAGTCCTTCGAGACCTTCGTGGACCGCGTCACCGAGGGCGGCACGCTGGTGATCTCCGCGGACCACGAGGGCGCCCGCGAGCTGACCCGCCGTGTGTCGGCGGGCGACGTGAACGTGGTGACGTACGGCGACGCCGCCGACGCCGACGTCCGGGTCCTCTCCGTCGTGCCGAGCGGCCTCACCAGCCAGGTGACCGTCCTGCTGGACGGCGCCGAGCTGACCTTCGCGGTCTCCGTCCCCGGTCGGCACTACGCGCACAACGCCGTGGCGGCGCTGGCGGCCGGTGTCGCCCTCGGCATCCCGGCGACCGAGCTGGCCCCCGCGCTCGCCTCCTACACCGGGGTGAAGCGCCGCCTCCAGCTCAAGGGCGAGGCGGCCGGAGTCCAGGTCGTCGACTCCTACGCGCACCACCCGACCGAGATGACGGCCGACCTGGAGGCCATGCGCGCCGGCACCTCGGGCCGCATCCTCGTCGTCTTCCAGCCGCACCTCTTCTCCCGCACCCAGGAGCTGGGCAAGGAGATGGGCGAGTCCCTGGCGCTGGCGGACGCCTCGGTGGTCCTCGACATCTACCCGGCCCGCGAGGACCCGATCCCGGGTGTCACCAGCGAGCTGATCCTCCAGGCCGCGCGCGCCGCGGGCGCGGACGTGACGCCGGTCCACGACAAGGCGGACGTGCCGTCCGTCGTCGCGGGAATGGCGAAGGCCGGTGATCTCGTTCTCACCATGGGCGCGGGTGACGTGACGGATCTCGGACCGGAGATCCTCGCCCGTCTGTCCGAGTAACAGTGGGCTCTTAGCGAGCCTCCCGGAATGTGAGGGGTTGAGCTTCATGTCGTACGACATCGAAAAGCCGGACGAAGAGTGGCGCGCGGAGCTGACCCCGGCGGAATACGCGGTGCTGCGCCAGGCCGGCACGGAGCCCGCGTTCAAGGGTGAGTACACCGACACCAAGACGAAGGGTGTCTACTCCTGTCGCGCGTGCAGCGCGGAGCTGTTCACCTCGACGGAGAAGTTCGAGTCGCACTGCGGCTGGCCGTCCTTCTACGACCCGAAGGACACCGACGCCGTCGAGCTGATCCAGGACCGCTCCCACGGCATGGTGCGCACCGAGGTCCGCTGCGCCCGCTGCGGATCGCACCTCGGTCACGTCTTCGAGGGCGAGGGTTACGCGACCCCGACCGACCAGCGGTACTGCATCAACAGCATCTCGTTGCGGCTGGCGTCCGAAGAGGGCTGAGTCCCACCCCCGGGGCGGCGCCGCCGCCCCGGGGAGCGGGTCACATCGCTGTCACCTGTGGCCGATCGGAACCGGGGACGGCTGGACCGGGTGCGCCGAGGCCTGGAGCGTGGTGACGCGCTGGATCACCTGGATGACGAGGATTCCGGCGGCGAACAGGAGGACCTCTCCCAGCACGAGGAGGGGCAGCGACGTGGGGGCCGTCATCTGGCCGACCGCGCCCAGCAGCGCGTGGGCGACCCACACCCCCCACCAGACGTTCACCAGGATCTCGTCGCGCCCCGCCTTCCCGGCCGCGCTCGCCCGCAGGACGTCGAGCACGAACCGGCGCGGCAGCACCAGGTTGACGAACGGCACGAACCAGGCGACGACGGGCCAGGCGCCGGACGCGAGGGTGGCGTCGCCGCTGATGACCTGCGCGTTGCGCCGGCTGCGGGTGAACCACACCAGGAAGAGGACCACCGTCACCGTCGTCAGGCAGACGAACACCATCGACGTGGTCCCCGACGTGTGCCGCGCCGCGGTGGTGGGGTGCACGGTCCGGGCTCTGAGCGCCGTCGCCCGGAACACGTCCGCCACGGCGGCGACGGCTATCGCTCCCTGGGTGCAACGGGCGAGGATCCAGGGTGCTCTGACGGTGGGACCGGTCACGTGGCCGACCTGCTTCTCTTGGGCGGCGCGCGCCGCGACGGGCGCCGCGGGAGAGCGGCGGATCGGATCATATGGCCGGGCGGCGCCGTCACAGAACCTTGCGGTGGACCAGGGCGGACAGTACGAGGGTGCCGGGGAGCAGCGGCACCCAGACCGTCAGGACGCGGTAGCCGATCACGGTGGCCGTCGACAGGCTCATCGGGGCGCCCAGAGCGACCATGGTGAACACCAGGGCCGCGTCCATGGGGCCGATACCGCCGGGCGCCGGTACGGCGCCCGCGGCGGTACTGGCGACCAGGAGCGCGAACATCACCTGCGCCCACGACAGCGGCAGTCCGAGGGAGAACCCGACCGACGCGACGACGCTGCCCTGGAGCAGCACGGCGGCGGCGGACCCGCCCCAGAGGGCGAGGACCCGGCTCGGCCGGGTGTGCAGGATCCGTATGTCGGTCAGAGCGGTGCCCAGGAAGTCGAGGACCGGGCGCCGCAGCGGGCGCACGATCGCGGGCAGGGCGAGCGCGACGGCGAGCACGAGTGCCACGCCGCCCACGGCCGGCAGCAGCGTCCAGCGGTCCGGGGCGAGCCGGCCGAGCCGGAGGGTGTCCTCGGAGGTCACCAGGAAGACGATCAGGACCGGCATCTTGGCCAGTGGCTTGACCAGCGAGTAGAGGGCGACCGAGGCGGTGGCGCGGGGCAGCGGGATGCCCTGTCGCCGCAGGAAGCGCAAGGTGACGGCATGGGCGCCGAGGCCGGCCGGCAGGACGTGGTTGGCGGCGCCCGCGGCGAACTGCGACGCCAGCAGCAGCCCGGGCGGCAGCCGCTCGGGAAGGGCGCCCTGCCGTACGCACGCGGCGGCCACCCAGCCGAGGGCGGTGAAGAGGACGCCGGCCAGCAGCCACCAGGGATCGGCGGCACTCAGCCGGACGGCTCCGTCCAGCAGGGCGTGCCGGTCCAGTACGGCCCACGCCCCGATCAGCAGGAGCGGCAACAGGACCATCGTGAGACGGGTGAGGCGTCCCAGCGGGGTGAGGCGGTCGGCGGTGGGGGCGCCGACCGGCGTGGGGACTTCGGCGGGCACGGCGGCCGGAGTGGTGACGGGAGCTGCGGGGGCCGCGGGGAGGCTTTCGAGCGGAAGCAGGGACACGGCGCACGTCGTCCTTCCGCGTCACGCCCGCATGCGGACGGACGGATCCAAGGCGATGCAACGGGGACAGGAGAAACGTTCCCGTGTGGGGTGGCGTCCATGTGTCCGGTAGAGGAAGGGGGGCGAGCTTGTGGGCGACACGGGAGGGGGTTTCGGCGGTTGCCCGGTGGGCGCGACGGGGACGGCGTCGTGTTGAGGACGCGTTCCTACGCGGACGCGGAGGACGGGGACTCCTCCGTCGGGGTGGCGTGCAGGCCGTGGAGAACCTGCGACTCGCTTGGTGTCAGCGGCGGTTCGGTCAGTCGGGGCAGCCGGGGCCCGGTGAGCGTGGCCAGCACCGTGCCGGGGCGCAGCAGGCGGGTGGGGCCCGCCTTGAGGCCGGTCACGTCCCACAGCGCGGTGGCGGCGGTCAGTGAGCCGGTCGCGGCGCGGGTCAGGCGGCGCGTGTACTGGGCGGCGACGCGGTCGGCCGCCGTCCGCTGTCCGCCCCGTACGTCGGGATAGAGGACGTCCTGGCCGACGGCGATGTTCCACGCCGTCTCCACGTGCCGGGCGACGGAGCGCTGGGCCCGACGGGCGAGACCGGTGGCCGCCAGGTCGGTGTTCTCCAGCCGGTGTCGCAGTTCCAGGGCACCGAGCGCGGCGACCGACATGCCCTGGCCGTAGGCGGGGTTGAAGGTGGCGAGCGCGTCGCCGAGGACGACGAGTCCGTCCGGCCAGTCGCGGATCTTCTCCAGGTAGCGGCGGGAGTTGCTGGTGCTGCGGCTGAGGAAGACCTCGGTGAGAGGCTCGGCTCCGGAGATGAGCTGCCCGACGATGGGGTGGGGGAGGCCGAGCGTGTACGCGAGGAAGCCGTCCGGATCGGCGGGCGGTTCACCGCCTCTGGAGCCGGCGAGGCTGACCATCCAGCGGTCGCCCTCGATGGGGACGATCACCGCGCTGCGGCCCGGCCGGGACACGTACGGGTCGGCCTGCACCATGGTCAGGGGGAAGTCCTCGGCGCCGGGCGGGGTGCGGTAGATGCGGGTGGCGTTGACGAGACCGGAGTCGACGTTCTTCTCCTCGACGCCGGTGATGCCCAGCTCCGTGAGCCAGTTGACGACGCGTGAGCCCCTGCCCGTGGCCTCGACGACGATGTCCGCGTGGAGGTCCGTGGCCCCCTCGCCGGAGGCGACGCGGACACCCCGCACGCGCCGGGCGCCGCCGACGAGCCCGGCGACCTGCGCCTTGCGGATCTCGACGTTGCCGCAGCCTTCGACGACGGCGGTGCGGACGGTCCAGTCGAGCAGGGCCCGCGTGCACGTGATCATGGTGTGGTGGGTTCGCTGCCACCGGCGCAGCCAGCCCTCCGAACTCAGGACCACCATGCCGGAGCTGAGCGATATCTCGCGGGCGCCCGAGGCCAGGAGCCGCTTCTTGACGTCGGCCGAGGGGACCAGGTCTTCCATGGCCTCCAGCCCGCCCGCCATGAGGAGGTGGGCGTGGCGTCCCTGCGGGAGTCCCCTGCGGTGATCCGGCCCCTCGGTGGGCAGGTCGTCACGGTCGAGCACGACGACCTCGTCGACGTACGGAGACATCGCCGCCGCGGCCAGTACACCGCCCAGTCCCGCGCCGATGATGACAGCTCTACTCATGATGCTCCTTGGTATTCACTCACGGGATGCCGCCACCGAACCCTGCCGGGCCGCGGCGACGACGGGGGACTGCCCGAGTTCCTGGGCGAGTTCGACGAGCCCTCGGGTGCCGAGACCGTCGAGGGTGCGCAGGCGGCAGTCGCGGGAGGCTCCGAGCGGTGCGCCGTCGGGGGAGTCCACGTGGCGTGCGGCGTCGGCGAGCATGGCGGCCTCCGCTATCACCCGTGCCTCACGGGGCGTCTTGCCCTCGTGGAGCGCGGTCGCCAGGGAGATCCGGCGAACGTGGTCGTCGAAGTGGGGGGTCAGGGCGAGGAGCGCGTCATGGATGGACACCTCCAGCCGCTGGAGCCGCGCATGGGGCAGTTCCCACCAGGAGGGTTCGAGCTTCGGCGTGGTCGCGGCCCACCGTACTTCGAGCCACAGCGGGGTCAGCCTGCGGTAGTCGTCGAGGCTGCGCCAGTGGGTGATCGCCGGAGGGAGGAGCCGGGGGAGCATGAACCCCGCGGAGCAGAACAGCGCGCCGACGGACACGACGGGTGGGGCGAGCGTGGTGGAGAGGAAGTCGAGGTCGTGCCCCAGCCAGCGCGCGACGACAGCGGTGATCTTCGCGAGTTCGAAGCCCACGAGGTCGAAGACCAGGCCGACGACGATGAGCCGCAGTCCTGTCCGCAGGGGGCCCGTCACCTCGCGCATCCACCGGAGGCAGACCACGCCCATGACCAGGGTGCAGGCGCCGTGGCCGACCAGGTAGAGCACGATCATCTCGCGCATGCAGGGCGTGTTCGCGTAGTAGGTGTCGAGGTCCCGCAGCCGCTCCGTGTCGGCGTCCGCCAGCGTGAACAGCACGATGATCGCCACGATCAGCAGGCCGTAGACGACGGTGCCGGCCAGGGTCATCCGCCGGAGCCTGGAGGGTGGGCCACCCCTCCACTGGACGAGCAGGACGACCCAGCTGCAGCTGTACGCGGAGATCATGCTGTAGGTGAGCGGGGCACCGAAGTTGGGGATTCCGGTCAGTCGGTTCACCGTCGCCAGGGTGATCGGGGCGGAGCAGGTGAAGCACGCCGCGCCGATCGCGACGACGGCGCAGGTGGAGGCCGTCAGCGGGTTGCGGAGTGCCGAGCGCGGTCGGCGGAACAGCAGGACGCAGGTGAGAGCGAGAAGGGCCGCCGCGAGGTACACGACCAGGCTCATGCGTGAGGACTCCGTTCAGCGTCCCGGGTGCTGGAGGGCGCCGTCGGCGCGGGTGACGTGGCGGTCGTGCGCCGCCCCGTGCGGGCGCTCCGCCGCGGACGGGTGGCCGCGGCGGAGCCCGCCGGTACCAGGGCCTCGGCGATGCGGACGAGTGCGGCGGCGTCGGGTGCCTCGGCCACCGGACTGCCGCTGGGGGGAGCGACGGGTGGCCGGCCGTCGCGTACGTCCCGCATGACCGCGGTGACCGCCGCCGCCCACCCGGCCGCCTGTGCCCGCTCCCGGTCGCCGGTGGCCTCCATCGTCCGGTCGTGGGCCTGCTCGAACACGTCACGGTCGAACAGCGCGTCGAGGTAGCTCAGCGCGTTGTGGATGCTGGTCTGACGCCAGATCAGCAACGCCGCCGGAGAGGACGGCCAGGGCCGTGGCAGGCGCAGACTCCGTCCGGCCAGGACCGCTTCCAGCTCGCGCTCCAACGGCGCGAGGCGCCGGTGGGTCCGCCACGGAAGCAGCCATGTCATCAGGTTGGGACCGGCCCACGGAACCAGAATGCCGGCGACTGTCAGGAGGGCGCCGAGGCCCGCGAACCCGGGGGCGAACTCCGTCCCGAGCGACGTCCAGTCGGCCCCGCACCACCGCGCGACGACGGCCGTCAGTTTGCACACGCTGTAGCCCGCCCCGACCACGGTGCCCGTTCCCAGGGTGAGGAGTCCGGCCCGGAGCCAGCCGCGCACCTCCCGGGCCCAGCGCAGTGACCACGCCGCCGTCGTCACCACGGCGGCAAGGTGGGCCACGAGGTACAGCACGATCGCCTCGGCGACGAACGGTGTCGTCGCGTAGTACGTGTCGAAGTCGGTGCGGCGCTCCGACGGTGTGTCTCCGAGGGCGAACAGCACCGCGACGCCGACGAGCACGGTGCCGTAGCCGGCCATCAGGTACCGGGCGATCCGCCGGACACCGGGTCCGCCCTTCCAGTAGACGATCAGGATCAGCGAGGTCGCGCTGTAGGCGGTGATGGCGGCGTAGGTCAGGGGAGCCGCGAGGTTGGGAACGCCGGTGACGCGGTTGACGGCGCCGACGGTCGGGGGTGAGCCGAGGACGAAGCAGAGGCCGGCCAGCGCCATGACCGCACAGATCACGCGCAGGATGGGATCGCCCCAGTGGCGTACGAGATCGCGGGCCTTGATCGTCAGACCGAGCCAGAGCACCCCACCGCTCGCGTAGTTGATCAGGCCGTTCATCGCCGGGTCCCGCGGTAGTTGAGGGCTGCCCCGATCCTGCCGGCGAGGTCGTCCGAGCCCTCCGGACCGGCGCCGAGGACCGAGTTCTCCGTCGCCTCCAGAAGCGCTCTGAGACGACGGCCGACCAACATGCCGAACTGATCGGCCTCTTGCTCGGCCGCCAGAACGAAGTCGGTCCGGGCGGCGGCCGGTTGGCCCTTGTCACCGGTGCCCGGCCGCTGTGGAGGTGCAGCGTCCCCCTGCTTCATGTGCCACACCTCGTGGGCGAGGATCACGATCTGGTGCCAGCCGATGGCCCGCTCTTCGATGATGACGTCGTCGTAGGCGTCCCGTTCGAGCCAGAGACCGGTCGCGGTATGCGGAGGGAAGGGTGCGCGGTGGACGAGGACCGGCCGGCCGCGCCACTGGTTGACCGACGCGACCAGAGCGCCGAACACGTCCTCGGGGTCCGCGGGAAGCTTCACCCGGATCGGATCGATGAGCGTGTCGGCGAACTTACGCATCTCCCTGCTCTTGCGCACCATTCTCCCCGTGGTCGCTTCAGATTCCGGGCTGCGTCAGGTGCCGGCCCCAGCAGCCACGGACGGTGCCGATGTGGTTGTGCTCGCAATCATCCAAGCCGACCGCGGTCCCGGTCAGCCGCATCCCCCTGATCCGGCAGATCCTGCGGGAGGTGCGAACACGGCATGCCGGACAGAAGCCCGATTCCGAAGTCGGCTGCCGCACCCGCGCCCCGCGCCCCGGTCGTCCCTCCGCGGACCGCCGTGCCGTCCGACGCGGGCCGTGTCCGAGTGCCCGTCAGATTATCGCGGCCGTCCACCGGTCGGTCGGCGCGTCGGCGTCCGCGACGTCCGTGAACCCCTGATCCTGGCCTGACCTGCGGCCCCGGAACCCCGGCCGGGCCGCGAGCCCCCGACGGTCCCGCGCCGCCCGGAACCTATGGAGAAGCATGGACGCCGACAGCAAGCACCCGAAGGACGACGGCAACGCTGACCCCGGGCCGGGTGGGTCCGGGGGCGGGGCCCGGGCCGGCGCGTTGCTGCGGCGGCCGAAGCTGTGGATCTTCCCCACCGTGCTGACGGCCCTGCTCGCCCTGCTGCTGTCGCTGCTCTACATGGGCGGCATCGTCGACCCGGAGCGGAACCTGCACGACCTGCCGATCGGGCTCGTCAACGCGGACCTGGGCAAACCCCTCCCCGGGCAGCGCCAGAACGTCGGCACCCAGGTCACCACCGCCATCGTCTCCGACGGCACGTCCGACACGGTCGAGTGGCGCCGGCTGACCCCCGCCGAGGCGCAGGACGAACTCGCCTCCGGCAAGATCTACGGGGCCCTGGAGGTCCCCACGAACTTCACCGACTCCCTCGCGGCCCTCACGACGGCGAACGCCACGGCACGGCCCACCCTGACGGTGCTCACCAACCCCGGTACGGGCAGCCTCGGTTCCTCCCTGGCCAGCCGTATCACCACGGCCGCCGCACAGCAGGCCTCGGCCACCATCGGCAAACAACTGACGGCGTCGCCCGCGACCGCGAAGGCCGACCCCACCACCCGCCTGCTCCTCGCCCGACCCGTCCAGGTCGTCACCCAGGTCGGACACCCCATCGGCCGGCACAGCGGTCTCGGACTGAGCGCCTTCTACTACACGCTGCTCCTGGTGCTCGCCGGGTTCCTCGGCGCCAACCTCATCAGCACCGGTGTCGACACGGCCCTCGGCTACGCCGACAGTGAGATCGGCCCCTGGCACACCCGCCGGCCCACCGTGCCGGTCGACCGCACCCAGACGCTGCTCCTGAAGATGGGCATGACCGCCGGGATCACCCTGCTGACGGTCTCCCTGGTCATGCTGGCCACCGTCGGGATCCTCGGCATGGACGCCACCCATCTGCCGCTGCTCTGGATCTACTCGTACTGCGCGAGCCTCGCCGTCGGTCTGGGCGTGCAGGCCATCAACGCGGCCTTCGGCGGGATCGGGCAGCTCGTGTCCATGTTCGTGTTCATCGTGCTGGGCCTGCCGTCCTCCGGAGCCACCGTGCCGCTCCAGGCCGTTCCCGGCTTCTACCGCTTCCTCTCGATCTTCGAGCCCATGCGTCAGCTCAGCGACGGGGTGCGGGCCATCCTCTTCTTCGACGCGCGAGCCGACGCGGGCCTGGACCGCGCCTGGCTGATGATCGGCGTCGGCGCAGCGATCGGCCTCCTCTTCGGCTTCGCGATGACCCGCTACTACGACCGCAAGGGGCTGCACCGGATGACCCCGCAGCCCGTCCCGCCCGTCCAGCCGGCCGAGTCCGCCTGAACGGCCCTTCGGTACGGGCGGGCTGACGCGTCCTCAGGTCATGTGCCGCAGCAGTGCGGCGACCACCGGCGGGGTCTCGCCGCGGGGGCGTACCACCATGATCTTCCAGTGCGGCGCGTGCCGGTCGAAGCCGTGGGTGCGGAGGTCGGGGAACCGTGCGGCGATGGAGGCGGGCATCACACAGACGCCGAGGTCGTTGCGGACGAGTTCGGCCGCGGCGACGATGTCGTTGACCTCGAAGGTCGTCTCCCGTTCCACCGCGGCCGCGCGGAACGCCCGGTCCACCGAGAGGCGGATCGCCCAGCCGGGCACGAAGTCCACGAGCGGCAGCCGGGCCGTCTCGGCGAGCGTGACCGTGCCGTCGGGGCCGGACCCGGGGAGCGCCCGGCGTGGGGCGGACACGAGCACCATCTCCTCGTGGGACAGCAGCCGCGTCACCAGACCGCGCTGCTGCTGCCGGTCGAGCGCGACCACCGCCAGGTCGACGGTGCCGTCCCGCAGCGCCTGCCGGAGGTCGGTCACCGCCGCCTGCCGCAGCCGCACCACGACACCCGGATGCTCGGCGCGCAGCGCGGCCAGCGGCTTGTGGAGGTCGGCCCAGACGCCCTGCATCGTGCCGACGGTGAGCGTCCCGCGCAGCCGGCCCCGCGCCAGGTCGACGGCCGCCCGGGCCTGCTCGGCCGCCCGCAGCGCCAGGCGTGCCGCGGGGACGAACGCCTCACCTGCCGGGGTCAGCGACACCCGGTGGGTGGTGCGGTCGAACAGCGGTGTCCCCAGCTCCCGTTCCAGCGCGCGGACCGTGCTCGACACGGCGGACTGCACGACGTGCAACCGCTGGGCGGCCGCGGTGAAACCGCCCTCCTCGGCCACCGCGACGACGACCTCCATCTGCCGCAGATCCATCTCCACTCCCGAACCGGCCCGTCACCGGACCCTCGCCGGCCCATCTCCGACGGAGATGACGTTCCGCGTCGATTGTCGCAGGTGGTGATCGTCCGTGGTGGTGTCGACGGGCGTACGGGATCAGCGGCGGCGGCGCAGGGTGACGGCGACTCCGGCGGTGAGCAGCAGTGCCGCCGCCCCTCCGGCGGCAAGGGGGAGCGTGGCGCTGCCGCCGCCGGACGTGCTGTCGGCGGCGGGCGTCAGGTGATCGGTGCCCGCCGACTCGGTGGGTGACGAGGTCACCAGGGAGGGCGAGTCGGACGGCTCGGGCCTCGACGTCCGGCTGGGCGTCGACGACGGGGACGACGCGTGGGTGTGCGTGCTCCCGCTGCCGGCCGGCGCTCCGGTCTTCCGCGCGGCCGCCGCCCTCCGGGTCGGCGTCGACGCCGCGGGCGCTCCGGAGAGCACCACGTCCGAGCAGGAGTAGTACGTGTCCGTCGTGCTGGTGTTCTGCCAGATGGTGAACAGCATCTGACGGCCGGTGCGGTCGGACGGCAGCTTCGCCCTGATGCGGTAGGCACCGTCGACGAGCGCCGGGTCGGTGGCCGTCGCGAACGGCTGCGTCGGCAGGTCCGACCACCGAAGGGGGCGCGTCGGGTCGTAACCCGGCTTCGTCAGGAAGAGCTTGAACGATCCCGTGTGCGGGATCGTCGAGCTGTAGGCGAGCGTGAAGGACGCGCCGGGTGTCAGGCGCGTGGACGGGAAGTCGGCGCGCGCCAGATCGAGCCCCTTGTAGGCGGGCAGGCCACCGCTGCACAGCTTGCCGTCCGGGATCACCGAGCGGTCCCGGCCGTTCACCCCGGCCACCCGCAGGTTGTCCCACGCGGTGAACGGCGCGCCGTTCGCGGCGATCGCGGCCCGGCAGGCGTTCGTACGGTTCAGGCCGCCGCCCTCGGGCGAGCACGCGAACACCCTGCTGACCGGTGACGTCGGGGCGCCGTGCGCCGACGCGGGTCCCGCGGCCCACGTCGTGAGGAGCAGCGGGGCCGCCAGGGCGACAGCGGCCGCGGTGGCGGTGCGGTAGGCGGTCATCCGGAGGTCTCCTCGGTGCGTCGGCGAAGCGGCGTGCCACGGAGGGGGACCGGACGGTCCCCCGCGCGGGGCACCGTGAAGTACGGGGCCACCGTGCCGTGTGTTCAGGCCGGGGCCGGTCGCCTGCGGGCCGGGGCCGGGCTCTGCGGGGGAGCGGCGTCCGGCGCGCGCCCGCGTCGGCGGACACCTCCCGCCCGGCCGGTACGGTGACGGCATGCCCGATCCCGACGCCACCGCCCCGTCCGCCACCGCCCCCGTCGACGCTCCGGTGGTCGTCTCCTCGGTACGCGGTTCGTTCCCCTGGAGCGTGCTCGCCGAACGGCATCCGGCACTCCTGCGGAAGGTGGAGGACGCCTTTCCGTACGGACCCGGTCAGCGCCGGGCACTCGCCGCCCTGCTCACGAACAGCTCCGAGGGCATGATCGAACCGCTCCCCGAATCCGCGGCGGACCGTGCGCGGTGGGACGCCTGGGGCGGCCGGGCGTACTACGGCCGGTCCTGGTTCGACGTCCCCTTCCTCTGGTCCGAGAGCTACTTCTACCGCCGACTCCTCGAAGCGGTCGACTACTTCACGCCCGGCCCGTGGCAGGGCATCGACCCCTTCCGGACCTTCAAGCTCGCCGAGCTGGAGAGCGCGGAGGCGGACGGGGAGCTCGCCGCACTGGACGACCTCGCGCTCCGCCCGGTCGAGGAGCAGGAGGAGGCCCTCCTGCACGGTTCGCTGTGGGGCAACCGGGCCGACCTCGGATTCCGGCTGCAGGCCGCCGGGGGCGAGTCCACGGCGGACTCCCAACTCGTCGCGAACGACGGGGAGACGCTGCGCTCCCTGTTCGCCGGAGGCACCCTCTGCCTGGTCGCGGACAACGCCGGCCGGGAACTCCTGCCCGACCTGCTCCTCATCGACCACCTGCTCCGCCACGGCAGGGCCCGCCGGGCCGTCCTGCACCTGAAGCCGTACCCGTACTACGTCTCCGACGCCACCACCGCCGACGCCCTCGACGCCCTGCGCCGGCTCGTCTCGTCCGACGGAGCGGCCGGTGACGCCGGGCAGCGCCTCTGGGCGGCCCTCACCGACGGCCGGCTCGCGCTGCGGGCGCACTCCTTCGCCTGCGCCCCGCTCCCGTACGCCGACCTGCCCGAGGACCTCCGCCAGGAGTTCGCCGCGGCCGATGTCACCGTGCTGAAGGGCGACCTCAACTACCGTCGCCTCATCGGCGACCGCCTCCACCGGGCGACCACCCCGTTCGCCGAGGTGACCGCGTACTTCCCGGGACCGGTGGCGGCGCTGCGCACCCTCAAGTCCGACGTCGTCGTCGGCCTCACCCCCGCCACCGAGGCCGCCCTGGACGCGGCCGAGGACGGCCGCTGGCGCACCGGAGGCACCCACGCGCTGATCCAGGCGCGACGCTAGGAGGGGGGCCGGCCCCCGGTTCCCGCCGGGACCCGAAACAGCGCCGCCGTGCGTGGTTTTCGCACCGATTCACGCGATGGTGTGATCATGTCCGGGCCTCCGGATGCCCGCACGGGGCCATGGGTAGGGCCCGGCCATGACGCAGCCGTTCGAACTCCCGCACTTCTACATGCCGTACACCGCCCGGCTGAACCCGCACCTGGACGAGGCGCGGGCTCACACCGTCGACTGGGCCCGCGGAATGGGCATGCTGGAAGGCTCGGGCATCTGGGAGCTGTCCGACCTCGACGCCCACGACTACGGCCTGTTGTGCGCGTACACCCACCCCGACTGCGACGGACCGGCCCTCTCCCTCATCACCGACTGGTACGTGTGGGTGTTCTTCTTCGACGACCACTTCCTGGAGACCTTCAAGCGCACGCAGGACCGCGAGGGCGGCAGGGCCTACCTGGACCGGCTGCCGCTGTTCATGCCGCTCGACCTGTCGACTCCCGTGCCGGAGCCGGAGAATCCCGTCGAGGCGGGCCTCGCCGACCTGTGGGCGCGCACCGTGCCCGCGATGACGCAGGACTGGCGCCGGCGGTTCGCCGTCTCCACCGAACACCTGCTGAACGAGTCGATGTGGGAGCTGTCCAACATCAACGAAGGGCGGGTCTCCAACCCCGTCGAGTACATCGAGATGCGCCGCAAGGTCGGCGGTGCGCCCTGGTCCGCCGGTCTCGTCGAGTACGCCACCGCCGAAGTCCCCGCGTCCGTCGCCGAGTCCAGGCCGCTGCGCGTCCTGATGGAGACGTTCTCGGACGGCGTCCATCTGCGCAACGACCTCTTCTCCTACCAGCGGGAGGTGGAGGACGAGGGTGAACTGAGCAACGGAGTCCTGGTCCTCGAGACGTTCTTCGGCTGCACGACCCAGGAGGCCGCCGAGACCGTCAACGACATCCTCACCTCACGGCTGCACCAGTTCGAACACACCGCCCTCACCGAAGTGCCCGCACTCGTCCTGGAGAAAGGGCTCACCCCGCCGGAGGTCGGCGCGGTCGCCGCGTACACGCAGGGCCTCGTGGACTGGCAGTCCGGCGGCCACGAATGGCACATGCGCTCCAGCCGCTACATGAACCAGGGCGCCACGGACGAGCCGCGACCCTTCGCCGTCGGCGGCTTCGGCACGTCCGCCGCGGACATCGGCGGCCTGCTCTCCGCGGCCGGCGCCGAGCGCATGCGCGCGTACACCCACGTCCCGTTCCAGAAGGTCGGTCCCTCTCGGCTCCCCGACTTCCACATGCCGTTCGAGGTCACCCTCAGTCCGCACCTGGCCGGGGCCCGCGAGCGGCTCACCGGCTGGATGTACGGCAGGGGCATGCTCCAGGAGGGCGTCTGGGACGAGGACAAACTCATCGCCTACGACCTGCCGCTCTGCGCGGCCGGCATCCATCCCGACGCCACCCCCGAGGCGCTCGACCTCAGTTCGCAGTGGCTGGCCTGGGGCACGTACGGCGACGACTACTACCCGCTGCTGTTCGGCAACCGCCGCGACCTGGCCGCCGCCAGGCTGACCACCGCACGTCTGTCGGCCTGCATGCCCGTCGACGGCGAGGAGACCCCCGAACCGGTCAACGCGATGGAACGCGGACTGATCGACCTGTGGCGGCGCACCACGGCCGAGATGGCTCCCGAGGCGCGCCGGACGGTGCGCGCGTCGGTGGACGTGATGACCGAGAGCTGGCTGTGGGAGCTGTCCAACCAGATCCAGAACCGCATCCCGGACCCGATCGACTATCTGGAGATGCGCCGGGCCACCTTCGGCTCCGAACTGACCATGGGCCTGTGCCGTCTGGGCCACGGGCCCGCGGTCCCGCCGGAGGTGTACCGCAGCGGGCCCGTCCGCTCGCTGGAGAACGCGGCCATGGACTACGCCATGCTCCTGAACGACGTGTTCTCGTACCAGAAGGAGATCGAGTACGAGGGAGAGGTCCACAACGGCATCCTCGTCGTGCAGAACTTCTTCGGCTGCGACTACCCGGCCGCGCTCGGCGTCATCCACGACCTGATGACCCAGCGGATGGAGCAGTTCCAGCACGTCGCCGCCCATGAACTGCCCATCCTGTTCGAGGACTTCAAGCTCTCGGACGAGGTGCGCGAGATCATGCGGGGCTACGTGGGCGAGCTGCGGAACTGGCTGGCCGGCATCCTGAAGTGGCACCAGGACTGCCACCGTTACGGCGCCGCGGACCTGGCCCGGCGCGCCCACGGGTTCGTGCCCGACCGGACGCCGGACCGGACGCCCGGGCTGCCGTTCGCCTGGCGGGCGGAACCCGCCGCCCTCTGAACGGCCCGCGGGCCGCGGTGGGCCCGCGGTGATCGAACGCGTCCGGCGGTGCCGGTGGTCCGGTTCCAACGGACCACCCGCGCCGCACTCGGCCGTGCCGCCGCACCGGTCCGTCGTGCCACCCGTGCGGAGGGGGACTTCTCGAACGGGCGCGGCAGTCTCACTCGTTAGGGAATCATCGTGCGCCGGGGCGTGGGGTAGGGCAGAAGCCGCAGGCGATCCGCAGAGCATCCGCCGGAGGCGACCCATGGAACAGACCGCGTTGCGTCCCAAGCCGATGCCCGGGCAGGAACCGGGCACCGGGGAGCGTCACCCCGGCGGGGCCCGGCGACCGCACGCGGCGAAGCGGCGCGGCAGGCGGCTGGTCACGCTGCTGTTCAGCCTCTTCGTCGGGGTGGTGCTGGTGCTGTCCGGGGTGGGGCTCGGCACCGTGGGAGCGACCGTGATCGGCATGAGCAGGCTGGCCGCCCTGCAGAAGCAGGCCGGCGCGGCCGGACAGGCACGAGGGCCGTCCGGCGCGCCGGACGCCTCGGCGGCGCCGCGGCCGAACGGAACCACGACGGCGTCCGGCAGCGGCACCCCGATCGCGCCGGGGAAGGCCACCGACCCGTCGGGGCGGGCGGCGCTCGGGGTCGAGGCCGTCGACGCGCCCGGAGGCGGCGCCCTGCTCATCGGCGTGCACACCCCCGGTCCCGGCTACACCGCCGGTCTGGTCCGCGGCGACGTCCTGCTCGCCGTCGGCGGGACCGGGATCAGGTCGGCGGCCGACCTCGCCCACGCGGTCGCCGCCGCCGAGCCCGGGCACGGCCTCACCCTCGACGTCCGGCACGCGAACGGCACCCGCGGACGTCTGTCGGCCGTCCCGGGTGTCGCGACCTGAGGACGGCTGCCGCCCGCCCGCACCGCCCCGCCCGCGGACACGCGTCGCGGCGACGTGGAGTGGAGACGGCCGGGCAGCGGGGTGCGGGTCCGCGGTGCTCAGGAGCGGCGCGGACCGTCGTCCGAGCTTTCTGGGCTTGCCCACTTCCGGGCCCTCGTCGTGGGGAGCGCGGGCGCGCCGGAGGGACCGGCTCGCGCGCGTTCCGGCGGAGGGGGAGGATGCTGCCCGTAGCCCTCCGGGGGAACTCCGCACACACGGAGGCAAGGATGACCGCCGCCACACCCGCGCCCTTCACCGCCGCCGACTACGAGGCCCGTATGCGCCGCGCCGCCGAGGCCGCCGCCGGCGCCGGTCTGGACGGCGTCCTGGTGGCGCCGGGACCCGACATGGTGTGGCTGACCGGATACCGCCCGGTCGAGACGGAGCGGCTCACCCTCCTGGTGCTCAGGGCCGGACAGGACCCGGCGCTCGTCGTGCCCACCCTGGAGGCACCCGACGCGGCCAAGTCGACCGGCGCGCCCGCGCTGACGCTCCACGACTGGACCGACGGCACGAACCCCTACGAAGCCGCGGCGCCCCTCCTCGACCCCGCCGGCCGCTTCGGCGTCAGCGACAACGGCTGGGCCCTGCACCTGCTCGGCCTGCAGAAACGGCTCCCCGACACCCGGTACACCGCCCTGACCGAGGCCCTGCCGATGCTCCGCGCCGTCAAGGACGCGGCGGAACTGGAGCGGCTCGCGGCGGCCGGAGCCGCGGCCGACGCGGCGTTCGAGGAGATCCGGAAGGTCCCCTTCGCCGGCCGCAGGGAGTCGGAGGTCTCCGCCGACCTCGCCGGCCTGCTGCGCCGCTTCGGCCACTCACAGGTCGACTTCACCATCGTCGCCTCGGGACCGAACGGCGCCGACCCGCACCACGAGGCCGACGAGCGCGTCATCCAGCACGGCGACATGGTCGTCCTGGACTTCGGCGGCCTCAAGGACGGCTACGGCTCCGACACCTCCCGCACGGTCCACGTCGGGGAACCGGACGACGAGGAGCGCGCGGTGCACGACATCGTGCGCGCGGCCCAGGAGGCCGGCTTCCGCGCCGTACGCCCGGGAGCCACCTGCCAGGACATCGACCGGGCGGCCCGTGCCGTCATCGACGACGCCGGGTACGGCAGGTACTTCATCCACCGCACCGGACACGGCATCGGCGTCACCACCCACGAACCGCCCTACATGGTCGAGGGCGAGGAACAGCCGCTGGTCCCCGGAATGTGCTTCTCCGTCGAACCCGGCATCTACCTGCCGGGCCGTTTCGGGGTCCGGATCGAGGACATCGTCACGGTGACGGAGGACGGCGGACGCCGGCTCAACGACACCTCGCGCGAGATGGTCGTCGTCGACTGACGTGGACGCACCGACCGCACGGCGAACACCTCGCCCCCGCCCCCGGACGACAAGGGCGCGAACATGAGCCAACCGCCACCGAACCCCACCGCGGACACCGTCAACCGACTGGTCCGTTCCCTGCTCGCCGACGACGCCGCCGCGGGCCCGGGACCGGACGTGCGGCCGGTCGCCGAGGAGGGCGAACACCTCACCTGGTGGGTGGGCCCACGCCATGTGCTGCGGCTCGCCCGGGACCGCGACGCCTCCGTGCGGCAACGCCGGGAGCTGCGGCTGCGTGACCTGGTCCGCCCGCACATCGGGGTGCCGGTCCCGGTGAGTGTCGCGCGGGGCGAATGGGCGACCGGGCTGGCCTACACCCTCGACACCCGGCTGCCCGGCGCCTCCGGCGAGGAACAGGCGGTCTCGGCCGTCGGGGAGGCCGACCTGGCGGACCTGCTGACCGGGCTGCGCGAGGTGCCCGTACGCCAGGCGGCGACGCTCGGTGTGCCACAGGCCCGGCCGCGGTCGCTGGAGACCCTGCGGGCCGCCGCGGTCCGCGCGGCCCGCAGACTGCCCGCCGAGGAGTTCGACCCGGCCGGGCTCGACCAGCTCGCCGAGCCCGCCGCCGTCCAGCTCGCAGCGCAGCCGGGCGCCGCGTTCCTCGTCCACCACGACCTCGGGGGCGAACACCTCGTGACCGGTGCCGGCGGACGGGTGCGGGGCGTCCTCGGCTGGAGCGGCGCGGTCGTCGGCGACCCGGCCGAGGACATCGCCGGACTCGCCGTCGCCGTCGGCGCCCCCGCCGCCGTCCGGGCCGCCACGCTCGCCGGCTACGGCGCCCGCCCCTGCCTGCGCGGTCTGTGGCTGGCCCGCTGCGACACCGTCGTCCGCCTCGCCGACCGTCTCCGCGGCCGGGGAGGCACCCCCGTCCCGCTCCTGGAGGCCCAGCTGCGGCGCGCCTGGGAGGCCATCCTGCTGGAGCGGGTGACGGACCTGCGGGACGGGCCGGACGAGGCGCCCTAGCGGGCGCCGGCCGAATCGGCGCCCCCACGGCGGGCCTTCCGGACCCCGGGCCTCACGCCTGGGTGAGCACCACGCACGACTCGCCCGGCACATTCAGCACGCCGTCGGTGAGCGGCCCCGCGACCGGGTCCCAGGACGCCAGCACACGTCCCTTGCGGACCCCGAGCGGAATCACCGCGGGGTCCTTGGACAGGTTCACGGCCACCCGGACGTCACCGCGCCGCACGGCCAGCCAGCGGGCCTGCGGATCGTGGGCCACCCGGACCGCCGCGAGGTCGGGGTCCGCGAGGTCCGCCTGACGGTGACGCAGGGCGATCAGCTCGCGGTACCAGGCCAGCAGGCGCGCGTGGGCCGGCGCCTCCGGTTCCGACCAGTCCAGACAGGAGCGGTCCCGGGTCGCCGGGTCCTGCGGATCCGGCACGTCCTCCTCCGCCCAGCCGTGCGCCGCGAACTCCCGCCGCCTGCCCCGCCGTACGGCCTCCGCCAGCTCGGGATCGGTGTGGTCGGTGAAGAACTGCCAGGGCGTGCCCGCGCCCCACTCCTCGCCCATGAACAGCATCGGCGTGAACGGCGCCGTGAGCGTCAGCGCCGCCGCGCAGGCCAGCAGCCCGGGGGAGAGGGAGGCGGACAGCCGGTCGCCCTGGGCGCGATTGCCGATCTGGTCGTGCGTCTGCGCGTACCCGAGGAGGCGCTGCGCCGAGATCCGCGTCCGGTCGATCGGCCTGCCGTGATGCCGGCCGCGGAAGCTGGAGTAGCTGCCGTTGTGGAAGAAGCCCGACGTCAGCGTCTTGCTCAGGGCCGCGAGCGGGGCCCGCGCGAAGTCGGCGTAGTAGCCCTGCCCCTCGCCGGTCAGCGTGGTGTGCAGCGCGTGGTGGAAGTCGTCGTTCCACTGGGCGTCGAGACCGAGACCGCCGTCCTCGCGGGAGGTGATGAGCCGCGGGTCGTTCAGGTCCGACTCGCCGATCAGGAACAGCGGCCGGCCCAGCTCACCGGCGACCGCGTCCACCGCCGTCGACAGCTCCTCCAGGAAGTGCAGCGCGCGGGTGTCCTTCAGCGCGTGCACCGCGTCCAGGCGCAGCCCGTCGAGCCGGTAGTCGCGCAGCCACGCGAGCGAGCTGCCCACGAGGTAGTCGCGCACCTCGTCCGAGCCCGGCGCGTCGAGGTTCACCGCCGAACCCCACGGCGTCTGATGCGTGTCCGTGAAGTAGGGCCCGAACGCGGGCAGGTAGTTGCCGGACGGTCCGAGGTGGTTGTGCACCACGTCCAGGACGACACCCAGGCCGAGTTCGTGCGCCCGGTCCACGAACCGCTTCAGGGCCTCGGGGCCGCCGTACGGTTCGTGCACCGCCCACAGGGAGACACCCTCGTACCCCCAGCCGTGCCGTCCGGGGAACGGGCAGAGTGGCATCAACTCCACGTGTGTGATGCCCAGTTCGACCAAATGTCCGAGCCGCTCGGCCGCCGCGTCCAGCGTTCCCCCGGGCGTGTACGTCCCCACGTGCAGCTCGTACAGGACCGCGCCCGGCAGCGCGCGCCCGGCCCACTCGGCGCGCCACGCGTACCGCGCCTGGTCGACCACCGCGCTCAGCCCGTCGGGACCGTCGGGCTGCCGTCGCGAGCGCGGATCGGGCAGCGCGGGACCGTCGTCGACCGCGAAGCCGTACCGCGTCCCGTCCCGTGCGTCCGCTTCGGCACTCCACCATCCCGGACGGTCCGGATCGCGCTCCATCGCGCTCGTGACGTCGTCGCAGTGGAGCGTCAACCGGTCGGCGTGCGGTGCCCAGACCTCGAATCGCACAGAGTTCCCCCTTGTCGGCTCAGCGTGACCCAGCCCGTCCATGGTGCTCCACACGAGATCAATTCGCTTTCCGATCCGCCCTTTTGCCGCGTGTCCGTCGCCCATTGGGCGCGCGAGGCACCCCTGTCGGCTTCCCCCGCCCTTCACGGGTTTTCTGGACACGCCGTCGTCGCTGACCGACAATCACGAATGTGACGTCGTCCTTCGAGTTCCACACGTACCCCGCGCGGCTGTCCGACGCGGAGCGCGACCGGGCGCTCAAGTCGCTCCGTGACGGCGTCGCCCTCGGCCGTCTCTCGCACGACACGTTCATCCGCCGCATGGAGCTGGCCCTGGCCGCCCGCCGGTCCGAGGAACTCGTCGTGCTCACCGCCGACCTGCCTACCGAGAACCGCTGGTCGAAGGTGGTCTTCGGGACTGTGGAGGCCGTCTCCGGCTTCACCGTCCGGCTGCGCAGGGCCTGGCAGGCCGAGCGGCTCCCCAAGCTCCAGCTGCCCCGTCCCGGCAGCCCGTACCCGCTGCGGATAGGCCGGGACCCGGCCAGCGGGCTGCGGCTCAACCACGAGACGGTCTCCCGCGTCCACGCCGAACTGAGCACCCAGGGCGGCGTGTGGGTGCTGCGCGACCTCGGCTCGACCAACGGCACGACCGTCAACGGCCGCCGCGTCATCGGAGTCTCCGTCGTCCGCGACGGCGACCAGATCGGCTTCGGCCGCATGCTGTTCCGCCTGACCTCGGACTGACCGGGCGCGATCCGCCGCCGCGGCCCGGTTCCGGCCGCCGGCCCGTCGGCTCGGGGCGGCCGTTCGGGCAGCGGTGTCCTCAACATCCGCCGCGTGCGGAGGTGTTGACGTGGACCATGGCCCGTGACTGACTGTAGGGACACCGTGTACACCAGGTGAGCCGACGGCACCGCGCGAGGGGAGGTGTGTCCTGCCGCCTCTGCGCCGCTACCCGACCGTGCACGAACTCGGCGTCCGAGCCGCCGCGCTGGCCGCCCACCGTCCCGAGGACGTCCGGCTGCGCCGCGTGGGCACCTCCCGGGCCGGCGCGCCGCTGTGGCTCCTGTCCGTCGGGCACGGCAGCCGGCAGGCCCTCGTCGTCGCCGGACCGCACGCCAACGAACCCGTGGGCGGCGCCACCGCCCTGCGACTCGCCGAGCGGGCCCTCGCCGACCCGCGGCTCACCGAGGGCGCCGACGCCACCTGGAACCTGCTCCTGTGCCTCGACCCCGACGGCTCCCGTCGCAACGAGACCTGGCTGTCCGGCCCGTACACCCTCGGCCACTACTTCCGGCACTTCTTCCGGCCCGGCTTCCTGGAGCAGCCCGAATGGCTGCCCGAGGGCGAGGACGGCCCCGTCCTGCCGGAGACCCGCACCCTGCTCGACCTCCAGGACGAACTGCGGCCCTTCCTCCAGTGCTCGCTGCACGGCGTCGACGTAGGCGGCGCCTTCGTCGAGCTGACCCGCGACCTGCCCGGACTCGCCCAGCGCGTCGCGCACAGCGCCGCCCGCCTCGGCATCCCGCGCGAACTCGGCCCGTACGACACCCTGTACTGGCCGATGCTCGGGCCCGCCGTCTACCGCGTCCCGCCGCCGCGCACCGGCGACCTCGCCGCCGCCATCACGGAGGCCGCCGTCGAGTCCACCTGGTTCCACCCGCAGCCGTACGGCACGGTGACCGCGATCGTCGAGGCGCCGATGTGGGGTGTGGACGCCGTCGAGGATCCCACCCGGCCCGCAGACCCCGACGCCGTCCTGCGTTCGGTGAGCCACACTCTGCGCCGCGACACGCAACACCTGGAGGGCCTCCTCGCGCGCGTGCGGCCCGGCCTCGGCACCTCCCCCGCGGTCGACCGCCTCCTCGCCCCGGTCGACGACTATTTACTGGTCGGACCCGGCATCGCCGACTCGTGGGATCCCGACGTGCGGGACTCCGTGACGCGCGCCCTGCCGCCCCTCGACACCGCCCGTCTGACGGCCCTGCGGCTCGCCGGACGCCGGGTCGCCCTGCGCACGGCCGGACTGCTGCACCAGCTCGTGACCGTCACCGGCCGTGACCCGGGGGGTGCCCTGCCCGAGCTCGACCGGCTCATCGACCTGTGGTGCGCCGACTACCGCGACGGCTGCGGCGCGTACTGGATACCGGTCGCCCGCCAGGTCGAGTACCAGGCACGTGTGGTGCTCGCCGTGTTCGACCTGGCGGGACGGCACCCGCGCGGTCGCTCTGCCTCGCGCGACTCCGGGTGGGGCGCGGTGCCGCGACCCACCGCACCCGTGCGCCGCGACTGACCCGGGCGCGGGCGTGGGCGTGGGCGTGGGGCGACCGGTCTCGGAGGGTCAGGCCACGTCGTCGCGCGCGTGCCGGGCCGCCGCGACGACCGTACGGGCCTGGTGCTCGACCTGGTTCTCCAACGGCACCCAGCGCGCCCGGAACCGCTCGGCGAAGGCGTCGCTCCAGGAGGCGACCAGGTCCGCCAGCAGGGGCACCTCGGCGTCGTCGGTCTCCTGGAGGACGCGCAGCAGCATCGACGCGGCCCGCAGCGGAAGGCGCCGGCCGAACGCGTCGACGCTGCCCACGTACGCCATCGTCGTGTCCGGCGGGGGAGCCTGCGACCAGTCCCCGGCCAGGCCGGGCACCAGCTCCAGGGCCCACTTCGCGGCCCGCAGCAGCGCGCCGTCGGGGCCGGGCAGCCGGGGTGCGGCCCGCTCGAGCACCGCCTCCACCCGCACCGCGTCCGTCAGCAGCCGACGGGCCAGCCGGCGCAGTGCCGCGGCGGGATCGGGGTGCGGCGCCGGATCGTCCACCAGGTCGCTCGCCCACATCGGCACCTCCACCACCGCGGTCAGACCGCCGTAGCGGTGGGCGTGGTACCAGGTGCTGTGCCGCGCGTCGTCCGGCATGCTCGGATACGCGGTGTCCGAGCCGGGCGCCGGCATCACGTGCACCCCGGGCCCGGAGGCGGGCCAGCCCGCCGCGTCCGACGCCGCCGTCTCGACGGGGATGTGCAGCTCCGCGGCCGACTTGGCGAACGGCTCGGCGAGTCCCGGGATGTCCTTGGTCAACTGCACCCAGCTGCCGCCCAGATCTGTCCCGTGCAGGGTCACCTGGAGGTAGGGCCGCAGTTCGTCGATGACCCGGGTGAGCGCACGGGTCTCCGGCGGCAGCCGGTCGGGCGGCAGGACGGAGGGCGACCATTCCGGCTGCTCGGGACCCGCCGGACGGAAGAAGCCCAGGTGGTACTCGAGCAGCGTGCGCGGCGCGGGCGTCACATGCAGGCTCGCCCCGTCCGGGTCCGCGCAGAGCAGGAAATGCCACGAGGTGTCCCTGCGCAACTCCCTCTGGAGCAGCGTGCGTTCGGCCAGGTGCAGCAGCGTCGATCCACCGGTCGGTTCGTTCGCGTGGGCGCCCGCGACGACCAGGACCGCGCGCCGCGCGTGGCCGACCGACAGCAGGTGGAGAGGTCTTCCCCCGCGGGAGACGCCCACCTGCCTGAGGACGCACAGGTCCGGTCGGTGGGCCGCCAACGCCCGTGCGGACGTGACGATTTCGGTCACACTGGGGTAGCGCAACTCCGGCAGGTGACTCACCCCCGACTTGTCCGCCCTGCGTCGCTTTTGGCAGTACTCCACGCTCTTGGAGAACTGTCAAGGATTTGACGGGGCGGCGCCAGAGGGCCCCCGCCGGCACTTCGTCCCGCGGCGGCCCCCGCCGGCCGCGCGGACCGGCCCGTCCCGCACGCGCGCGCCGTCCCGAACCGGCGCGGAACGGCCCACCGGCCTGCGGAGAACGGGGTGACGGCCCGCGGCGAAGGGCGGAGGAGCCGCGCACGCGGCCGGTCCCGCGACGCCTCCTCCCGCGGAACCGGCGAGACGATTCACCCGTACGGGCGTACGTGGACTGCGGTCCACGGCACGCGGTGGTCACCTGGGAGCAGCCCGCGCGCGGGTCCGGCGCGCAGACCCGAGATGGAGGCCCGCGGTGCTCTGTCCACACGGCCTTCCCGGCGAAGGCGCCCCGGCCGCGCCGCGAGCCGCCCCGCTCCTGCCGACGGGCCCGCCGCCGGCCCGCCCCCTTCCGCCGCGCGGGGGCCCCTACGTACCCCCGCCGATGCCGGGCGTGTCCTGGACCGGCGGGCCGAGCCTGCTCGACCCCGGCACCGAGTGCGACCCGTACCCGCTCTACCGCACCCTGCGGGGCCGCTACCCGCTGGTGTACGACGAGCCGTTCGGCGCCTGGCTGATCAGCCGGTACGCCGATGTGCGCGCCGCCCTCGCCGACCCCCGGCTCGCCGCTCCGGGACCGGGACCGGCCCTGGCCCACCTGGACTCCGGCGCGCGTGACGCCCACCGGGCCCTCGTGTCCCCGGCGTTCCAGGAGGGCGCGCCCGCCGTCCTGGCCGCCGGTGTCGAACGCACCGCGTACGTCCTGGCCCGTCGCCTGGCGTCCCGTCAGGAAGCCGATCTCGTGGCCGAGTTCTGCCAGTGGCTGCCCACCGCGGCGGTCGTCTCCGCCCTCGGGCTGCCGTACGAGGCCACCGCACGCGTGCACGCCCTGTGCCGGGCGGGCCTCGACCACCTCGGGGGACACCACCCCGCGCCGGCGGCCCTGCTGGGCCCGCACATCGCCCGCCGTCGCGCCCGGCCAGGCGACGACCTGCTGTCCCTGCTGTGCACGGCCCGGATGGACGGGCGGCCGCTCAGCGACGAGGCCGTGACGGGCGTGGCCGGGATCCTGCTGGGCGCGGGCGGCGGCACCACGGCACGGGCCCTCGCCACGTTCCTCGCCGACCTCCTCGACCACCCGCGCCAGTTGGACGCGATCCGGGAACGCCCCGAGCTGACGGACCGCGCCTGGGCCGAGTCCCTGCGCCGCGATCCGCCGCTGCAGGTGGTGCCGCGCCGCGCCCTGGAGGCGATCGGCCCGATTCCCGCGGGCGCCACCGTGGCCTGTCTGCTCGGCGCCGCGGGGCGCGACCCGGAACGGTTCGCGGACCCCGACCGCTACGACGTCTTCCGCGCCGACCCGGGCGCGCTCGCGTACGGCTCGGGACGGCACTTCTGCCCGGGCACCTCCCTCGCCCGGCTGACCGCGGTGCACGGACTGCGGGCCCTGCTCGACGTCCTGCCGCACCTCCGCCGGGTGCCGGGGGACAGGCCCCCGGCGGAGGGGCTGGTCAGCCGCTCGCCCCGGACCCTGCCGGTCCGGCTGGGCCCACCCGCTCCAGCAGCACCGCAGGCGACTGCCCGAAGAGATCCGCCACGCGTGCGTGCCCGGTGAACACCCGCTCCGGAACTGCGGGGGAGAGCACGTCGGCCCACCGCCCCTCCGGGAGCGCGAGCCGGGTCTCGCCCCAGCCGCCCGCCTCCGCGAGCCGCAGCGACAGCCGCGTGACGGCCGTGATCACCTCTCCGGACCGCACGAACGCCAGACAGTGCCCGGCAGCTGGACCCTCGGCGGACAGCGGCGCGTACGTCGCCACGTCACCGAAGACGTCGGGGCGCCGCGCCCGCAGCCGCAGCGCGGCCACCGTGAGCGTCACCTTCTCCGCGGAGGTGTCCCGGGGCGCGAACGCCCCGCGGTTGTCCGGGTCGACCAGCGCCCGGTACTCGCCCTCCGTGCCCTGGTACACGTCCGGCACTCCGGGCATCGTCAGGTGGACCAGGGCGGCCCCGAGGACGTTCGCCCGGACATGCGGTGCCAGCGAGGCGCGGAAGGCGGCCACGCGCCGCGCGGGAGGCCCGCACGGCCCCTCCGCCACGAATGCGGCCACCGCGTCCTCGTAGGCGGGGTCCCGCTCCGTCCAGGCGGTGTGCGTGCCGGCCTCCCGGATGTGCTTCATCAGCGCGTCCTGGACCCGCGCCTCGTAGGCCGCGGCGGAGCCGGCCGCGTCGCCGGTGACCGCCTCCTGCGCGGGACCGAGGCCGAACACCGTCTGCCACGCGGCCCACGCCACCTGCGGGTCCGGCATCCCGGCACCCTCGCGGGACACCTCCTCCAGGACGTCGGCCCAGCTGTCCGGGCACTGCGAGAGGACCGAGACGGCGGCGCGCACGTCGGCGCTGCGCTTGGTGTCGTGGGTCGACAGGACGGTCCCGCACACCGGCCAGTCGCGCTGGAGACGCGCGCAATAGGCGTGGAAGTCCTCCGGGGACACCGAGGGCCTGCCCGGATCACCGCCCACCTCGTTCGCGGACAGCAGGGGCACATAGCGGTAGAACGCCGTGTCCTCCACGGACTTGGCCCGCAGAGCCGACGACGTCTGCGCGAACCGGGCCCGGAACTCGGCCTGCTCCGGCCCGTCCCCGCCCCGGCCGAGCACCAGATCCCGTACGACGTCCACGGCGTGTGCCTCCTCCGGCACCGTGAACGCGGCCCTGGCCTCGTCGGCGGCCTGCTCGGTCACCACCAGGGAGGCGTCGGTGGACGGGTAGGGCCGGTACACCTCCAGACGGACCAGGAGTTCGCGCAGCGCGGCGCCGAGCGCCCAGGGGGCATGGTCGCGCAGGGCGGGGTCGGGTGAGGCGGCGCACAGCCGGCTCACCACGCGGGTGAGGCGGTCGACCTCCGTGGCCAGTTCGTGCGTGACCACCTTGTACGCGGCCCTCCGCACCGTCGACTCCCAGTGGCCGCCCCGGTCGGCCTGCGGTGCCGCGAACCGCCGGTACCGGCCGAGCAGCCGGCTCGCGCCCGCCGGATCGGCGAAGAGGCCGTCGACCTGGTGCAGCGCGTCGTACCCGGTGGTGCCCGCCACGGGCCACGCGGCCGGCAGCGGCTCGCCGTCCGCGAGGATCTTCTCCACCACCGTCCACCGCCCGCCGGTCGCCTCGTGCAGCCGGCGCAGATACGCGTCCGGGTCCGCGAGACCGTCCGGGTGGTCGATGCGCAGCCCCTCGACCACTCCCGCGTCGAGCAGTTCCAGGATCTTCCCGTGCGTCGCCGTGAACACCTCGGGGTCCTCGACCCGCACCCCGATCAGCTCCGAGATGCTGAAGAAGCGGCGGTAGTTCAGCTCGGTGCGGGCCAGCCGCCACCACGCCGGGCGGTACCACTGGGCGTCCAGGAGCTGCGGCATCGGCAGCTTCTCGGTGCCCGCGCGCAGCGGGAACACGTGGTCGTAGTAGCGCAGTATGTCGCCGTCGACCTTCAGGTGGCCGATCTCGGCGCCGAGCCGGTCCCCGAGCACCGGCAGCAGGATCCGGCCGCCCTGGGCCTCCCAGTCGATGTCGAACCACCGCGCGTACGGCGACTCGGGGCCCTCGCGCAGCACCTCCCACAGGGCACGGTTGTGGCGCGGGGCCATCGCCATGTGGTTCGGCACGATGTCGACGACGAGGCCGAGGCCGTGCTCCCGGGCGGTGCGGGCCAGCGAGCGCAGCCTCTGCTCACCGCCGAGTTCGGCCCGCACGCGCGCGTGGTCGACCACGTCGTAGCCGTGTGTCGAGCCCGGCACCGCCTCCAGGACGGGCGACAGGTGCAGGTGCGAGACGCCGAGCGAGGCCAGGTAGGGCACGGCCGCCTCCGCCCTCGCGAAGGGGAACTCCGGCTGGAGCTGGAGCCGGTACGTGGAGGTGGGTACGACGGGGGGCACCGGGCCGGGGACCACCGAGTCCGCCAACGCCGGTTCGGGACGCTCAGGTGTCATGGGGACTTACGTACCCGCCCCGCCGCCTTTCGTGTCACCCGGGGCGGGCATATGGCACGCACGGCGTCCGCGGGGGCACGGACGGGCCACGCCTCCGTGCCGTCGACGCGCGCACGGACGCGTGCGCCTCCGGGAAGGAGGCGCACGCGTCGGGTGCCGGTGGCCCGGCTGTCCTCAGGCGGGCCGCTGAAGCACCGTCATGCTCCGGTCGACGAGGGTCAGCCGGTCCCCAGCGTCCACCTTCGCGCCCGCGCCCGAGGCGATGCCCCCGGGGAGGGAGGTGTCGACGACGACCTGCCACTGGCGGCCGTGGTCGACCGGCACGACGAAGTCCAGGGACTTCGGTGAGGCGTTGAACAGCAGCAGGAAGGAGTCGTCGGCGATGCGTTCCCCGCGCGGGCCGGGCTCGGAGATCGCGTTGCCGTTCAGGAAGACCGACAGCGCACGGGCCGTCGCGGAACCCCAGTCGTGCTCGGTCATCTCCTGGCCCTCGGGCGTGAACCACGCGATGTCGGACAGCTCGTCGTGGGTTCCCTGGACGGGCCGTCCGTGGAAGAAGCGCCGCCGCCGGAAGACGGGGTGGTCGCGGCGCAGCCACACCATCGCGCGCGTGAAGTCGAGGAGTTCGCAGTCCTCCTCGGGCCACGGCACCCAGGCCAGCTCGCTGTCCTGGCAGTACGCGTTGTTGTTGCCGCCCTGGGAGCGGGCGAACTCGTCCCCGTGGCTGAGCATCGGCACGCCCTGGGAGAGCATCAGGGTGGCGATGAAGTTGCGCCGCTGCCGGCCGCGCAGCGCCAGGACGCCCTCGTCGTCCGTCTCGCCCTCGGCGCCGCAGTTCCACGAACGGTTGTGGCTCTCGCCGTCGCGGTTCTCCTCCCCGTTGGCGTCGTTGTGCTTGTCGTTGTAGGAGACGAGGTCGTTCAGGGTGAAGCCGTCGTGGCAGGTGACGAAGTTGATGGAGGCGAGGGGCCGCCGCCCGTCGTCCTGGTAGAGGTCGGAGGAGCCGGTCAGCCGCCCGGCGAACTCGGCGAGCGTGCGCGGCTCACCGCGCCACATGTCCCGTACGGTGTCGCGGTACTTGCCGTTCCACTCGGTCCACAGCGGCGGGAAGTTGCCCACCTGGTAGCCGCCCTCGCCGACGTCCCAGGGTTCGGCGATCAGCTTCACCTGGGAGACCACCGGGTCCTGCTGGACGAGGTCGAAGAACGACGACAGCCGGTCCACCTCGTGGAATTGGCGGGCCAGGGTGGCCGCCAGGTCGAAGCGGAAGCCGTCCACGTGCATCTCGGTGACCCAGTACCGCAGCGAGTCCATGATGAGCTGGAGCACGTGCGGGGAGCGCATGAGCAGCGAGTTGCCGGTGCCCGTGGTGTCCATGTAGTAGCGGGGGTCGTCCGCCAGCCGGTAGTACGAGGCGTTGTCCAGGCCCCGGAAGGACAGCGTGGGGCCCAGGTGGTTGCCCTCGGCCGTGTGGTTGTAGACCACGTCGAGGATGACCTCGATGTTCGCCTCGTGCAGGGCCCGGACGGCCGACTTGAACTCCAGGACCTGCTGGCCGCGGTCGCCCCAGGACGCGTACGCGTTGTGCGGGGCGAAGAAGCCGATGGTGTTGTAGCCCCAGTAGTTGTTGAGGCCCATGTCGACCAGACGGTGGTCGTTCACGAACTGGTGTACGGGCATCAGCTCCAGTGCCGTGACGCCCAGTTCCGTCAGGTGTTCGATGATCGCCGGGTGGGCGAGGGCCGCGTACGTGCCGCGCAGTTCGTCGGGAAGCGCCGGATGACGCATCGTGAGGCCCTTGACGTGGGCCTCGTAGAGCACGGTGTGGTGGTACTCCGTCCGGGGGCGCCGGTCGTCGCCCCAGTCGAAGTACGGATTCACCACGACGGACGACATCATGTGGGGGGCGGAGTCCAGGTCGTTGCGCTTGTCGGGCGACCCGAACGGATAGCTGTACACCTCCTCGCCCCACTTGATGGCGCCGGAGATCGCCTTCGCGTACGGATCGAGCAGCAGCTTCGCGGAATTGGCGCGCTGGCCGCTCTCGGGCGCGTACCGCCCGTGCACCCGGAAGCCGTACCGCTGCCCGGGCATGACGCCGGGCAGATACGCGTGCCGGACGAACGCGTCCGTCTCCCGCAGCTCCACGGCCGTCTCCGAGCCGTCGTCGTCCAGAAGACACAGCTCAATACGGTCGGCGGCCTCCGAGAAGACCGCGAAATTGGTACCGGCACCGTCGTACGTGGCACCGAGTGGATATGCCTCACCAGGCCAGACCTGCATGGATATGACTCTTCCAGTAGTGCCGTGCCCCTGGGGGCGAGTGCGAGTCGAGTCTCCCCGAAAGTGATGGAACCTCCAATGACTTACATCCCTCTTACCCCGCGACCAGGCATACCTCGTATGCCGAACCAGTGGGGCTTCGAACGACTCCTGGAAACACAGGGGGAGTAGGGGGAAATGTGCGCAGGACAGTGCACCGCCATCTGGGCAAGGTGGTGGCGGGCGCGGCCATCGCGGTGGCCGGTACGGCCGTGATGATCGGGATCACCCTTCCGGGCTCGGCGGGGGCCGACGACACCGGTGGGGGCAAGGGAGGCGGGGGAACCGCCGAGCAGGCCGCGGAGCAGGGACAGGCACCGGACGGCGCGGTACTGCCCGGTGTCGTCGAGCAGGCGCCGGCCCAGGGGGAGAAGGGCACCGGACGTGACCCGCTGACCGACGACGAGATGAAGCGTGTCGAGCGCATCGCGGTGAGCCGGCAGCTCTTCGACTCCAGCGAGAACGTCGAGGGGGCGCGCGGACCGCAGCGCCTCGGTATCGACCTCACCGAACCGGAGACGTCCGAACTGGACGACCCGAACGCGCCGCGGCGCGCCGACGTCTCCTTCTACGACTACAAGGACGACACGCTCGTCACCCGGACGGTCAACCTCGACACCGGGAAGGTCGAGCACACGGGCGTCCAGCACGACGTGCAGCCGCCGATCAGCCGCGCCGAGATGACCGAGGCCGCCGACCTGCTGATCGCCGATCCGCTCGCCGCGGGCCTGAAGGCCGACTACAAGGACGCGACCGGCAAGGACCTGACCTCGTCCGGCCAGCTCATCCTGAACAGCATGGTCTACCGCGCCACGCCCGGCGCGCAGCCCGCGGTCCTGGACGCCTGCGGCGTGCACCGGTGCGTGCGGCTCTTCCCGAAGGTCAAGAACGGGCCCTGGATCGACAGCCGTGACCTGGTGATCGACCTGAGCGCCCGCAAGGTCGGCAAGCTCGGCTGACCGCCGGCTGCCCACCCCTTCTTCCTTCCCACCTTCACCGCTTTCCGCAAGGAGTCACTTCCTCATGCGCGTCAACAGAAACAGCCGTGCCCGCAGCCGGGCGGCGGCGGGCCTCTCGGTGCTCGCCCTGGCCGCCGGCGCCGCGACGGCGGCGGGACCGGCCGTCGCCCAGCCCAAGGCAGCCCCGGCACCGGCCCCCGACTGCAGCGCCGCCTACCGGATCGAGCAGAAGCTCGCCACCGGCACCACCTGGCGGATGTGCTGGCACTACGAGAGCGAGGCCGGGCTCGTCCTGGAGGACATCTCCTACCAGCCTCCCGGCGAAGCGGCACCGATCAAGGTCCTCAGCACCGCCAAGCTCGCCCAGATCGACGTCCCCTACGACGACGGCTCGGTCGAGTACAGCGACCTGACGGGCGCCGGCTTCGGCCAGGGCCTGATGGGCATGGCCCCCACCGAGTGCCCGGGCGGCACCATCAAGACGGTCAAGGTCCCCGAGGCCTGGGACCCGCAGCACGCGAACGTCAAGGGGCTGTGCACCACGACCCGTTCACGCGGCCACGCCTACCGGATGCAGGCCGACACCGGGAACAAGGTCTTCCAGAAGCAGGGCAAGGACCTGCTCGTCTACACCGTCAACAAGGTCGGCTGGTACGAGTACATCACCGAGTGGCGCTTCCAGGACGACGGCACCGTCAACATGAACGTCGGCGCCACCGGCAGTCTCTCGCCCGGTGACTACGACGCGGGCGACGGCCGCGGCTGGCCGCTCGGCAAGGGCGCCAAGGACTACGCCACGAGCCACAGCCACAACGTCTTCTGGCGGCTCAACTTCGGCCTCGACGGCTCCTCCAAGGCCAAGGTCGAGCAGTACGACTCCACGGTCAGTCCGCCCGCGCGCGGAGGCGAGGCGCCCAGCAAGAAGACCACCCTCACGAAGGTCACCAAGGAACTCGCGGGCGACGCCAAGAACTCGCGCTGGTGGCGTGTCGTCAGCAACTCCGGCAAGAACAAGGACAACCACGCCCGCTCCTACGAGCTGATCCCGGGCGCGACGACCAAGTACCTCGGCCGCACCTTCACCCAGCACGACGTCTACTTCACCGAGTACAACAAGTGCGAGCAGTTCGCCAGCGACAACCTGCGCAACTGCGGTGCCGGGCACGGCAAGTCCGTCGACAAGTGGGTCGGCGGGCAGACCCTCACCCACCCCGTGGTCTGGGTCAACGTGGGCTTCCACCACATCGCCCGCGACGAGGACCAGCAGCCCATGCCGGTCCACTGGCAGGGCTTCTCCATCGCCCCGCGGGACGTCACCGCTATGAATCCGCTCACTCCGCCGGAGCTGGCGAACCAGAACGGGCAAGTGGAACCGCGGTAGTTGGGAAACAGCCTGTCCATCGGGCTGCACCGCCGACCGCTCCCGGAGTACCCTTCCTTGATCGTTGATTGGGGCCTGGCCCCTGGGGATTGCTCGGGGGAGCGGAAGGCGGTGCGCGGGTGGGCTCGGGAGGGCTGGAGCTGCCTCCTGGTGACGAGGGTCACGAGGGGAACTCCACAGATGTCCCACCCGGCGCGGTGTCACTGGCACGGCCGATGGAGATGGGATCCATTGGACCGGAACTGGACTGGGGCGCCGACGCCTGGCGCGAGGTGCGCACCCGCGCGCAGCGGGCCGGCCGCGCCTACATCTGGCTGAACCTCGTCGAACAGCGGCTGCGCGCGGTCGTGGCCGCTGTCCTGCGCCCCATCTACGAACCCGTCCACGGCGACGACTGGGTGGTCGCCGCCGCGGGACCCGCCGGACAGGAGTGGGTGCAGCGCGCGGTCGCCGTTCGCGAAGTCAGCCGCCGCAAGGGGTACTTGCTCGACCCGGCCGACGACAACGTGCTGAGCTTCCTCACCCTGCCGCAGCTGCGCGAGCTGATGGTGCAGCACTGGCCCTGCTTCGAGCCGTACTTCGACGAGCGCCGCGACGTCGAACTCGCCCTGGACGAACTGGAAGTGACCCGGAACGTCGTCTCGCGCAACCGCGCCCTGTCCGAGGCGGTCCTCGGCCAGGCGGAGCGGGCCGCCGGGAAGCTCCTGGAGATCCTCGGCGCCGGCAGCGACGTGCCGTCCGCGCGCCGGCTGCCCGTCGACGCCGTCGAGGAACTCGTCGGCGACCGGTACGCGGACGTCGTCGGTGTCCACTCCGACCGCGTACGGCTGCTGCGGCAGTTCCCCGCCGAGGACCTCTTCGGGGGCGCCCGCCGGCTCGACGCGATCGGCATCGGGCTGAACCTGCTGGTGCAGAACTTCTCCGGACGCAGGCTCGTCCGCCTCGCCGAGTCCGGCTGCCGGGTCCGTCTGCTGTTCCTGAACCCCGCCTCCAGCGCTGTGAAGCGGCGGGAGCGTGAACTCGGTATCAAGCGCGGCGAGTTGAGCCGCGCCGTCGAGATGAACATCCTGCACATGCGGCGGGTGCGGTCCAAGCTGCGTGACCCGGACGCCTTCGAGATCCAGGTCTTCGACGAGACCCCCCGCTTCACCGCCTACCTCGTGGACGGGGACGGCTCGGACGGCATCGCGGTCGTGCAGTCGTACCTGCGCCGTACGCGCGGCATGGAGGCGCCGGTGCTCGTACTCCGGGGCGGCAGCCGCACGGTCAAACCGGACGACAAGGACGAAGAGGGTCTCTTCCCGACGTATCGCGAGGAGTTCGAGACGGCTTGGGCGGATTCGCGGCCCGTGTCCTGAAAGGGCCCACCTGGCGCACCCGCCCCGCCCGCACCCGTCCGGCGCCGAGCGGAACGCGGTCCCCGGATTGTCAGTGGCCCGTGCGATTGTGGAGACCACTGGGGGAAAGCACCACGAAGAAGGGGGGCCACCCATGAGCTGGCACCGGGAGCTGCTGATCGGCTTCGACCTGGAGACGACCGGGACCGATCCGCGCGAGGCGCGCATCGTCACGGCTGCCGTGATCGAGGTCAGGGACGGCGAGCCGAGAGGGCGCCGCGAGTGGCTGGCCGATCCGGGCGTGGAGATCCCGGCCGACGCGGTGGCCGTGCACGGGATCACGAACGAGCGGGCGGCCGCGGAGGGCCGGCCCGCCGACGAGGTCGCCGAAGCGCTCGCCGACGTCCTCACCGGCTACTGGAAGACGGGCGTCCCCGTCGTCGCGTACAACGCCGCCTTCGACCTCACGCTGCTCTCCGCCGAACTGCGGCGCCACGGACTGCCGTCGCTGCGCGACCGGCTCGGCGGCAGCGACCCGGCGCCGGTCATCGACCCGTACACGATCGACCGCTCCGTCGACCGGTACCGCCGGGGCAAGCGCAACCTCGAAGCCGTCTGCACCGAGTACGGCGTGGCCCTGGACACCGCGCACGACGCCTCGGCCGACGCGCTCGCCGCCGCCCGGCTCGCCGGCGCGATAGCCGGCCGCCACCCCAAGGTGGCGTCCCTCGGCCCCGCCGAACTGCACCGCAGCCAGATCGAGTGGTACGCGGCGTGGGCCGCCGACTTCCAGAGCTTCCTGCGCCGCAAGGGCGAGGCCGACGCCGTGGTGGACGGGACCTGGCCGCTGCGCGACCTGGCCGACGAACACGTCTGAGCCGGACCGCCCGCCCGTCCTGCCCCGCGCCACCCGTCAAGGGCTCCGGCGTGCGGGTCAGAAGGGGTACCAGCGGACGGTTTCGTCGCCGTCCCGCAGTGAAGCGACCCGGCGTTCGAACTCGGCCCGTGCCCTGGGGTTGGCCGGCGCGTGCTGGGCGACCCAGGCGCAACTGGCGGTCTCCCGGGCGCCCCGCAGCACCGAGCAGCCCTCCCACGCCCGGACGTCCCAGCCGTAGGTCTCGGTGAACGCGTCGTACGCCTCGGCCGCGAGTCCGTAGCGGTCGCGGGAGAGCGCCATGACCACCAGGTCGTGCTCGCGCAGATCGGCGGAGAAGGTCTCCAGGTCGACCAGCACCGGACCGTTCGGGCCGGCATGGACGTTGCGCGGCAGCGCGTCGCCGTGGATCGGGCCCGGCGGCAGCTGCGGGGTGAGCGCCGCGGCGGCCGAGGCGAAACCGTCCCGCCGCTCCCGCAGGTACGCGGCGTCCGCGGGGTCGATCGCGTCGCCCGCCAGCCGCAGCCACCGCTCCACACCGCCGAGGAGTTCCCGGGGCGGCAGGGCGAAGCCGGGGGCGGGCAGCGCGTGCACGATCCGCAGCAGTTCGGCCAGATCACGGGGCTCGGCGGGGCGTACGGCATCGGGCAGCCGGTGCCACACCGTCACCGGGTGCCCGTCGACCAGCAGCGGCGCGGGCTCGGCGGCCCGCACCGCGGGAACGTCCGACGCGGCCAGCCAGCCGGCGATGTCCAGTTCCCGCCGTGCGCGGTCGAGGAGTTCCGCGTCCCGGCCCACCTTCACGACCAGGTCGCCGGCGGCGAACACCGCGTTCTCGCCGAGGGCGAGGAGCGTCGCGTCCCGCGCCGGCCCCGGCAGTACGTCCGCCGCGGCCAGTACGTCCCGCGCCCGTGCCTCGTCCATCGCTCGCCTCCGTGTCCTCGCGCGCGGCCCGCGCGCTCCCGCTCGTCACGGCGTCGGGTTCACGCCATCCGTCCGCCAGTGTCGCATTGCCACAGGTCGGACCAGGTGCACGGTGTCTTGACGACCCACAGCGCCTTCACGACCATGACGGGGGCCGCCGGGACGGCCGGACCCCAAGAGCCGCCCGAAGGAGCTGAGTCACTTGACCTTGACGGCCAGGGCGGAGCGCTCGGCGCGGGGAGCGCCGCGCGCCCCGGGCCGGGACGGCGGGCGCGCCGATCACAGCGCCTGGTTCCTGGTGCTGCCCGCGCTGATCCCCATCCTGGTGCTCAGCGTCGGACCGCTGCTGTACGGGATCGGGCTGGCGTTCACCGACTCCCAGTCCGGACGGACGGCTCCCACGCGCTGGGTGGGCGGGCTGAACTTCCAGGACCTGTGGCACGACACCCTGTTCTGGGAGTCGTTCCGGATCGGGCTCGTGTGGGCGGTCGGAGTGACCGTCCCGCAGTTCCTCCTCGCGCTCGGACTGGCCCTGCTGCTCAGCCAGGACCTGAGACTGCGCCGGCTGGCCCGCGCCCTCGCGATCATCCCCTGGGCCATGCCCGAGGTCGTCGTCGGCATCATGTGGCGGCTCGTCTACAACCCGGACGCGGGCATCCTCAACGAGACCCTGCGCGACCTCGGTCTCGGTGACGGCCGGGACTGGCTGAGCGGACTCGGTACGGCGCTGCCCGCGGTCGTCGTCGTCGGTGTCTGGGCGGGCATGCCGCAGACGACGGTCGCCCTGCTCGCCGGACTGCAGAACACCCCGCGTGAACTGCACGAGGCGGCCGCGATGGACGGCGCGGGCGCCTGGCGCCGCTTCCTGACGGTCACCTGGCCCGCGCTGCGACCGGTCGCCCTCGCGATCACCGCGCTCAACTTCATCTGGAACTTCAACTCGTTCGCGCTGGTCTACGTGCTGACCAACGGCGGTCCGGGCGGCCGGACGCGGCTGCCGATGCTCTTCGCCTACGAAGAGGCCTTCCGCTACGGGCAGTTCGGGTACGCGGCGGCGATGGGCTGCGTGATGGTCGCGGTGATCTCGGTGATCCTCGCCGTGCGGCTCGTGGCTACGCTCAGGGGAGGCGACGACCGATGAGGACCCGCGCAGGAGCCCGGGCAGGGCAGTACGCGGCACTGCTCTGCTATCTCGTCTTTCTCGCCTTTCCCTTCCTCTGGCTGATCTCCACCGCCTTCAAACCGGCCCGGGAGCTGGCGAGTCTGCACCCCACATGGATCCCCCGCGACCCGACGCTCGCCAACTTCCGGCAGGCCTTCGACGAGCAGCCGCTGCTGCGCGCGGCGGCCAACTCCCTCACCGCGGCCCTCGGCGCGTCCCTGATCGCCGTGGTGATCGCGACGCCGATGGCCTACGTCATCGCCCGGCACCGCACCCCGCTCGCGAAGGCGGCCACCGGGTGGGTCGTGGTCAGCCAGGCCTTCCCCTTCGTCCTGGTGATCATCCCGCTGTTCCTCGTGCTCAAGAACCTGCGGCTGATCGACTCGATGACCGGGCTGGTCATGGTGTACGTGGTGTGGGCGCTGCCGTTCGCGCTGTGGATGCTCGTCGGGTACGTACGGGCGGTACCCGCCGAGCTGGAGGAGGCGGCCGCGGTCGACGGGGCTGGCACAGTGCGCACGCTGGTGTCCGTCACCGCCCCGCTGCTGGCGCCGGGCATCGTGGCGACCGCGCTGTTCGCGTTCATCAGCGCCTGGAACGAGTTCTTCTTCGCGCTGGTCCTTCTCAAGACCCCGGAGAAGCAGACCCTCCCGGTCGTCCTCACGCACTTCATCGGCGCGGAGGGTGTCGCGGACCTCGGACCGCTGGCCGCGGCGGCGTTCCTCGCGACACTGCCGTCCCTGGTGGTGTTCGCGCTCATCCAGAAGCGGATCACGGGCGGCATGCTCGCCGGGGCGGTGAAGAGCTGATGCGGACACGGTTTCTGACGGTCCTCGCCGTCCTCGGCCTGCTCCTCACCGCCTGCACGGACGGCGGCGGCGAGGCGCACGGCGTGATCATCCTGCGCTTCCAGTCCCTCGCCTGGCAGCAGGACTCCGTCACCGCCAACAAGGAGCTGGTGAAGGAGTGGAACGCGAGCCACCCCGGTATCAAGGTCGAGTACGTGCAGGGCAGTTGGGACAGCATCCACGACCAGCTGCTGACCTCCTTCGAGGGCGGCGAGGCCCCGGACATCATCCACGACGCCTCGGACGATCTCGCGGACTTCGCGTACGGCGGCTACCTCGCCGACCTGCGCGAACTGCTGCCGTCCCGGCTGAAGTCGGACATCCCGCGGCGGAGTTGGGAGGCCGCGACTTTCGGTGACGGGGTCTACGGCGTGCCCTTCCTCCAGGAGCCGCGTGTCCTCGTCGCCAACTCCCGCCTGCTGAAGGCGTCCGGCGTGCGTGTTCCCACCCCGGACCGGCCCTGGAGCTGGGGCGAGTTCCGCTCGGTGGGGAGGAAGCTCAGCGCGAAGGGTACGTACGGCGTCGCGTGGCCGCTGAAGGAACCGGTCTCGGCGACGCTCAACCTCTCCCTGTCGGCGGGCGGCAGGCTGTTCCACCGGGGAGCGGACGGCAAGGTGACCGTGCGCTTCGGGGACGCCGACGCCGTGGTGCCGCGGACCGTGCGCGACACGGTGGCGACGGACCACAGCGCGTCGGGCGCCACGCTCGGCATGGGCGGGTCCGACACGCTGCCCGGCTTCTTCGGCGGCAAGTACGCGATGGTCCCCCTCGGCTTCTCCTACCGCCAGCAGATCGCGCAGCAGGCCCCGAAGGGCTTCGACTGGCAGGTGCTGCCCGCGCCGGCCGGAGCGGACGGGCTCACCCAGGGTGTCAGCCCGCAGACCCTCTCGATCGCCGAGGACAGTCCGCACAAGAAGGAGGCCGCGGCGTTCCTCGACTTCCTGCTGCGGCCGAAGAACATGGTGCGGCTCGCCCTCGGCGACTGGATGCTGCCCACCGGGACACAGGCGCTGCGCGATCCGGCCCTGCACACCGCCAAGAACGACTGGGCCACCGGCACCGCGCTCGCGGACCGGCTGCGCCCCGCGCCCGCCCAGTCCGTGCGCGGCTATCCGGAGTGGAAGGACAAGGTGGCGACCCCCGCGTTCCAGGAGTACTACAGCGGCGCGATCGGCCTGCGTGAGCTGCGCGAGCGTCTGGAGAGGGACGGGAACCTGGTGCTGGCCCGCTACCAGCGCTGAGGCCGGCCGGCGTTAATGAGTGGACGAGACGTATCGTCTCGCTTATGGTCGACGCATGACCAGTCGACCTGCCCATATCGCCATGTTCTCCATCGCCGCGCACGGCCATGTGAACCCGAGCATCGAGGTGATCAGGGAACTCGTCGCCCGCGGCCACCGGGTCACGTACGCGATCCCGCCCGCCTTCGCCGGCAAGGTGGCCGAGACCGGCGCCGAACCGAAGCTCTGGGACTCGACCCTGCCCACCGACGACGACCCGGACGCGTGGGGGACCGAACTGATCGACAACATCGAGCCGTTCCTCGCCGACGCCCTCCAGGCCGAACCGCAGCTCGCCGCGGCGTACGCGGGCGACGAGCCGGACCTCGTGCTGTACGACATCACCGCCTACCCGGCCCGCGTGCTCGCCCACCGCTGGGGTGTCCCCCTCGTGCAGCTCTCGCCGAGCATGGTGGCCTGGGAGGGCTACGACGAGGAGGTCGGCAAGCCCCTGTTCGAGCCGCTCAAGCAGACCCCGCGCGGCAAGGCCTTCTACGAGACCTTCGCCGGCTGGATCGCGGGGAACGGCATGGACCTGAGCGTCGAGGACTTCATGGGCCGCCCCGACCGCTGCCTCGTGCTCATCCCGCGGGCCCTGCAGCCCAACGCCGACCGGGTCGACGAGGAGCGCTACACCTTCGTCGGCGCCTGCCAGGGCGACCGCGCCGCGCAGGGCGAGTGGCGGCGGCCCGCCGGTGCCGGGCGGGTGCTGCTCGTGTCCCTGGGGTCCAGCTTCACCAAGCAGCCCGCGTTCTACCGCGCGTGCGTGGAGGCGTTCGCCGACCTGCCGGACTGGCATGTCGTCCTGCAGATCGGCAAGTTCGTCGATCCCGCGGAGCTGGGCGAGCTGCCCGGCAATGTGGAGGTGCACTCCTGGGTGCCGCAGCTGTCCGTCCTGCGGCAGGCCGACGCGTTCATCACCCACGCGGGCGCCGGCGGCAGCCAGGAGGGCCTCGCCACCGCCACGCCGATGGTCGCCGTACCGCAGGCGGCCGACCAGTTCGGCAACGCCGACATGCTCCAGGCGCTCGGCGTCGCCCGCCACCTGTCGACGGCCGAGGCGTCGGCCGCGGCGCTGCGGGAAGCGGTCCTCGCGGTCGCCGACGACCCCGAGGTGGCGCGGCGGCTCGAGGAGATCCAGGAGCGGATGGCGAAGGAAGGCGGCACCCGCGGGGCGGCGGATCTCATCGAGGCGCGACTGCGCGGCTGAGCCGGCGGGAGGGCAAGGCGCCGCGGCCGTACGGAAAGACCGCCGGAATGTCACCGTCCAGGGGTCTTTCGGTGCCGCCGCGTCATGGTTGCGCGCGAACGGTGAAGTCCTGGCGCGCATCGGATAACGGCCGGGCATTTGTGTAACGCTCAGGTAACGCGGCGCTCACCGAGCCTATCCATCGACCCGGTAATCAAAGAGACCGTTACCCCTTCCAAAAGGTTGCACGGAGCGGATCTTGCGACTTTGGTAAGGGGATTCCTAGCGTGAGGTTAATTCCAGTCGAACACCAGGAAGTTGACCCATGCGATCCACACGCCGAGACATACCGGACCTCGCCGAGGTACGCCGCATCACGGAGAAGAAGCGCGACGCCTGGTGGACGGTGCTGCTCGTCGATCCGGTCGCCACGCCTCTGGTGCGGCAGCTCGCGCTGCGGACGAGGGTCACGCCGAACCAGATCACCTGGGGCGCCTTCCTCCTCGGGCTGGCCTCGGCGGCCTGCTTCGCGCTCGGTGACTGGCGCTGGCTCGTCGCGGGCGCGGTCATCTACCACGTGAGCTTCATCTTCGACTGCATGGACGGCAAGCTCGCCCGGCTGACCGGTCAGAGCTCGGTGTTCGGCGCCTGGCTGGACTTCGTCTTCGACCGTATCCGGGTGGCCGTGTGCGCGATCGCGCTGATGGGCGGCCAGTACGAGCGCACGGGGGAGACGCTGTACATCTGGCTGGCGCTCGCCGTCGTCGGCCTCGACACCCTGCGCTACATCAACTCCCTGGAGATCTTCAAGATCCGCCACTCGATGCGGAAGCAGATCAAGTCGAGGATGCGGGAGGCGCGCCGCGCGGAGAACCAGGCCGAACTGAGCTTCATGGAGGACCTGCTGCGCGACAACCCCGAGGCCGACATCGAGCAGGACATGACGAGGGCCGAGGAAGCCGCCGCGACGCGCAACGCGGTGGAGAACGCGGCGGAGATCGAGGCGGAGGCGCCGGTGGGCGTGATGCCCGTCGCCCCGGCCCGTGTCATCGACCTCCAGCAGGAGTTCCGCCGGCGGTTCCCGGCATATCTGCGACTGCGGTCGTACCTGCTGCGGCATCGGATTCGCGCCCACCTGGTGAGCGGTATCGAATTCCAGATGGGCGTCTTCATGATCGGCCCGCTGATCGACTCCGTCATGGGGGCGACGATCGTCTCCGGAGTGCTGCTTCTCGTCTTCGAACTCGCCATCATCTACAAACTGCTGCTGTCCACCCGGGACTTCACGCGCACGATCGACTCCTTCGAGCGCGACTCGGTGGCCAAGGCCGCCTGAGCCCTCCTCGCCCTCGCGGCGGGACGGCGAGGTGGCCGGGGCGGACACGCGCCCCGGCCACCCGATCCGACCGGCCCCCGGCGGCATCGCCGACGGGGGCCGACTCTTTGTCAGGCTCCCACCCGCTCGCCCTCCACGGCCGCCGGCGGGGTCGGTGCGACCGCCTCGGCCGCCTCGTCGTGGGTCAGGTCGGGCATCCGGTTCAGCCACTTCGGCAGGTACCAGTTGTGCTCGCCGAGCAGCGCCATCACCGCGGGGAGCAGGACACCCCGAATGATCGTCGCGTCGATGAGCACGGCGGCCGCCAGGCCCACGCCCATCTGCTTCATGGACTGCATGGACAGGGTCCCGAAGATCGCGAAGACGGCGACCATGATGACGGCGGCGCTGGTGACCACGCCCGCCGTGGTGACCACCCCGTGCCGGATCGCGTCCTTGGTGTCACGGCCCCGTAGCCGCGCCTCACGGATCCGGGAGACCACGAACACGTGGTAGTCCATCGAGAGCCCGAAGAGGATCACGAAGAGGAACAGCGGCAGCCAGGCCACGATGGCGCCGACCCCCTCCGCGCCCACCAGGGAGGCGCCCCAGCCGTGCTGGAAGACGGCGACCAGGATTCCGTACGCGGCGGCCACCGACAGCAGGTTGAGCACGATCGAGGTGATCGCGATGGTCAGCGAACGGAAGGAGACGAGCATCAGCAGGAAGGCGAAGACGACCACGAAGGCGAAGACCGGGGTCACCGAGCCGATCAGCTGGTCGTTGAAGTCGTGCGATCCCGCGACCTGTCCGGTGATCGGCGCCTGGACGCCCTCGACCTTGCCGAGCGTCTCGGGACGTACCGTGTCCCGCAGCAGCTGAAGGCTCTTCGCCGCCTTGTCCTGGTCGGAGCCGCCGACCAGCGGTACGTAGACGAAGGCCACGTTGTGGTCTGCGTGCACCTTGATGTCGACCGGTCCGCGTGAGGCGCCCGAACTGACCGCCCGCTCGCGGAAGTCGGCGAGCGCCGCCTTCACGTCGCCCGCGTTGATGTTCCGCGCCTTGACGACCACCTCGGCGGGCTCGGAGCCGCCGGGGAAGGCGTCGTTCACGCGGTTGTAGGTGCCCACGATCGGCAGCGAGTCACCGAACTCCTGGTCCAGGGTGAGCTGCTGGGTCTTCATGCCGAGGGCCGGAGCCGCGATGGCGAGCAGGGCGCCCGTCGCGACCATGAGGGATATCGCGGGCCTGGCGAGCACGACCCGCAGGACCGCGCCCCAGAACCGGCTGCCCTCCGCGGCCGGACGCCGGTTCGTCCGGCCTCCGTTCGCGTCGCGTCGCTTGGCCCGGTGCAGGAACGGCACGCGGCCCTTCTCGACGCGCTCGCCGAGGAGGGAGAGCAGCGCGGGCAGCACGGTGACCGAGCCGACCATGGCGACCGCGACGACCATCAGCGAGGCCAGGCCCATCGCCTCGAACTCCGCGAGGCCGGTGAAGAGCATGCCCGCCATCGCCACGCACACCGTGACACCCGAGACGATGATGGCGCGGCCACTGGTCGCGGCGGCGATCCGCAGGGCGGTCGCGGCGTCCCGGCCGGCCTCGCGCTCCTCGCGCTCGCGCCGCAGGTAGAACAGGCAGTAGTCGACGCCGACGGCCAGACCCACCAGCAGCATCACGGAGTTGGCCGTGTCGCTCATCGGCATCAGATGGCTGACGACGCCCATGAGGCCCATCGTCGCGATGATGGCGGTGACCGCGAGCGCGACCGGGAGCAGCGCCGCCACCAGTGCGCCGAACGCGATGAGCAGGATGCCCAGCGCCACCGGTACGGCGGACAGCTCGGCCTTCTGGAAGTCGTCGCCGAACGCGTCGTCGTACTGCTTCATCATGCTCGCGCCGCCGATCTCCTCGATCCGCAGCCCCGCGTGGTCCTTCCGGACGCCCTCGACGGCGTTCAGCACGGGTTCGACGCGCTCTCCCGCCGTGTCGGAGTCGCCGCGCATGTCGAACTGCACGAGCGCGCTGCGGCCGTCCTTCGAGACCGTCCCCGTGTCGTACGGCGAGGTCACGTCGGTGACCTTTCCGGTGGCGTCAACGGCCTTGACGACAGCGGCGACCGCGCTCCTGAAGTCGGAGTCCGTGGCCCTGCCGGCCGCGTCCTTCGCCTGCACCAGCACCGACTCGCTGGCCGGCTCCTCGATGCCGGCATCCTCGATGATCTTGGCCGCGGTGTGCGTCTCGCCCTTGAGCTGGTCGCTCTCGTTGACGTCGACACGGCCCGCCGCCGAGCCGAGGCCCATCGCCAGGACGACGAACAGCACCCAGATCCCGACGGCCGCCCATCGGTGCCGGGCGCTCCAGCCGCCTGCCCGGGCGGCGATGCCCCGCACCCGTGTGTGTCCGTTTCCCATGACGGGCCAGCCCCCTTGTGCACGGTGACAGCCCCTGCCGTCACCTTCCACCACGACGGTATGGGCCGCGGCGGGGCGTCTCGTCGTGCTGCCCGGTGAGGCGCGGACCCGTCGTCTCCTCCCCGCGGACCCCGGCACCCTCCGCACTGCGGAGGAGCAAGCCCCTTACACGTAAAGGCAGTTCTAGGGGACGCGGGTCAGGGTCGGGACGGCCGTGTCCGATGTGTCGAAGCGGGACCCTTTTGTCATTTCGAAACCTTGTTGATTAAGTCACAGCTGCATGAAGGTGTTGATCTGTGCGGGCCGATCGGCCAGGGTTTCGTGCCAACCGCCGGGTAACTTCCGTTTCCCGGCGGGGCGTAGCGGTGCTGCCGCATGCGGCGACACCGCCACGAACCCCCCACACATCCCCCCACGAACACCACGAGGAGACCCCTCTTCATGGCAACTCACCAGCGTGCCCGCAGGACGAGGCTGACCGCGGCCATAGCCACCGCGGCCACCGTCGCCGGCGTGACCGTGATGGCCTCCACGGCCGGCGCCGCCACCCCGGCCGAGGGCAAGGTGTACGGACTCGACGCCAAGGGCGCCGTCTCCGGCAGCTACATCGTTCTGCTCGACGACAAGACCAGCAGGGACGCCGAGCAGGACCTCGCGAAGGAGTACGGAGGCGCCCTCGGACGCGCCTACGCCTCGGCCGTCAACGGCTTCTCCGCGTCCGGCCTTTCGGAGACCGAGGCCAAGCGGCTGGCCGCCGACCCGTCCGTCGCGAAGGTCGTGCAGAACAAGAAGTTCCACATCGACGCCACCCAGGACGACCCGCCGTCCTGGGGCCTGGACCGCATCGACCAGAGCGCCACCGCCGGCGACGCCAAGTACACCTACCCCGACGCGGCGGGCGAGGGCGTCACCGCGTACGTCATCGACACCGGCGTCCGTGTCGGCCACCAGGACTTCGGCGGCCGCGCCTCCTCCGGCTTCGACGCGATCGACAACGACGACGACGCGAACGACGGCAACGGCCACGGCACGCACGTCGCGGGCACCATCGCCGGCACCGAGCACGGCGTCGCCAAGAAGGCGAAGATCGTCGCGGTCCGCGTCCTCGACGACTCCGGCTCCGGCACCACCGAGCAGGTCGTCGCCGGAATCGACTGGGTCACCCGGCACCACTCCGGTCCCTCGGTCGCCAACATGTCGCTCGGAGGCGGCGTGGACGAGGCCCTCGACGCGGCCGTGACCAAGGCCGTCGCTTCCGGCGTCACCTTCGCCGTCGCCGCCGGCAACGAATCCGCCGACGCGAGCACCAGCTCCCCGGCCCGCGTCCCCGAGGCCATCACGGTCGCCTCCTCCACCAAGGACGACCGGCAGTCGGACTTCTCCAACTTCGGCAAGGGCGTGGACATCTACGCGCCCGGTTCGGCCATCACCTCCGACTGGAACACCTCCGACTCGGCCACCAACACCATCTCCGGCACCTCGATGGCCACGCCGCACGTCACCGGCGCCGCCGCCGTCTACCTCGCCGGTCACCCGGACGCCACACCCGCCCAGGTCTCCGCCGCGCTCACCGGCGGCGCCACCGCCGACAAGATCTCCAACCCGAGTTCAGGTACGCCCAACAAAGTCCTGAAGGTCGTCGAGTAGCCCCATGGACCGCGGCCGTCGTGCCCACCCCCACGGGGCACGACGGCCGCTTTATGGTGTGCGGATGACGACGACGTACGCGGCGCTGTTGCGCGGCATCAATGTGGGCGGCGCGAAGAAGGTGCCGATGGCCGAGCTGCGCACCCTGCTGGAAGGTCTCGGCCACGGCGACGTCCGTACGTATCTGCAGAGCGGGAACGCCGCGTTCAGCAGCGCGCACGGTGACGAGGAGAGCCTCGCCGCCGAACTGTCCACGGCCATCGAGGAGCGGTTCGGGTTCGGCGTCGGCGTCCTCGTCCGCGACCACCGCTATCTGAAGGCCGTACGGGAGGCGTGCCCGTTCCCGGCCGCCGAGCTGGAGGCCAAGCAGGTGCACGTCACCTACTTCTCGGACCCCGTCGACGCCGAATGCTTCGCCTCCGTCGAGCCCGCGGCCTTCCTCCCCGAGGAGTTCCGCCTCGGCGACCGCGCCCTGTACCTGTACGCGCCCGACGGCCTCGGCCGTTCCCGGCTCGCGGACGCGCTGGCCAGACCCCGGCTGCTCAAGGGTGTGCTCGCCACCACCCGGAACTGGAACACCGTCGTCAAACTGGAGGAGCTGACCGGTGTCTGAGCGCAACCCCGCCGTCGAGGCCGCCGTCGAGGGCGAACTGCGCCTGCTCGACCCCGAGGTCCGCCGCTCCGCCGACCTCGTCGGCACGCTGCTGCATCCCGACTTCTACGAGTTCGGCTCGTCCGGCCACATCTGGGACCGCGCCTCGATCATCGCGGCGCTGGGCGCCGAGACGGAGACCGGCGGCCACAGCACCACCTCGCGCATGAAGGGCGTCCAGCTCGCCGCGGACCTCGTGCACCTGACGTTCGACACCGACAACAACGGCCGCCGCGCGCACCGTAGTTCGCTGTGGCGGCGGTCCGGCGACGGCTGGCTGCTCTACTTCCACCAGGGCACCCCCTTCGGCGCCACCGAGGCCTGACCGGTCGCGGCATTCCGGGTGGCCGCTACACCCTTCTGTGCGAGGCTCGTCGTATGCGCTACATCATCATCGGGGCGGGAGCGGTCGGCGGGGCCATCGGCGGACGGCTGGCCGAGGCCGGGCACGAGGTCGTTCTCGTCGCACGGGGAGCCCACCTCACGGCGCTGCGCGCCGACGGCCTGCGGCTCGTGACACCCGAGGGCCCACGCGTCCACCGGCTCCGCGCCGTGGAGGGACCGGCCGAACTCGGCGAACTGCGCCCCGACGACGTGCTCGTGCTCACCGTCAAGACCCAGGACGGCGAGGCCGCGCTCAGGGACTGGGGGGCCGCCCCCGTGCGGGGCGGCGGCTCGGCCGCGGAACGGCTCCCGGTCGTGTGCGCGCAGAACGGCGTGGAGAGCGGGCGTCTCGCGCTGCGCCGCTTCCACCGGGTGTACGGCGTCTGCGTCTGGCTGCCCGCCACCTTCGTCGAACCGGGCACCGTCGCGGCCGCCGGCACCCCGCTCACCGGCATCCTGCACCTCGGCCGGTATCCGGACGGCACCGACGACACGCTGCGCCGGATCGCCGCCGACCTGGAGACGGCGCACTTCGAGGCGCCGGTCGTGCCCGACGTGGCGCGCTGGCAGTACGCCAAGCTCCTCGGCAACCTCGCCAACGCGATCGAGGCGGTCAGTGGCGTCCTCGGCGGCGAGGAGGGGCTGGAGCTGTTCACCCGGGTACGGGCGGAGGGCGCCGCGGTCCTGGACGCCGCCGGGATCGCGTACGCGGGTGACGAGGAGCAGAGCCGGGCCCGCGCCGACAAGATCACCTTCAAGCCCTTCGACGGCTCCCCGCGCCGTGGCGGTTCCTCCTGGCAGTCCCTCGACCGCGGCACCGGCACCATCGAGGCCGACTACCTCAACGGTGAGATCGCCCTGCTGGGCCGGCTGCACGGCGTACCGACCCCGCTCAACGACCTGCTCCAGAGGCTGGCGAACACCTTCGCCCGTGAACGTCGGCCCGCGGGGTCGATGCCGGTGACGGAACTGGTCCGCCTCGCCGACGAGGCTGTCGCGTTTGTTCAAGAGGACCCGCCGCCGCGTCCCTAGCGTGGTAGCCATGAACGACACGAAGACGAACGACGCGTACAGGAACGTGCACCCGCACATGGTCGAATGCGCCGCCGAGGCCGCCCGCCTGGCCCGCGGCGTCACCGCGGCGCAGCTGTCGGAGCCCTCGCACTGCGCGGACTGGGACGTGCGCACCCTGGTCGACCACTGGGTCCTCTACACGGCGCACGGCCTGGAACACCGGGCCCTGCGCACACCGCTCCCCGACGAACTGACCGCGCGCGACTTCACCGCCGACCCCGGCTGGGCCGAGGCCTACGCCGAGCAGCTCGACCGCGCGGTCGCCGCCTGGGACGATCCCGTCGTGTGGGAGGGCGAGATCGGCCTCGGCACGGCGAGCCTGCCCGCCGTGGACATCGCCTCGATGATCGTCAAGGAGATGGCCGTGCACGGCTGGGACGTGGCCGCCGCCACCGGACAGCCGTTCCGCATCTCGGACGAGGCCGCCCGCTTCGTTCTCGACGTGGTCGACACCCACGCCGAGATCTACCGCCGCTACGACGGCTTCGCCGACCCCGTGGACGTGCCCGACGACGCGCCCGTCTTCGACCGGGCCCTCGCCCACAGCGGCCGAGACCCGCGCCTCTCGGCGGTGTGAACCGGAGCCTGTCGCCGCGGGCGTCGGGATAGCCCGTCCGGTGCCTCGCGGTGCCGCGGACGAAGCACCGACGACGCGACGGGACGCCGGATCAGGCGCCGAGCGCCGCCAGGGCGGGCATCCGGGCCTCGTCGTAGCGGTCCAGCAGGACCCGGGCCACCTCCGGCGCGGGACCGAGGACGTCGGCGAGGACATCCGCCCCCTCCGCGCCCCGCGCGATGCGGTCCGGGAGGAAACCGGGGGCCAGTACGTACGGGGCGACGGCCACGCGTTCGCAGCCCAGCGCCCGCAGTTTGCGCACCGCGTCCTCGGTGCGCGGCAGAGATGCGGAGGCGAACGCGGGCCGCACGGCGCACCAACCGGTGTGCCGCCACTCCCGCGCGATTGCTGCGATCACCGCGATCGCCTCCGGGTCGGTGGACCCCGCCGAGGCCAGTACGACCCCGGTCGAGGACTTGTCGGCGGGCGTCAGCCCGGCCTCGTACAGCCGGCGTTCGAGCGCCGCCGTCAGCAGCGGCGACGGGCCGAGCACCTCGGCCTGGCGCACCCGCATCCTGGACGGCGCCTCGCGCAGCACCGCGGGGATGTCGGACTTGGCGTGGAAGGCGCGCGTCAGCAGCAGCGGCAGCGCCACCACGTCCCGCACCCCCTCCGCGTCCAGGGACGCCAACACCCCTTGCACCGAAGGGACGTTGAAGTCGAGGAAGCCGGTCTCCACGCGCAGGCCCGGGCGCGCCGCGCGCACCCGCCGCACCAGGGCGTGCACCGTCGCGGCATGCCGCGGATCGCGGCTGCCGTGGGCGATGACGACGAGGACGGGACGCTCGGGCCTGCTCATGACGGTGTCAGCCCTTCACCAGGAGTCCGCGGTTGCGCAGCACCCACCGCTCCACCGGACTGAAGATCAGCAGGTCGATGGCGATGCCCACGAACAGGATGAGGAAGATGGCGAGGAAGACCATCGACATGGAACTGGCGTTGCGGCCGTTCTCCAGCAACTGGCCGAGGCCCACGCCGAGGTCGGGGGAGGAGGCGATGATCTCCGCGGCCATCAGCGAACGCCAGGAGAAGGCCCAGCCCTGCTTCAGACCGGCGAGATAGCCCGGCAGCGCGGCCGGCATCACGACGTGCCAGGTGCCGCGCAGGCCCGTAGCACCCATCGTGCGGCCCGCCCGCAGGAACAGCGGCGGCACCTGGTCCACGCCCGACACCAGACCGTTGGCGATCGACGGGACCGCGCCGAGCAGGATCACCGCGTACATCATCGAGTTGTTCAGGCCCAGCCAGATGACGGCCGGCGGCACCCAGGCCACCGACGGGAGCGACTGGAGGCCGGACAGGATCGGGCCGATCGCGGCGCGCACGAACTTCACCCGGGCCACCACCAGGCCCAGCGGGGTCCCGATCACCAGGGCGAACAGGAAGCCGAGCAGACCGCGCGAGACGCTGGTCCAGATGTAGTCGAGCAGTGTGCCCTTGAGCCAGGCGTCCTGCACCTCGCCCCACACGTCGGACGGCGAGGGCAGCTTGGTCGGGTCGTCGACGATCTTGAAGGTGATCAGGGCCTGCCAGGCCACCAGCACCACCGCGGCGGCGACGAGCGGCGGCAGCACCTTCTGACGGAACGTCGTACCGAAGGACCTCCGGCGGGTGACGGAGGACTCCAGCGCGTCGAGTCCCGCCTCCAGACCGCCCAGCCCGTCGTTCTCCTTCTCCTCGACGGCGGCGTCGGCCTTGGTCTCAGTGCTGGCCATGGCGGCGGATCTCCCCACGCAGTTCTTCGGTGATCTCGATGGACAGTTCCGCCACGGGGGCGTCCTCGATGCGGCGCGGCTGCGGGATGTCGACCGTCCACTCGCGGGCCACGCGCCCGGGGCGGGAGGACAGCAGCACGACGCGCTGCGCGAGCCGCACCGCCTCGCGCACGTTGTGCGTGACGAACAGGACGGACACGCCCGTCTCGCGCCAGATCCGGGTCAGCTCGTCGTGCAGCACGTCCCGGGTGATGGCGTCCAGCGCCGCGAACGGCTCGTCCATCAGCAGGATCTGGCTGTCCTGCGCGAGCGCCCGCGCCAGCGCCACACGCTGGCGCATACCGCCGGACAGCTCGTGCACCCGCTTGCCGTACGCGCCCTGCAGCCGGACGAGTCCGAGCAGTTCCTCGGCCCTGTCGCGCCGCTCGGCCTTCGGAACTCCCCGCAGACGCAGGGCGAGTTCGATGTTCTTGCCCGCGGTGAGCCACGGGAACAGGGCGTGCTCCTGGAACATCAGAGCCGGTCGCCCATGGGTCGTGATGTCGCCGGCGGAGGGCTTGTCGAGCCCCGCCACCAGGTTCAGCAGGGTGGACTTACCGCACCCCGAGGCCCCCAGGAGGGTGACGAACTCGCCCGGAGCGACATCGAGGGTGATGTCGTCCAGGACGAGCTGGGGCCCCGCAGGTCCGGCGAAGGACTTCGAGACGTGCTCGATGCGGGCGGCGTACTCCGTCGTGCCGACGCCGTCCGCGGCCTTGGCGAGGGTCGTGGCCATGATCGTCACCTCCTGGGAACTCTTCGGGATCCGGGCTTACTTGACGCCGAGACCGGCGTCCGCGACCGGGCTCTCGCCCGCGTCCTTGAGGACCTTGTTCAGGAGCGTGAGGTCGTAGATGCCCTGCAGGTCGGGCTTCTCCAGGAGACCGGCCTTCACCGCGTGGTCCGCCTCGGTGGTCAGGGTGGAGGCCAGCGGGTCGTTGGTGATCTGGATGGACTTCCAGGCCGGGTCGAGGACGTCGGCCGGCAGGGCCTTGCCCGAGTCCGTCTCCAACTGCTTGTTCGCCGACGCCTTGGCCTCGTCCGGGTTGGCGGTGATCCACTTGTTGGTCTCGACCGAGCCCTTGAGGACCGCCTCGACGACCTTCGGGTGCTCCTTGAGGAACTTCTGCGACACGATGATGTTCGTGATCACGAACTTCTTGTCGGGCCACAGGTCCGACTCGTCGAGCAGCACCTTGCCACCCTCGGCGACCAGCTTGGACGCGGTCGGCTCCGGCACCCAGGCGCCGTCGATGGAACCGGACTTGTAGGCGTCCGGGGTGATCTTGTTGTCGGTGCGGACGACCGAGACGTCACCCTTGCCGCTCTGCGCGTCGACCTTCCAGCCCTGCTCCGCCGCCCAGTTGAGGAACGCGACGTCCTGGGTGTTGCCGAGCTGCGGCGTCGCGATCTTCTTGCCCTTGACGTCCTTCAGGGACGTGATCTTCTTGGGGTTGACGACGAGCTTGACGCCGCCCGAAGCCGAACCGCCGATGATGCGCAGGCTCTTGCCCTGGGACTTGGTGAAGCCGTTGATCGACGGTGAGGGGCCGATCCAGCCGATGTCGATGGAACCCGAGTTGAGGGCCTCGATCTCGGAGGGGCCGGCGTTGAAGATCTGGTACTTCGCCGAGGTGGCGCCGAGCTCCTTCTGGAAGAAGCCCTTCTGGTTGCCCACCAGCGCGGTGGCGTGCGTCAGGTTGCCGAAGTAGCCGATCTTCACGGAGTCGAGTCCGTCGATCTTCTTCGAACCGGCGGCGACCTTCGCCTTGGTGTCGTCCTTGGCCTCGGAGCCGTAGCTGCACGCCGCGAGGGCGAGCAGGGGGAGCGCGGTGGCGACGGCGAGGCCGCGGCGCAGCAGGGCGGAGCGGTGGGAGCGGATGGCAGGCACGGGAGGCGTTCCTCTCGTTGGCCCGGCGGTCACGCCCTTCTCAGGTCGTGGCCGGGAGGTCGGCAGGTCTTCGTCTTCGCAGGCTGTGGGGGGACGGGGCGCGCAGGCGGTGCGCGTACGTCATCACGCACATCGCGCGACTCCGCCCTGCCCGCTGCCGAGGGCGCCGCTGCCGACGCGGCCGCCCTCCTTCGCGAACGTGGACCAGTAGTCGATGGGGTTCATGTCAGAAGTCCCAACCGGCGTCTTCGGCGTCGGCGGCATCCTCGCTGACCGGCTGCGGCGCGGCGAACGACTCGCCGACCATGCCCGCGGTCAGTGTCGTCCCGTCGGCCGGGTCGATCAGGATGAACGCGCCGGTGCGCCGGGAGTCGGCGTACGCGTCGAGCGGGAGCGGTTCGGCGGTGCGGATCTTGACGCGGCCGATGTCGTTGGCGACCAGCCGGCCCGGGTGGGGGTGCAGCGAGAGGTCGTCCAGGGTCAGCCGGGACGGGATGTCCTTGACGATCGCCTTGACCGTGCGGGTGCCGTGCTTGAGCAGGACCCGGTGGCCGACGGTGAGCGGCGCGTCCGCCACGTGGCAGACCGTCGCCTCGACGTCCTGCGTGGTCGGCGGCGCGTCCTTGCTCGGCACGAGCAGGTCACCGCGGGAGATGTCGATGTCGTCCTCCAGCAGGAGGGTCACCGACTGCGGGGTCCAGGCGACGTCGACCGGGGTGCCCAGCAGGTCGATGCCGGCCACCTTCGAGGTGCGGCCGGACGGCAGCACGGTGACGCTTTCGCCGACGCGGAACGTACCGGCGGCGATCTGGCCCGCGTACCCCCGGTAGTCGGGGTGCTCGGCGGTCTGCGGGCGGATCACGTACTGCACGGGCAGCCGCGCGTGGCAGTGCGCCAGGTCGTGGCTGACCGGCACGGTCTCCAGGTGCTCCAGCACCGTCGGACCGCCGTACCAGTCCATGTTCGCGGAGGGTTCCACGACGTTGTCGCCGGCCAGTGCCGAGATGGGGATCGCGGTGATCTCGGGGACGCCCAGCTCGGAGGCGTACGCCGTGAACTCCTCGGCGATCGCCGCGAACACGGTCTCCTCGTACGCGACCAGGTCCATCTTGTTCACCGCGAGGACCACGTGCGGAACGCGGAGCAGGGCGGCGACGGCGGCGTGCCGGCGGGTCTGCTCGATGACGCCGTTGCGGGCGTCGACGAGGACGACGGCCAGGTCCGCGGTGGAGGCGCCGGTGACCATGTTCCGGGTGTACTGCACGTGCCCGGGGGTGTCGGCGAGGATGAACCGGCGCCGCGCGGTCGCGAAGTAGCGGTACGCGACGTCGATGGTGATGCCCTGTTCGCGCTCGGCGCGCAGGCCGTCGGTGAGCAGGGCGAGGTCCGGGGTGTCCTGGCCGCGGCCGGCCGAGACGCGCTCCACGGCCTCCAGCTGGTCCGTGAGGATCGACTTGGAGTCGTGCAGCAGCCGCCCGACGAGGGTGGACTTGCCGTCGTCGACGGAACCGGCGGTCGCGAAGCGCAGCAGCGTGGTCGCCGACAACTGCTCGACCGACAGGGGTTCGGTGGGTTCGGTGGTGCTGGTCATGTCTAGAAGTACCCCTCGCGCTTGCGGTCTTCCATCGCGGCCTCGGACACCTTGTCGTCGGCGCGGGTGGCGCCGCGCTCGGTGAGGCGGGAGGCGGCGATCTCGGCGATGACGGCGTCCAGCGTGGTCGCCTCGGAGTCGACGGCGCCGGTACAGGACATGTCGCCGACGGTGCGGTAGCGGACGAGCCGCTTCTCCACCGTCTCGCCGTCCTTCGGACCGCCCCACTCGCCGGCGGTCAGCCACATGTTGGCCCGCTGGAAGACGTCCCGCTCGTGCGCGAAGTAGATCTCGGGCAGTTCGATGCCCTCGCGGGCGATGTACTGCCAGACGTCCAGCTCCGTCCAGTTGGACAGCGGGAAGACGCGGACGTGCTCGCCGGGCGCGTGCCGCCCGTTGTACAGCTGCCACAGCTCGGGGCGCTGGCGGCGGGGGTCCCACTGGGAGAACTCGTCGCGCAGCGAGAACACCCGCTCCTTGGCCCGGGCCTTCTCCTCGTCGCGGCGTCCGCCGCCGAAGACGGCGTCGAAGCGCTCGGCCTGGATCCTCTCGGTGAGGGGGAGGGTCTGCAGCGGGTTGCGGATGCCGTCGGGCCGCTCGCGCAGCACACCGCGGTCGATGTAGTCCTGCACGGAGGCGACGTGCAGCCGCAGCCCGTGCTCCTGCACCGCGCGGTCGCGGTAGGCGAGGACCTCGGGGAAGTTGTGCCCGGTGTCCACGTGCAGCAGCGTGAAGGGGATCGCGGCGGGCGCGAACGCCTTCAGCGCGAGGTGCAGCATGACGATGGAGTCCTTGCCGCCGGAGAAGAGGATCACCGGCCGCTCGAACTCGCCCGCGACCTCGCGGAAGATGTGTACGGCCTCGGACTCCAGGGCGTCCAGGTGCGACAGCGCGTACGGGCTGCTGTCCGTGTCCCCGGTGACACTGGCGACGGTCGTCATGCGAGACCCCTCTCGGTGAGCAGCGCGTGCAGCGCGGCCGCGGACTCCTGCACGGTCTGGGTGTGCGACGCGATGCGCAGATCGGGCGACTCGGGCTCCTCGTAGGGATCGTCGACGCCGGTCAGGCCCGAGATCTCGCCCGCGGCCTGCTTGGCGTACAGCCCCTTCACGTCGCGCACCGAGCAGACCTCGACCGGCGTCGCCACGTGCACCTCCAGGTAGGCGGTGCCCCCGGCCCGATGGCGGCCCCGGACCGCCTCACGGCTGTCCGCGTACGGCGCGATCACCGGCACGAGCGCCTTGACGCCGTTGCGTGCCAGCAGTTCGGCGAGGTAGCCGATCCGCCGTACGTTCGTGTCGCGGTCCGCGCGGGAGAAGCCGAGACCGGCGGAGAGGAACTCGCGGACCTCGTCGCCGTCGAGCACCTCGACGCGGTGGCCCTCCTCGCGCAGCCGGCCGGCCAGCTCGTAGGCGATGGTGGTCTTGCCGGCACTCGGCAGACCCGTGAGCCAGACGGTGGCTCCGGTCGTCACTTGCTGCTCCTGGGAGATCGTGGGGTCCGCGGCCGTCGCGGCCGTCGTCGTCGGCGTCATCCGTGCAGCCCGCACTCGGTCTTCGAGCGGCCGGACCAGCGGCCGGCGCGCGCGTCCTCGCCCGCCAGCACCCGGCGGGTGCAGGGCGCGCAGCCGACGGAGGCGTAACCGTCCGTCAGCAGGGGGTTGGTGAGGACGCCGTGTTCGGCGACGTACGCGTCGACGTCGTCCTGCGTCCAGCGGGCGATGGGCGAGATCTTGACCTTGCGGCGCTTCTCGTCCCAGCCGACGACCGGGGTGTTCGCCCGGGTCGGGGACTCGTCGCGGCGCAGGCCGGTCGCCCAGGCGTCGTAGGCGGTCAGGCCCTCTTCGAGGGGCTGGACCTTGCGCATCGCGCAGCACTGGTCGGGGTCGCGGTCATGCAGCCGCGGCCCGAACTCGGCGTCCTGCTCGGCGACCGTGCGGCGCGGGGTGAGCGTGATGACGTTGACGTCCATCACGGCCTCGACCGCGTCGCGGGTGCCGATGGTCTCGGGGAAGTGGTACCCGGTGTCGAGGAACACCACGTCGACGCGGTGGTCGCCGGTGAACACGCGGGAGGCCAGATGGGCGACGACCGCGTCCTCCATCGAGGAGGTGACGCAGAACTTCCCGCCGAAGGTCTCCGCGGCCCAGCGGAGGATCTCCAGGGCCGAGGCGTCCTCCAGATCGCGCCCCGCCCGCTCGGCGAGGTCCTTCAAGTCCTCGTCCGTGCGCTCTTGCTGAAGTGCCGTCATATCTCCGCCCCTCCACGGTCGTCCTGCCGAAGGCCCCGGGACAGCAGCCCGAGGAACTTCAGCTGGAAGGCCCGGTTGCACGCCGCGCATTCCCACGCGCCGTGGCCTTCTTCGCTGGGTCGCAGGTCCTCGTCCCCGCAGTAGGGGCAGTAGAACGGCGCTGCTCGCTCGCTCATGACAGCGCCTCCTCGGAGGCGCGCGAGGCCCAGACGGCGAAGCGCTCGCCGTCCTCGCGCTCCGCCTGGAAGCGCTTGAGGACCCGCTCGATGTAGTCCGGCAGCTCGTCCGAGGTGACCTTCAGGCCGCGGACCTTGCGGCCGAACCCGGCCTCCAGGCCGAGCGCGCCGCCCAGGTGCACCTGGAAGCCCTCGACCTGCTCGCCCTGTTCGTCGAGGACCAGCTGGCCCTTGAGACCGATGTCCGCGACCTGGATGCGGGCGCAGGCGTTCGGGCAGCCGTTGATGTTGATGGTGATGGGCTCTTCGAACTCGGGGATGCGGCGCTCGAGTTCGTCGATCAGGGAAGCTCCGCGCGCCTTGGTCTCGACGATCGCGAGCTTGCAGTACTCGATGCCGGTGCAGGCCATCGTGCCGCGCCGGAAGGTGGAGGGACGGGCCGTCAGGTCGAGCGCCTCCAGGCCCTCGACGAGCGAGTCGATCCGCGTCTCGTCCACGTCGAGCACGATCATCTTCTGCTCGACCGTGGTGCGCAGCCGGCCCGAGCCGTGCGCCTCGGCCAGTTCGGCGATCTTCGTCAGGGTCGCGCCGTCCACGCGGCCGACGCGCGGCGCGAATCCGACGTAGTAGAGGCCGTCGTTCTGACGGTGCACGCCGACGTGGTCCCGCCAGCGGGCGACGGGCTGGGCGGGGGCGGGCCCGTCGACCAGCTTCCGCTCCAGGTAGTCGTCCTCCAGGATCTGGCGGAACTTCTCCACACCCCAGTCGGCGACCAGGAACTTCAGGCGGGCGCGGGTGCGCAGCCGCCGGTAGCCGTAGTCACGGAAGATCGACAGGACGCCGATGTGGACGTCCGCGACCTCGTCGAGCGGGATCCACGCGCCGAGACGCTGGCCGATCTTCGGGTTGGTGGACAGGCCGCCGCCGACCCAGAGGTCGAAACCGGGGCCGTGGTCCGGGTGGTTCACGCCGACGAAGGCGACGTCGTTGATCTCGTGTGCCACGTCGAGCAGCGGCGAGCCCGAGATCGCGGTCTTGAACTTGCGGGGCAGGTTCGAGAAGTCCGGGTTGCCGACGACCCGGCGGTGGATCTCCTCGATCGCCGGGGTGCCGTCGATGATCTCGTCCTCGGCGATGCCGGCGACGGGCGAACCGAGGATGACGCGGGGCGTGTCACCGCAGGCCTCGGTCGTGGACAGGCCCACGGCCTCCAGCCGGTCCCAGATCTCCGGGACGTCCTCGATGCGGATCCAGTGGTACTGCACGTTCTGCCGGTCGGTGAGGTCGGCGGTGCCGCGCGCGAACTCCTGCGAGATCTCGCCGATGACGCGCAGCTGCTGGGTGGTCAGCCGCCCGCCGTCGATACGGACGCGCAGCATGAAGTACTTGTCGTCCAGCTCCTCCGGCTCCAGGATCGCGGTCTTGCCGCCGTCGATCCCGGGCTTGCGCTGGGTGTAGAGACCCCACCAGCGCATCCGGCCGCGCAGGTCGTTGGGGTCGATCGAGTCGAAGCCCCGCTTGGAGTAGATCGTCTCAATGCGTGTCCGCACGTTGAGACCGTCGTCGTCCTTCTTGAACTGCTCGTTGCCGTTGAGGGGGGTGTGATGACCCACGGCCCACTGACCCTCGCCGCGGTGACGGCTCACCTTGCGGCGGGGCGCGGCGTCGGGATTCTGCGGGGTGGCGGCCATGGCTGTTACGTCCTTCGAGACTGCGGGACAGGTCTGACTGCGGCTCTGACCTGCGCGCACGGGCGCATACGGAGGTATGGGCGCGAGGCTGCGCGGGGAGTGCAGAAAGGGAGGGAAGTCGGCGTTGCTGTGCTGATCAGCTCGCCGGACAGATGGCGCTGGACATGCGGCCGAGGTCGACGTGCCGCCGACTCACCAAGGCAATCCCAGTTCCAGACATGACGGAAGCGTGTCACGCGGATCTCGGGCCAGTCCACCATCATCCAGAATGTGGACACCCTTGTCCCGCATGACGAGACAAGGGTGTCGCCGGTCACAGCACCGGGTTCGCGCGCGTGCGCGGGGAGGTGAGGGAAGGGCGCGGGTCAGGCGGTGTGGGCTCCGGGCCACGGGCCCGGGGTGGCCACCTCGCGCTCCTCCTCGACCTTGGTGTCGAAGAGCTTGAAGCCGCGCCGCAGGTAGTTGTCCATCGCGTGCTCGCCGTCCTTGCTGCAGGTGTGCAGCCAGACGCGCTTCGTCTCGGGCAGTCCGGGCCGGCGCTCGGCCAGGTCCCAGGCGCGCGCCGTCCCGTAGGACAGCAGGTGCCCGCCGATGCGGCGGCCGCGGAACGCGGGGATGAGCCCGAAGTAGGTGATCTCGACGACCCCGTCGTCCTGAGCGCCCAGCTCGACGTAGCCCGCCGGAGTCCCCCGGTCGTAGGCGACCCAGGTCTCGGCGCCCGGCTTGTCGAGGGCCTCCTGCCACTGCGCGTACGTCCAGGACAGCCGGTCGGTCCAGCGGATGTCGCCGCCCACGGAGGCGTACAGGAAGCGGCTGAACTCGGGGGAGGGGACCTCGGCGCGGACGATGCGGACGTCGCCGTCGGGGGCGATCGCGGGGAGCAGGTCGGTCGGTGCCGTCTGCTCCAGGGACCAGGTGGTCACGCTGACGTTGCTCATGCCGGTCAGGGAACCACGAGCGCGGGCGCCCCTCCAAAAGTGTCCCGAGGGGGCGAGGGCCGCCCGCTACTCCACCGACTTGTCGACCGACGACAGCGGTACCGCGTACAGCACCCGCTGCGCCACTGTGTCCGTGAGGGTCCACAGTTCGCCTGTCTGCGGCCAGTAGGAGAAGGCCCCGGGGCCGAGACCCCAGCAGGCGTGCGACTGGTCCGCGGTACAGGTGGCGGCCTGGGCCCCGTCTCCGTCCTGCCGCCACAGCGAACCGCGCAGGCTGCCGCTGTCGGACGGCCGGCCCACGTACCACCGGGCCTCGCTCGCGCCGGCGGAGCGGTGCGAGAGGACGCCGGTCACGCCGGCGCCCTTGGTCGAGTAGGCCTCGACCGCGTCCACGTGTCCCTGGGCGTCGGCGAGCAGCCCCGTGCGGTAGGCGGCGGTGCTGAACGGATAGCGCCAGACGCGGGTCCGCTCCGCGCGGCCGGAGGCGGCCTCCGTGGCCACCAGGCTGGCCGGTGCGGTCGTACGGTCCAGGGACAGCGAGCCGAAACAGGGGACCGCCCGGTCGCGGCCCCGCGTACAGGAGCCGCCCTCCGGGTCGTACGAGCCGATGGCGGGCATCACGTACCGGTAGCCGGCGGCCGAGTAGCCGGAGCCGGTCCGGCCCACGGCGGTGCTGTCCACACCGGTGCGCAGCACCCGGTGGAGGTCGAAGACGAGCAGGCCCGCGCCGTGCGCCGCGGTGACGATCAGCTTGTCCTGGTACCAGACCATGCCGCCGAGGCCCGAGCGGACCGCGGTGAAGTCCTTGCCGCCGGAACGGGGGGCGACGAGCAGCACCCACCGGTACCGGAGCGCCTCCGGGTCGGTGGCGTCGACGAAGGCGACCTTGGCGAAGCCCTCGCTCCGGGCCGTCGGTGCCGTTGCTCCGCCGCGGTGGGTCCAGCCCGCCAGGATCACCCGGCGGGTGCCCCACTGTCCGGTGACGTCGGCGTCCCCGGAGGTGGTCACGGAGCGCGGCTGCCACTGCCCGGTCCGCGCGTCCGCGCGGTCCCAGCAGTACGCGCGCGTGGCCGTCGGTTCGACGGGCAGCGCCGACCGTTCGCGCGTGGAGCAGTCGGCGGTGTTGCGCAGGGCATGGTCGGTGTCGTCCAGGACGCCCTCGACGCCGACGTTGCCGCCCATGTTCCCGCTGAGCGTGTCGAGCGACTCCCGGGAGGTGAGGTTCTCGTGCAGGCCCAGCTGCTGGGAGGCCGAGCCGGTGCGGAGTGCGGTGAGGCCGCCCGGGCTGTTGCCGCCGGTGGCCTGGGAGGTGCTGATCAGGGTGGCCGCCGCGGTGAGCGCGAGCGCGGTTCCGGCAAGGGTGGCGCGCAGCGCCTGACCCCTTCTGCGACGACGATGCCTGCCGCGCTGCTTCATGCGTCCTCCCGACTAGGCCAACTGCCTCCCCCGCCGAGGGCGTTGACGGAGAGACGCGTGGGGTGGCCTGTGAAGGGGATGCTACGACAGAGACCCCCGGGCCAGGACAAAGTCCACGGAAGACGCTCACTAAATACGCTCAGGTCATACCCTTCGTCCGTACCGCGGGGGGACGGACGGCCGCCCGCCCCCGCCGTCCGTCCGCCGCACCGCGCTCTCAGGACCGTCCCGGTTCGGCCGCCGACCGGGCTCCGAGCACCGCCGGCGCCGTCGAGTGCGGCAGCAGGTCCAGCGGGTCCTCGGGCAGCAGGACCGCCACCTCCACCTCCTCGCGGAAGCGGTAGGGCCGGTGGTCGAGGAGCCCCGTGAGCCGGCGCCGTACGCGGGACAGCTCGGCGCGGACGGTGACCGTGCGGGTCGGGTCGCCGAACAGGTCGACCGCGAGCTGCGCCGCGCTGCGTCCCTGCCGGTGCACGGCGAGGACGTACAGCAGCTCCGCGTGGCGCGGGCTCAGGTCCTGGGCCCAACTGCCCGCCGTGCCCGAGACGGTGACGCAGGGCCGCCGCGGGTCGGCGAGGTCGAGGAGGATCCGGGCGGCGCCATGGTGGTCCTCGGTCCCGGTGACCCGCAGCAGCCAGCCGCCCGGCATCGGCTCGGCGACGCACGTCCCGAGCGTGGGCAGCCACGTCCGGCCCGCGCCGAAGTCGTCCGGCAGCGGGACCCGGTCGACGGGCGGCATCCCGGTGACGGCGGCGAGCCAGCCGTGGGTGTCCACCACCATCGCCCGGCCGGACAGGCGCGACAGCAGGGGGGCGGCGACCGCGCGCAACCGTTCGATGGCCGTCAGGTGCCGGGTGCGCAGTTCACTTTCGGCCAGCCGCGACACCGTGTCGACCAGAGCGAGCGTGGCCGGGTGGAAGGTGGTGTCCGGGCCGCTCACGTCGACGACCCCGAGCAGCCGCCCGTCGCGCGGGTCGTGGACGGGAGCCGCCGCGCACGTCCACTCGTGCAGGGCGCGGACGAAGTGCTCGGCCGCGTGCACCTGCACCGGGGCGTCCACCGACAGGGCGGTGCCGATGGCGTTGGTGCCGGTGGTGTCCTCGCTCCAGTCGGCCCCTTCGGCCAGGCAGACGGAGTCGGCGCGGCGCAGCACGCCCGCGTTGCCCTCCCGCCACAGCACCCGGCCCTCCGGGTCCGCGACCACCATGATCTGCAGCGAGGCGTCGGCGACCGCTCCGAGCCCGGCGCTGAGGGTCGGCAGCACATCCGCGAGGACGGTGGACGTCCGCCGGTGTTCGAGTTCGTCCGACTGCAATCGCTCGCTGTCCGTTCCCTGTTCGGGATCGATGCCCAGACGTCTCATCCGCTGCCACGACTGGCCGATCACCGGTCGTGGAGCGATCAGAGGGCGTCCGCCCTTGACCGGCGCCGCCCAGCCTCCACGGAGAGGGGCGGACGTTTCGGACGCGTCGAGCGGTGCGAACGGGGTGGGACGGATCGATGTGGTCTTCACAGGGCACTCCCGGAACGAGGACCGCGGACGGGCCACGACGCCGCCGTCCTCCCACATCGTGCCTGCTCTCGGCCCGGCCCGCGCGGACTTCGCACAAGGTGCACAAAGGAATGCAACGGTCTGCAACTCTCGCCAACGGTCACAAGGTTCCCTGAAACTGACAGCGACGCCGCCTGAGCGGTGTCCGAGCTCCTGAACGGGGCCAAGGCGGGGGTGGTGCCGTGTCGGCGCAGCACCACCCCCGCGCCGGGAGCCCGTCAGGCCACCGGCCGGGCCCGCTCCACCACCGTGGCCAGATCCAGACTGTGCGGCAGCGTGCCGAACGCGGAACCCCAGTCCCCGCCCAGCCGTGACGCGCAGAACGCGTCCGCGACCTCCGGCGGCGCGTACCGGACGAGCAGCGAACCCTGCAGCACCGTCGCGATCCGCTCGACCAGCCGACGGGCCCGGCCCTCGATACCGTCCAGGTCGGCGAGTTCGGCCAGCAGGTTCTTGATGGCCCCGTCCAGCCGGTGGTCCGCCCCGCGCGCCTGTCCCACCTCCCGCAGATAGGCGTCCAGCGCCCCCGGCTCGCGCTGCAGCGCGCGCAGCACGTCCAGCGCCTGCACGTTGCCCGCGCCCTCCCAGACGGAGTTGAGGGGGGACTCGCGCAACAGCCTCGGCATGCCCGACTCCTCGACGTAGCCGTTGCCCCCCAGACACTCCAGCGCCTCCGCCGCGACCGGCGTACACCGCTTGGTCACCCAGTACTTGGCGGCCGGCACCGCGAGCCGCAGGAAGGCCCGCTCCTGCTCGCTGTCGTCGTCGTACGCCGCGGCCAGCCGCATCGCCAGCGTGGTGGCCGCCTCCGACTCCAGCGCCAGGTCCGCGAGGACGTTGCGCATCAGCGGCTTGTCGACGAGCCGTCCGCCGAACGCCTCGCGGTACGTGCAGTGGTGGACCGCCTGCGCGACGGCCTGCCGCATCAGCGCGGCCGAACCGAGCACGCAGTCGAGCCGGGTCGCCGCGACCATCTCGATGATGGTCCGCACCCCGCGTCCCTCGTCGCCCACCCGGCGGGCCCAGGTCCCGTCGAACTCGACCTCGCTCGACGCGTTGGAACGGTTGCCGAGCTTGTCCTTGAGACGCTGGATACGGAAGACGTTGCGGGTGTCGTCCTCCAGGACGCGCGGCACCAGGAAGCACGTCAGCCCGCCCGGCGCCTGCGCCAGCACGAGGAAGCCGTCCGACATCGGCGCCGAACAGAACCACTTGTGCCCGGTCAGGCCGTACGTCCCCTCCTCGGCGAGCGGACGCGCCTCGGTCGTGTTGGCCCGTACGTCGCTGCCCCCCTGCTTCTCCGTCATGCCCATACCGAAGATCACGCCGGACTTGCGGGAGGCGGGCCGCAGCTCCTGGTCGTAGATCGTGGACGTCAGCCGCGGCTCCCACTCGGCGGCGAGCGCCGGGTCGGTGCGCAGCGCGGGAACGGCCGCGTGGGTCATCGACAGCGGACAGCCGTTGCCCGCCTCGGCCTGCGCCCAGACGACGAAGCCCGCCGCCCGCCGCAGGTGCCCCCCGGGCCGGTTCCAGGCGGAGGTGAGACCCGCCGACACGCCCTTGCCGAGGAGCCGGTGCCAGGCCGGGTGGAAGTCGACCTGGTCGATCCGGTTGCCGTAGCGGTCGTGGGTGCGCAGCTTGGGCGGGTTCTCGTTGGCCAGCGCACCCCACTCCTGCACCTGGGCGGAACCGGAGGACCGGCCGAGCGCGGACAGTTCGTCACGGGCCTCGTCGAGAAGCCCTGGATCGAGATGCCGGTCGACCGCCTCGGTGAGGGCCCGGTCGGCGGCGAATACGTCATATCCGACCAGGGGCGGAGCCTGGTTGGTCACGGTGTGGGTGCTGGCTGCCATACGGATACGGTAAGGACGTGCACCAGGCAAAAGAAACACCTGAACGGCCCCGCCCGGGCCGCTTCCACCGCGCACGCGCGCTGTACCGGAACGTTTCGAAGCGCAGGACCGCCTGGCTGCTGCTCAAGGACACCGTCAACTCGTGCATGGAGTACCGGATCCTGGGACTGGCGGCCGAGGCCGCCTTCTTCACGCTCCTCTCCGTGCCGCCGCTGCTGCTCAGCATGATCGGGCTGCTCGGTTACGTGGACGCCTGGACGGGCGCCGACACCATCGCCAGCCTGGAGTCCAACCTGCTGGAGGCGTCCCGCACGGTCCTCACCGAAAAGGGCGTGCACCAGATCGCCGAGCCGATCCTGCACGACGTGATGAAGGGCGGCCGGCCCGACATCATCTCGCTCGGCTTCCTGTTCGCCCTGTGGTCGGGCTCGCGCGCGGTGAACGTCTTCATCGACACCATCACCGTGATGTACGGCCTCGACGGCACCCGCGGGATCGTGAAGACCCGGGTCATGTCCTTCCTGCTGTTCATCGTGGCGCTGCTGATCGGTTCGGTCGCGCTGCCGCTGATGGTGGCGGGACCGGACGCCGTGGTGAACTTCGTGCCGTGGTCGACCACCGTCGTGCAGGTCCTGTACTGGCCTGTCGTCATCGTGCTGTCGGTCGTCTTCCTGACCACGCTCTACCACGTGTCCGTGCCCGTCCGTTCACCGTGGGTGGAGGACGTGCCGGGCGCCCTGGTCGCCCTCGCCATGTGGGTGCTCGGCAGCTTCCTGCTCCGCATCTACCTCACCAACACCGTCGAGGGTCCCACCATCTACGGCTCCCTCGCCGCGCCGGTCGCCGTCCTGCTGTGGATCGGTGTGTCCGCGTTCGCCGTCCTCGTCGGCGCGGCCGTGAACGCCGCGATCGACCGGGTCTGGCCGGCCGCCGCCACCGCCGCGGCCCGCGCCGCCAACGAGCGGATGCGCGAGGCCCAGGCCGCCCAGTACGTGGCCCGCGTCGCCGCGACCCGCTCGTACGACTCCGATCCGGACGACCCCGACATGCCCTCCGAGTTCCCGGAACGCTGGTCGCGCTTCCTGCCCCCGGAGGACGTGACGTCCCGCCTGCGCACCCACGTCAAGAACACCCACCACCACGGCCACCGCCCGGAGAAGGACGGCGAGGAGCGCCCCCCGCACGACACCCCCTGACCGCCGCGTCCGTCAGGTCTTCCACGCCCCGTCCGCGGCGGCTTCCCGCGCGAACTCCGTGAAGTCCCGCGGCGCCCGCCCGAGGATCTCCCGGACCCCGTCGGACAGGTGGGAGTTCCGGCCGTCGAGCAGGCTCCCGAACAGGCCGACGAGGAACGCGACCTCCTCGGCCGGCACCCCGAACCCCGCGAGGACCTCGCCGTACTCCCGTGCCGACACCGGCGTGTACGCCATCGCCCCGCCCGTCGCCGCGGAGATCTCCGCGACCGCCTCCCGGAACGTCAGCAGCCGGGGCCCCGTCACCTCCACCTCCCGGCCGGTGAACCGCCCGCCCCCGGTCAGCACGGCCACCACGACGTCCGCGATGTCCCGGACGTCCACGAACGGCTCCCGCACCTCACCGGCCGGGAAGACCAGCTCCCCGTGGCGCAGCCCCTCCACCAGCGGACCCTCGCTGAAGTTCTGCGCGAACCACGACGCCCGTACGACCGTCCAGTCCGCCCCGGACGACCTGAGCGCCTCCTCCGTCGGCGCGGCCTGCTCCTCGCCCCGCGACGACAGCAGCACGAGGCGCCGCACCCCGAGCCGCACCGCCTCCCGGGCCAGCGCGCCGACCGCCTCCGCGGCGGCCGGCGAGCCCACGTCGACGGGATGCGCCAGGTACGCCGCGTCGGCGCCCGCGAGCGCCCGGCCCCACGTCGACGGCTCGTCCCAGTCGAAGCCCGTCGCGCGCGACCCGGGCCGCACCGTCAGCCCGGCCGCCCGCGCGGACGCCGCGACCCGGCTCCCGGTCCGCCCCGTCGCCCCCGTCACCAACACCGTGATGTTCCGCGTGTTCTCCGTCATGCCTCCGAGTCAACTGCCGCGCCGGGCACGGAACCATCGTCGAGCGGCTCGTTCCCATAAGCGGACGTCCACGGCTCGCCCGGTCCGTCTACGCTGGCGCCATGGACGCTCGCCCGGGCTCGCACCCGCTGACGCGGGGGGACCCCCTCGCCGGCCTGCTGGAGGGTCCCCGCGCGCGGGGCGCCTTCATGATCCGCGCGTGCTTCGACCCGCCCTGGTCGCTGCGCGTCGAGGACCGCGCCCCGCTGACGATCATGCTCGTGGTGCGCGGCGACGCCTGGGTCGTACCGGACCGCGGCGAGCGGGTCCGGCTGCGGGCCGGTGACCTCGCCATCGCCCGCGGGCCCGACCCGTACGTCTGCGCCGACGACCCCGACACCCCCACACAAGCCGTGATCCTGCCGGGCGGCGAGTGCTCCTACCCCGACGGGCGCTCGCTCAGCGGCCACTGGGACCTCGGGGTGCGCACCTGGGGCGACCGGCTCGACGGCTCCACGGTGCTGCTCATCGGCACGTACCTCATGCGCGGCGAGGTCGACGGCCGGCTGCTGGACGCCCTGCCGCCGCTGCTGTCGCTCACCTCCGACGTGTGGGAGTGCCCGCTCACCTCGATCCTCGCGGACGAGATGGTGCGCGACGAACCCGGGCAGGAGGTCGTCCTCGACCGGCTGCTCGACCTCCTGATGATCGCCGCTCTGCGGGCCTGGTTCTCCCGCCCGGAGGCCGCCACGCCCGCCTGGTACCGGGCCCTCGCCGATCCTGTCGTGGGCCGCGTCCTGCGGCTCGTGCGGGACGATCCGGCACATTCCTGGACGGTCGCGACGCTCGCCGCCAAGGCCGGTGTCTCCCGCGCCGCCCTGGCCAGGCGCTTCAGCGAACTCGTCGGGGAGCCCCCGATGACCTACCTGACCGGCCGACGGCTCGCGCTGGCCGCCGACCGGCTCCGCGAGAGCGACGACACCCTGGAGACCATCGCCCGCCACGTCGGCTACGGCAGCGCCTTCGCCCTCTCCAGCGCCTTCAAGCGGGTGTACGGCGTCAGCCCGCAGGAACACCGGACGGGCGCGGCGTAGCCTGGCAGCCATGTACGCGGAACGGGCCTCCCGGCTGCCGGGCGCGATCGTGTGGAGCCGCGTCCCGGGCCCTCCGGCTCCCGCTCCCGGCCCGGAGACCGGGCGCGAGGAATCGGGCACCGACGCCTGGGGTGCCGGACCCGGCGAAGCGTTCGCGGCCCCGTTCGCGCCCGTTCTGCCCGACGGCTGCATGGACCTGCTGTGGACCGAGGGCCGCCTGCTGGTTGCCGGCCCCGACACCGGCCCCTACGTTCCGGACGAGGTGCCGTCCGCCGGCTGGGCGGGCGTCCGCTTCTTCCCGGGCACGGCCCCCACCTACCTGGGTGTCCCGGCGGACGAACTCCGTGACCGCCGCGTCGAGTTGACCGATCTGTGGCCCGCCTCGGAAGTGCGCCGCCTCACCGCGCGGATCGACACGGCCGCCGACCCCGTGACCGCGCTCGAAGAGGTCGCCCTGCGCCGGGCCGCCGACAGTGAGCAGCCCGATCCGGTGCTCCTGGAGGTCGTGGCCGCCCTCGACGAAGGCCGTCCTGTCGCCCGGACCGCGGACGAACTGGGTCTGGGCGCACGTCAGTTGCACCGGCGCTCTCTCACGGCCTTCGGCTACGGACCCAAGACCCTGGCCCGCGTGCTGCGGCTGCAGCGCGCACTCGTACTGGCCCGGGACGGTGTGCCCTTCGCGGAGACGGCGCTCCGCGCCGGATTCGCGGACCAGGCCCATCTGGCCCGCGACGTAAGGGAGTTGGCGGGCTCGACGCTGGGTGAACTGGTCGGCCTCCGGTAGCCGCCCGGACTACTGCGCGGGTGCCTCGCCGCCGGGCAGTGGTGCGAACAGGTCCACGCCGTTGCCGTCCGGGTCGTGCACGACGGCGTACCGCATGCCCCAGAAGGCGTCCCAGGGCTTCAGCTCGCCGTGGTGGCCGGCGTCGACCAGTTCGGCGTACACCGAGTCGACCTCGGCCGGGTCGTCGCAGCGGAAGGCGAGCGACATCCGGCCGCCGCCGGACGGGGGCCGCCAGCCCGGGTGGAAGGACCGGACGGTCTCCTCCGTGTCCAGCGCGAGACGCAGTCCGCCGGGCAGCCCGGCCTCGACGTGCGGCTCGGCCTCGGCACCCGCGGGGAAGTCGAGCCCCAGCCGGCGGTAGAAGGCGAGAGAGGCGGCCATGTCGGAGACGACGAGGCCGATCACATCGAATCGAGGAGTCATGCGCCCACGCTAGGTGGAACGGGGACCCCGGGTCTTGAAGGAAACGGACACGGCGGGCGGGGGCGGCTCACGCCGGGCCGCCGGTGGGCGGCACCGGCAGGGCGCGGGTGGTCCGAGTTCGTCAGGGGACGGTCCGTCCGTCGGGGGATGGTGGTCGGGAGGCGAGAACCGCGCTCGTGTGGGCCGCGCCCGTGACTCGGCGGTGGGTGGCAGGCGGCGGGCGGCGGGCGGCAGGCGGCGGGGCGCGGGGCCCGCGCAGCCGGCGCCCGTGACGGCAGCACCCCGCCCCGGCCGGCGCCCATGGCGGGGTGCTGCCGGTCCGCGTGCCTTCCCGCTGTGCCGGCGACAGGCGACCCGCACAGCGGGGCGTCCGGGGTATGGGGCGGGATGCTGCCGCCAGGGCTCCGACACCGACGGCGACATCGACATCGACAGCGACGGCGGAAGCGCCGACGCGACGGAGACACCACGGGGCCCAGTGGGACGTAGCCGGCCGCCACCCGGCCCCCGGTCCGACGGCCCGGCGCCCCGGCCGGGGCCGCCACTAGGCTCCGGCCATGACATTCCGCGTCCTCGTGTACACCCGTACGGCCGACTACCGGCACGACTCCATCCCGGCCGGGATCGCCGCCGTGCGGGCTCTCGGGGAGGCGCACGGGTTCGCCGTCGACGCCACCGAGGACCCGGCCGCCTTCGAGGCTCCCCTCGACGCGTACGCGGCGGTCGTCTTCCTGTCGACCAGCGGCGACGTGCTGACGCCGCCCGGGCGCGACCGGCTCGCGGCCTACGTCGACGGGGGCGGCGGGTTCGCCGGGGTGCACGCGGCCGCCTGCACCGAGTACGACTGGCCGTACTACGGAGAACTGCTCGGCGCCCGCTTCGACCGGCACCCGGACCTCCAGTCGGGCCGCGCCGTCGTCGAGGACCACGGACATCCGGCGACCCGACACCTGTCTCCCGTCTGGGAGTTCACGGACGAGTGGTACGACTTCCGGGCCACGCCCCGCGGTTCGGTACGCGTCCTGGTCTCGGCCGACGAAACCTCCTACGAGGGCGGGGGGATGGGCGACGACCACCCCCTGGCGTGGTGCCGGACCCAGGGTGCGGGGCGCGTCTTCTACACCGCCCTCGGACACACCGCGGAGGCCTACGACGACGAGGACTTCCGTCGGCATCTCCTCGGCGGCATCGCCTGGGCCGCGGCGGGAACCGTGACCGACCCGGTGCCGGCCCGCTGACCAGGGCCGCACCGCGATATCGGCCGAATGGGGACGTCCGCAGGAATACCGGGACGTGATGTGATGCTCTGATCCTTACGACGCGCGACGACGAGGAGCTGGTCCCGGATGGCGGTGGACGCGGTGGAATCGGCGGAGACGAAGGACCCGGTGGTCGCCACTCCGCACGGAAGGGTACGCGGCCGGTACGAGGACGGGATCGCGGTCTTCCGGGGCATCCCCTACGCGGCTCCGCCCTTCGGCCCCCGCCGCTTCCTTCCGCCCGTGCCGCCCGAGCCGTGGGACGGCGTGCGGGACGCGGGTGCGTTCGGTCCCACGCCGCCGAAACCGCCGTACTCCGAGGCGTTCGGACGGCTGCTGTCCGACCCCGACGTGCCCGGCGACGACTGTCTCAACCTGAACGTGTGGACTCCGGCCCCGGATCCCGCCGCCCGGCTGCCCGTCATGGTGTGGATCCACGGCGGCGCCCTCACCCGCGGCTCCTCGGCCGTACCGGTCTACGACGGGCGCGCGTTCGCCCGTGACGGCGTCGTCTTCGTGTCCATCAACTACCGCCTGGGCGTGGAGGGTTACGGCCTCTTCCCGGACGCCCCCGCCAACGCCGGGCTGCGTGACCAACTGGCCGCGCTGGAGTGGGTGCGGGACTCCGTCACCGCGTTCGGCGGCGACCCCGGCCGGGTGACCGTCTTCGGTGAGTCCGCGGGCGCCATCAGCATCGGCGCGCTGCTCGCGAGCCCGCGCGCCCAGGGACTCTTCCACCGGGCCGTCCTGCAGAGCGGCCCGCCCGAGGCGAGCGATCGCGACAAGGTGCGCCGGATGGTCCGCAGGATGGCCGCCCGGCTGAAGATCCCGGCGACGGCCGAGGCGTTCGCCGCCGTCGACCGCGACCTTCTCCTGCGCACCCAGGCCGAGGTGGGCCGGCTCAGCAGCCCCGTCCTCGGAGGTCCCGCCTTCGGCATCGTCGTCGACGGCGACCTCGTCCCCCGCGACCCGCTGGAGGCCCTCGTCGAGGGCGTCGCGGCGGATGTCGGACTCCTCCTCGGGTGGACCCGGGACGAGTACCGGCTGTGGCTCGTGCCGGGCGGCCTCCTGGAACGCGTGGACCGACTCGGCCCGGTCGCCCTGGCCGGCGCCATGGCCCGCTGCCACTGCGGCCACGAGGTCCCCCGCGGCTACCGTGCCCTCCACCCGGACGCGGGCACCGCCGACCTCGTCGGCCAGATGGTCACCGACCACATCCTGCGGGTCCCGCTGCACCGCCTCGCCGACGCCCGCGACGGCCGCCCCACCGCGGCCCTCGACGCGGACGCCCGGGGCGGCCCGCGGGCTCCGGCGTACGTCTACGAGTTCGCCTGGCCGTCCAACGTGCCGGACCTCGGCGCCTGCCACGCCCTGGAACTGGGCTTCGTCTTCGACACCCCCGATGTGCCCGAGTCGGAGAAGCTCGCGGGCGAGGGAGCCCCGCAGGAGCTGGCGGACGCCATGCACGGCGCGTGGGTGCGGTTCGCGGTCGACGGCGATCCGGGGTGGGACGCGTGGGACGGCTCGCACCCGGTCCGGGTGTTCGGCGTCGGCGACCCGCACACCGTGCACGGCCCGCGCGACCGCGAACTCGCCCTGTGGGACGAGGAGGCGGCCCGTCCCACCGAGTCCACGGCCGAGCCGGCGGACGGACCTCTCGAACCCGGAGCCCCGGTACGCCGGACCTTCGGCACGACGACACGCATAGGGGCACCTCTGTCCGCCGTCCGCCGCTTCCGCAGGTCGGGCGCGCGGGGCGGCCCGGAGGGCGGCAGCGGCACCGGGCGGCCGTGACCGGACGGCCGCCGCGGGCCGCGCCGGTGTTCCGGCGTACGGTCGAGGTGACCAGTGGGCCGCAGCGGGGCGCGGGGCCGGCCCCCGGCGGCGTCGCCCGCTGCCGCTCGGCGCAGGCCGGTCGGGGGAGCACCCGGCGGGTGGTCCGGAGCGGGCGACGTGAGCCGCCCAGTACCGAGCGGGGTCGAGTGATCTCTTGGGGTACCGGCCTCACGCGAGCTGCGCGAGCAGGGCCGGGCGTCCGGCGCCGGTCCGACTCCGGGGCGTCCGGCATCCGGCGCCCACCGGGGCGGGCGGCCCGCGCCGGGTTCATCGGCAGGCCCGCGCTGGGCGGGTTCGGGGCAGGGCCGGGCGTCCGGCAACCGGCGTGCATCAGGCATCCGGCGTACCACCGAGGCAGGGCGGTTCCGCGCGGGCTCCCGGCGCGGGCCCGCACCGGGCGGGTTCGGGGCAGGGCCGGGTGTCCGGTGCCGGTGTGCACCCGGCATCCGGCGCACACCGAGGCCAGGCGGTTCCGCGCCGACTCCAGGCGCAGGCCCGTGCCGGGCCAGGACCGGGCTGTCTCGCGCCGGGTCCATCCGCAGGCCCGCGCCGGGCCGGTGCGGGGCAGGGCCGGGCGTCCGACGCCGGTCCGGCTCCGGGGCGTCCGGTGTGCAGATACCTGCCTCGTCATGAGGGTCGTCCGGACGGGGTGAGCGACCCCGTGCCGGGCGGTCTCAAACGCCCCGTACGGCTGTCGCGATGCCCGTGATCGCCTCCGGGCCCACCCGGCAGCAACCGCCGACGAGCCGCGCCCCTGCCCGTTCCCACCCGGCGACCTGCCCGGCCGTGAACGACGAACTGCCGGTCCAGGTACGGGCCTCGGCGTCCCAGGCCTCGCCGCTGTTCGGATAGACCACGACGGGCTTCCCGGTCACACGGGCCGCGACCTCGATCGCCGCGTCGACATCCCCGGGCGCGCAGCAGTTGATGCCGACGGCCACGATCTCGTCGGCTTCGGCGGCCGGTGCGAAGGCTTCCTCCAGCGGCTGGCCGGCCCGCGTCCGGTCACCGGCGACGCTGTACGACAGCCACGCCGGGACACCGAGCCCACGTACCGCCCTCAGCAGGGCCTGCGCCTCGTCGGCGTCCGGGACCGTCTCCAGGGCCAGCACGTCGGGACCGGCCGCGGCCAGCACTTCGAGGCGCGGGCGGTGGAACCGCTCCAGCTCGTCGACGCTCAGCCCGTACCGCCCCCGGTACTCCGAACCGTCGGCGAGCATCGCCCCGTACGGACCGACCGACGCCGCCACCCACAGCGGTCGCGCGACACCCTTGGCGTGCGCGTGCCGGGCGGCCTCGCGCGCCGACTCGACGCTCAGACCGAGGAGTTCGGCCGCCCGCTCGTGCGGGATGCCGCGCCGCGCGAAGCCCTCGAAGGTCGCCTGGTAGCTGGCGGTGATCGCCACGTCCGCGCCCGCCTCGTAGTAGGCGAGATGTGCTTCGACGACCGCCTCGGGCCGCTCCGCGAGCAGCCGTGCCGACCACAGCGCGTCACTCAGGTCGTGCCCGGCGGACTCCAGCTGGTTGGACATGCCGCCGTCGAGCACGACCGTGCCGCGGGAGAGCGCTTCGGCGAAGGTGCGGGGGGTGTCGCCGGCCGCGCGGCCGGCCGTGTCGCTGGTCATGCCACGACGCTAGTCGATCCGGACGGCATCCTGCCGGGAGGGCCGGACGGCACCCTGCCCGGGAGCGGGCGGGCGGTGGCAGGATCAGCCGGCATGGAATTCTCCGAGGTGGTCCGTCGCCGCCGCATGATCCGGCACTACTCCGACAAGCCCCTGACCCCGGAGGCCGTGGAACGCGTCCTCGCCTCCGCGCTGCGCGCGCCCTCCGCCGGCTTCTCGCAGGGCTGGGCGTTCCTGGCCCTGACCGAACCGGCCGACCGCGCCCGGTTCTGGCCCTTCGTCCCCACCCGGGTGGAGAAGACGCCGACGATGCAGGACGCCCCGCTGGTCGTCGTACCGCTCGCCCACAAGGCCGCCTACCTGGAGCGCTACGCCGAGCCCGACAAGGGCTGGGAGGACCGGGCGGAGGCCCGCTGGCCCGCCCCGTACTGGTTCATCGACACCGGGATGGCGTCACTGATGATGCTGCTCACCGCCGTCGACGAGGGGCTGGACGCCTGCTTCTTCGGGATCATGCCGGAACAAATTCCCTCCTTCCGCGCCGAGTTCGGCATCCCCGAGGAGTACGCGCCGATCGGCGGCATCACCGTCGGCCATCGGTCGGACGACGTTCCCCCGCAGAGCCCTCTCGTCGGGGAACGCCGACGCGGCACGGCCGAGGTCGTCCACCGGGGGCACTGGGGGCTTCACTCCTGACAGGGCGACGGCGGCCGCCCCGCGGATGCACGCCCTAGCCTGGACGCATGCTGCGAGACGTGTTCGACGAGGACGCCGAGCTCTACGACCGCGCCCGTCCCGCCTACCCGTCCGTCCTGGTCGACGCCCTGATCGGCGAGGCGGCCCCGACCCCGGACACGCGTGTCCTGGAGGTGGGCCCGGGAACGGGACAACTGACCGTACCCCTGGCCCGGGCGGGCTGCCGGATCACCGCGGTCGAACTGGGGCCGTCCCTCGCGGCGGTGGCCCGGCGCAACCTGCGGCCGTTCCCGGAGGCCCGCGTCGAGGTCGCCGCGTTCGAGGAGTGGACCCCGCCGGGCCCGGTCTTCGGACTGGCGGTCTGCGCCACCGCCTTCCACTGGATCGACCCGGCCGTGCGCGTGCTCAGGATGACCGCCGCCCTCGCGCCGGGCGGCACCCTCGCCCTGATCACCACCCACCATGTGGCGGGCGGCTCCGAGGAGTTCTTCGCCCGGGCCCAGGGATGCTACGAACGCTGGGACCCCGCCACCCCGCCCGGCCTGCGCGCGTCGGACGAGAGCGACGTCGCCTCCGACACCGGCGAACTCGACGCCTGCGACCGGCTCGGGCCGGTCAGGATCCGGCGCTTCTCCCGCGAGATCACCTACACGACCGGGGCCTACCTCGACGTCCTGCGCACCTACTCGGGCCACCGTGCGCTGCCGGCACCCGCCCGCGAGGGCCTGCTCGCCTGTCTCGCCGGCCTGATCGACAACGAGTACGGCGGCAGCGTCACCAAGCGCTACCTGCACGAGCTGATCACGGCTCGCCGGGTGGAGCGGCCGGCTCCGTAGCCGCCGTGGTCCCGGCGGCGGGCCTGAGCGGGGCGGCGACCCGGGCACGCCACCCAGGGGGTCTAGAAAGCGCTTGCTCGAAGGGGGTAGCGTCCTGCCGCCGACCGTTTCGTCACGCCGTACCGCCACGCCCGCCCGGACGCCCCCTGAGACAGGAACCCATCTGATGCCCGCCGAGCCCGCCGAGGACCGCACCCTGAGCCCGTACACCGGTCGTACGCGCGCCCACTGGGAGGCGACCGCCGACTCCCTGCTCGCCGCCGTGGCGCCGTACGCGACCGACGGGGGCGCCCTCTACCACCTCCCCGGAAACCGCGCGAGCGCCTCCGGAAGGCTCTCCGACGGGCTGGAGGGCTACGCCCGGACGCTGCTCCTGGCGGGCTTCCGCCGGGACGAGAAGGTCCTGGAGCGGTACGCGGACGGGCTCGCCGCCGGAACGGCGGGAGTCTGGCCCCGTGTCGAACACCGCAGTCAGCCGCTCGTGGAGGCCGCGTCCATCGCGCTCGCGCTCCGGCTGACCCGCTCCCAGCTGTGGGACCGGCTGGACGACGGCGTGCGTCAGCGGGCCGCCGCCTGGCTCGGCGACGCGCTGAAGGCCGAACCCTGGCCCAACAACTGGGAGTTGTTCCCGGTGACGGTCGGCGGCTTCCTCCAGGACGTCGGCTACGAGCCCGACCTCTCCCGCGCGGTGATCGACCGCGGCCTGGAGCGCATCGAGCAGTGGTACCTCGGCGACGGCTGGTACACCGACGGCCACGGCCGCAAGTTCGACTACTACAACGGCTGGGCGATGCACCTCTACCCGGTGCTGCACGCCTGGCTCGCCGACGACCCCCGCCTCCTCGACCTGTACGCCGGCCGTCTGGAGGCCCATCTCGGCGACCACTCCCGCCTGTTCGGCGGCGACGGGGCGCCGATGCTCCAGGGCCGCTCCCTGACCTACCGCTTCGCGGCCACCGCCCCGCTGTGGCTCGGCGCGCTCACCGGCCGCACCCCGCTGTCACCGGGCGCGACCCGGCGCATCGCCTCAGGCGCCCTGCGCTACTTCCTCGACCGGGGCGCGGTCGACGGCGACGGTCTGCTCACCCGCGGCTGGCGCGGCCCCGACGAGGCGTTCCTGCAGGACTACTCCGGCCCCGCCTCCCCGTACTGGGCGAGCAAGGCGTTCGTCTGCCTGCTGCTGCCCCCCGACCACGAGGTGTGGACGGCGCGCGAGGAGCCGGGCCCGGCGGAACGCGCCGACGCCCTCACCTCGGTGCGTCCGGCCAACTGGCTTATCCAGTCGACGCGTTCGGACGGCCTGGTCCGCCTGCACAACCACGGCAGCGAGGACGTCCGCTACGACCCGTACTACACGCGGCTCGCCTACTCGACCGTCACGGAGCCCACGCCCTCGCCCTCGTACGACAACAGCGTGATCGTCGGCGGCGACGCGAGCCGTACGGGGATCGAGCCGCTCGGCGTCGGCGAGGGCTGGGCGGCGTCCCGGCACACCGTCGCGGAGGGCGTCGCCGTGGCGGGCCTCGTCGTCGCACGGGGCGCCGTGGAGGTGCGGGCCCACCTGGTCGCGGGCGCGGCCCCAGGGACATCGGTCCAGGTCACGGGCTGGGCGGCGCGAGACGGTGCCCGCTCCGAACTCCGCTCGGAGCACGGCCTGTCGGGGGCGGGCGCGGCCGTGGACGGTCTGCCGGAGGCGGCGGCCGGGACCATCGGAACCGACGCCTCCCTCTTCGTCGCCGTCGTCCGCCTCACCGCGGAGCCTGACCCGCGCCCGCTCACGGACCTGGTGTCGGTCCGGGTGGCGCCGGCCACGGACGCGGGATCCGGCGCGTACGACCTCACGGTGACCTGGGCACCGGGCGACGAGGCGGCCTTCCGGTTCACCGCCTCCGCCGGTGGTGAACCGGCGTCCTCCGACGGGCCGGAGGGGCCGGGGACGCGGGAGCCGTCCCGTGGCCCCTGCCCGAGCGTGTTCGTCCGAACTCCCTAGAGTGGAGACGGCAGTGCCGACGCGGACGGGGTTCCGCCGGGGGAGGGGAGCGGGCCATGGGTGGAGCGGACGGAGCCACGAAGGCGGGCAGGGGAGCGGTCGACCCCGAGCGGATGATCGCCGAGGCGCGGAAGGCGTTCTTCGTGATGTTCGCGTTCCTCGCGATCGTGTGGCTGGTGCAACTGGCCAACTCCGCCGACCACTACGCCCTCTCCCGTGACCACGGAGTCGTCCCCGGAGACCTGGGCGCCCTGCCCGACATCCTCAGCGCACCATTCCTGCACTGGAGTTGGGCTCACATCGAGAGCAACTCCGGCCCCCTGTTCGTCTTCGGCTTCCTCGCCGCCTACCGCGGAGTGGCCCGCTTCCTCGGGCTGAGCCTCCTCGTCGCCGTGACGAGCGGCCTCACGGTGTGGCTCTTCGAGAGCGGCGGCGTGGACACGGTGGGCGCGAGCGGCCTGATCTTCGGGTACTTCGGCTACGTCGTGGTCCGCGGCCTCTTCGACCGCCACCTGATCGACACCCTGATCGGCGTCGTGATGGCCGCGTCCTTCGCCTACATGCTCACCGTCACCGTCCCGGGAACCCCGGGCGTGAGCTGGCTCGGGCACCTCGGAGGCCTCGCCGGCGGCCTCCTCGGCGCCTGGCTCTTCCGCGACCGCCGCCCCCGGCGGACCACGACTCCCGCGCCGCCCGCCACGCCGGCCACGCCGGCCCGCCGCATCGCCCAGCCGCCCACCACGGACAACCCCCGTGCGGACCTGCACAAGGAACTGGGGGATCTCGGGCTGCTCTAGGACCGGCGCGAGCACCCGACAGGCCGGCGGGGACGGTTCGGCGGGCGCCGAACCCTCCCGCCGCTATCGTCCCCGTATGACCGCTGCCCCGAGTGAGGACCCGGTCGGCGCCGCCGCCAGGTTCGCCGCGCTGCACCACGCCGACGCCCCCCTTCTGCTGCCGAACGCCTGGGACCACGCCTCCGCCCTCGCGCTGGCCGGTCAGGGGTTCACTGCCGTGGGGACCACGAGCCTCGGTGTCGCCGCTGCCGCCGGGCTGCCCGACGGAGCGGCGGCCACCCGTGACCTCACGGTCCGGCTCGCCCGGCAAATCGGCGGGGAGCGGCTCCTGTTGTCGGTGGACGCGGAGGACGGGTTCGGCCGGGACCCGGACGAGGTGGCCGGGCTGGCGCGTGAACTGGCCGACGCCGGAGCGGTCGGCGTCAACATCGAGGACGGCCTCGGATCCGCCACGCTGCACGCGGCGAAGATCGCGGCGGTCAAGGCCGCGGTGCCCCACCTGTTCGTGAACGCCCGGACGGACACGTACTGGCTCGGCGACGGAGACCACGCCGAGACGTGCCGCCGCCTCGACGCCTATCTCCAGGCGGGCGCCGACGGCGTGTTCGTGCCCGGACTCGGCGACCCGGACCGCATCGCCGACCTGGTGAAGACGTTCGACGCGCCGCTCAACATCCTGTACTCACCGCTCGGCCCGGCCGTCGCCCGGCTCGGCGACCTCGGCGTCCGCCGGGTGAGCCTCGGCTCCTTGCTGTACCGCCGGTCCCTCGGCGCCGCTCTCGACACGGCCCTGGACATCCGGGCCGGCCGAACTCCGCAGGGCAGCACCCCGTCCTACGCGGAGGTGCAGGCCCTCGGCACGCGGCGACTCGATCCCTGACCCCGAAGACGCCCCGCCCGAGGGGCGGTTCAGGCGCTGCTCGGTCACCGGCGCTGGCGCCTCAGCGTGTCGCCCGGCCCACCAGCGCCTCCGTGAGGAGGTCCGCGAACTCCACCGGGTGTTCCAGGCAGCCGAGATGTCCGCCGGGGAAGTCGAGCAGCGCGGCCCCCGTGGCGTCGGCGAGCGACACCGCGGTACGACGCGGGAGTTGGCCCTCGGAGGTGCGGCCCGCGCCGAGGACGAACCGGTCGGACAGCCCCTTGAGCACGTCCACGTCCGGGCTGCGCGTGGCGAACGGGCGCAGTACGTGGGCCAGGAAGACAGCCATCGGGGTGTCCGCGGGGATCTCCGCGGGTCCGGCGGTCCGCGAGCCGGGTGTGGGTGCGTCACGCGTCTCCGCGGGCTCCGCGCCCGCGTCCCTCCGACCGCTCGCCTCGCCGTCCCAGGTCCGGTTCTCCAGGCCCGCGGCGAGGCGGGCCATCGCCACCGCGGGGCCCTCCGTACGGCAGAGCCGGTCCACTTCCTCGACCATCGCGCGCTGGGCCTCCGCGTCCGGGAGCACCGTGACGCTCGGGGGTTCGTGGGCCACCACCCGGCGCAGCCGCTCCGGGTGCCGGGCCAGCAGGTCGAGGGCGACGATGCCGCCCGAACTGGTACCGAAGACGTACGCCGGCTCTCCGTCCGGGAGGACGGAGCCGAGGAGCCGGTGGGCGTTGTCGCTCCAGTCCTCGACGCGCTGGTCGCCGACCGGGCCGTCCAGGGGCGCGCGCGACAGGCCGAGCGGGTCGTACGTCACCACGGTGAACCGCTCGGAGAGCCGGTCCGTGAGGCCCCCCAGGCCCATGGGGTGCCCGGCCCCGCCCGGTACGACCAGCAGGACGGGGCCGCTGCCGCGCACCTCGTGGTGGTACGCGCGCGGTCCGTTCCCGGGCTCGGTCATCGTTCTCGTCCTCCGTCGTCCGTGAACCGGTCGCCGTCTCCCGGTCCGGCAGGCCGGTGTTCCCCCGGCCGGTCCAACGGCAGATCGTAGGCGCGTCGGAGCGCCGGCTCCACGGAATTGTGGCCGGGGCGGGCGCCGCCGGCCGGGCGGGGGAGCACCCGACCGGCCGGCCGAGCCGGTCCGGCCGGTCTAGCGGATGTCCGAGAAGGTGAACGAGAACTCCGCCGGCCCGGCCTCCAGTCGGTACGGCGGAAGCACGCCGGGACCGCAGGACTGGGAGCCGATGCCCTGCTGGCCGTGGTCGAGGCTGACCCAGAGGGTGTCGCCGGCCCTGAGGTCCGACAGGTGGTCGGCCGCGTCCAGTTGCTCGCTCGTCCAGCGGCGCGCGGTGAACCAGAACCGCGGATCGCCCTCGACGCGCAGGCCGCCGACCTCCGCCCAGCGGACGTCGGGCCGGGCGCCGTTCTCCTGCGGGCGCACGTACGGCGTCTGCATCGCGTCCACCGTCGACTCCCAACGGCCGCTCATCGAAGCCGACTTGGTGTCGGGGTAGCCCTCGCCCGGGCCGCCCCCGAACCAGGTCACGCGATCCGCCGGGCCGGTGAGCCCGAGCCGGACACCGAGCCGGGGCAGCGGCAGCTTCCAGTCGCCCTCCGGTGCCACGGACACGGTCAGTCGCAGCCGGGTGCCGTCGGACGTCCACCGGTACACCGTGCGCAGGCCGATCGCGCGGGCGGCGGGCGCCACCCTGGTCCGTACGGTCAACGCGTCGTCGCCCGGTTCAACCGCGTCCGGGCGGTGCCGCATGCGGTGCAGGCCCAGCCTGCGCCAGAGCGGACCGAAGCGGGCGTCGGGCTGCCAGTGCGCGCCGTTGTCGTTGTCGGTCGGGGCGCGCCACACGTCCAGCCGCAGCCCGGTGACCTCGACGCCGCCGATCGTGAGCGGCTCTCCGGTGCGGGGGTCGAAGGTGCCCGGTCCCAGGGTGATCACTCCCTCGCGGGCCACCGGGGCGACGAGCCGCGCGAGACGTATCGGCGCGGGTGCGGCGGAGGGAAGCTGGGTCCAGGCGACCTCGTGGCCGCGGGGCGCCCACGCCGTGTCCTCGGCGAGGACCGCCCGGACCGTCCAGTGCGCCTCGGCGTCCCCGGGGTCCACGGGCGGCGCGGGCAGCTTCACGTCCGCCGACTCACCGGGAGTCAGCCCGGGCACCTGGAGGGGGCCCGTCCCGACGGTCTCGCCGTCCACCTGGTACGACCACGTGAACGCGAGTGCGGAGAGGTCGGCGAAGTCGTACCCGTTGGTGACGCGCACGATGCCGTCGGCAGGTCCGGCTTCCGGGCCCCGGTCCAGCACCCCTGCCCGGTGCGGGAGTCGTTGCGGCCCGGGGAGGCCGGGGGCTCCACCGGTGTCGATGCGGACGGGTTCGATCACCTTCTTGTACTCGACGAGCCCCGGGGACGGTGTCCGGTCCGGGAAGAGCAGCCCGTCGCAGACGAAGTTCCCGTCGTGCAACTCCTCGCCGAAGTCGCCGCCGTACGCGAACCCGTGGCGCTCGTCCTTGATGCCGTGGTCGATCCACTCCCAGACGAACCCGCCCTGGACGCGGTCGTACGCGGTGAACAGGCGCTGGTAGTCGGCGAGCCCGCCGGGACCGTTGCCCATGGCGTGGCCGTACTCGCAGAGGATGAAGGGGAGCCGGCGCCGCTTCGCGTCGCCCTCGTCCTCGTGCCGGCCGATGCGCTCGACCTCGGCGTGGTCGGCGTACATGCGCGAATAGACGTCCGTGTCACGGCAGGTGGCGTCCCCCTCGTAGTGGATGAGGCGAGAGCCGTCGCGGCCCCGGATCCACTGCGCCATCGCCGTCAGTCCGCGTCCGGTGCCCGCCTCGTTGCCGAGCGACCACATGACGACGGAAGGGTGGTTCTTGTCGCGCTCGACCATCCGGGCCGCCCGGTCGAGGAGCGCGGGCGTCCAGCGGTCGTCGTCGACGGGGTTGCCGCGCCAGCCCTCCTCGGTGAAACCGTGCGTCTCCAGGTCGCACTCGTCGACGACCCACAGGCCGTACTCGTCGCACAGGTCGAGGAAGGCGGGGTGCGGTGGATAGTGCGAGGTGCGGACGGCGTTGATGTTGTGCCGCTTCATCAGCAGCACGTCCGCGAGCATCGTCTCCGCGTCGAGCGCGCGGCCCTTCTCCGGGTGCCACTCGTGCCGGTTGACGCCCTTGAACAGCACCGCACGGCCGTTGACCTTGATCTGCCCGTCCTCGAGCACGACGGTGCGGAAGCCGATCCTCAGGGGGACGCGCTCGCCCTCCGTGACCAGTTCGCCGTCGTACAGCCGGGGCGTCTCGGCGGTCCACGGCGCCACCGGCACCGTGGCCTCCGCGCCGGTCGCGATGTCGACGTCCAGGGCGGGCACGAGAACCCGCCCGTCGACGTCGGAGTCGACGCGCAGGGTTCCGAGGCCCTCGCGATGGTCGAATGCGGCGTGCACGAAGAAGTCGAGCACGCCGCCCGCGGGGCGGTGCAGCAGGGTGACGTCACGGAAGATGCCGGGCAGCCACCACTGGTCCTGGTCCTCCAGGTACGAACCCGCCGACCACTGGTGCACCCGGACGGCGAGCGCGTTGCGCCCCGGCCCCAGCAGATGGCCGACGGCGAACTCGTGCGGCAGCCGGGAGCCCTTGAACTCGCCGAGGTCGGTGCCGTTCAGCCAGACCCGGGCGCAGGACTCGACTCCGTCGAAGCGCAGCACCGTACCGCCGTCCGCGGGCCAGTCGGCCGGCAGGTCGAAGAAGCGCAGGTGGTCGCCGGTCGGGTTCTCGGTCGGCACGTGCGGCGGGTCGACCGGGAACGGATAGAGGTGGTTGGTGTAGACGGGCGCGCCGTGCCCCTGCAGCACCCAGTGCCCCGGGACCTGGACCTCGGCCCAGCCGCCGGCGTCGTGCCCCTCGTGCGGCGCGTACCCCTCGGCGGCGAAGGAGTCGTCGCGCGCGTCGGCGGTGGGGGAGAGCCGGAAGTGCCAACGCCCGTTCAGGGACAGGGAGATGGCGTCCGAGGTCGCGTACCGTGCGCGCGGCGGCAGGGCGCCGTGGCCGGGGGACACGTCCTCGACGTAGTCGATGGCGGACGGTTCGGCGGTCGGGTGCGAGGGCGAGGTGCGGAAGGACATACGTCTCCTTGGTCAGCCCGTGAGCCGTGATTCCGGTCGGTGCGGTTCTCCCGGGACCTCTGCCCGGTCCTTCAGGAGCGGGGAGGGAGGAGGTCCTCCACGAAGGCGTTGGTGAAGGTGCCGGCCGGGTCGAGGCCGTCGACAAGGGCCCGGAAGTCGGGCAGCCTGGCATAGCGTTCACGCAACGTCGTCGGCGGTACGGCGAAGACCTTGCCCCAGTGCGGGCGCGGTGCGAACGGCTCCAGCGCCCGCTCGACGCCGCGCACCACCGGCAGCACGGCCTCCGTGTCGTCGACCCAGGTGAAGTGCAGCGCCACGGTGTCCCGTCCGTACGCCGGGCTCAGCCACTGGCGGTCGGCGGCGACGGTCCGCACCTCGCAGATCTGCAGCAGCGGCGCGATCGTCCCGCGGATCGCGTCCAGGGCGTGCAGGGCGGCCAGGGCGTCGGTGCGGGCCAGCAGATACTCGGACTGCAGCTCGGAGCCGCTGCTGGGGGTGAACTCCGCCCGGAAGTGCGGCAGTCGTTCGTGCCAGGGGCCGGGCACGCCGAACTGCTCGGTGCAGTTGCGGGCCGGCATCCCCGGCACCGGATGCATGGCCTCGGCCGCGGGCTCCGCCCAGGGGAAGTCCGCCAGGGGCCGGTCGGTGCGCCGCTTGAGCCACACCTGGCGGAAACCGGGGCGCCCCCAGTCCGTGAACAGACTCACGCTGTACGCGGAGGCCGCGACCGTCTCGAAGTCCAGCCCCTCCAGCGGGAGTTCGGTGAAGACGTGCTGGCTCACCTCGAAGTCCGGCTCCACGTCGAGCGTGAGGGCGGTGACCACACCGAGGGCGCCCAGAGCCGTCACCGCGCCGTCGAAGCGGTCGTCGCCGCGGCCGATCGTCAGCGTCGAGCCGTCCGCGGTGACCAGCTCGACCTCACGGACCGCCGAGGCCAGCGACCCGTTCGCGATCCCGGAGCCGTGGGTGCCGGTGGCGACCGAGCCGGCCACCGAGATGTGCGGCAGGGAGGCCATGTTGTGCAGCGCGAACCCCTTCGCGTGCACCGCGCGGGCGAGTTCGGCGTAACGCACACCGCCCGACACCCGCACCGTACGGTCCGCCGTGTCGACGTCGATCTCGGGCGCCAGCGCGGTCAGCGACAGCAGGACGCCGCCGGGGCCCGGCTCGGCGATCCGGTTGAACGAGTGGCCGCTGCCCAGCACCCGCACCCGGGAGCTCCGCGCGACCAGCGCGCGCAGCGCGTCGAGCGAGGCCGGCCGGTGCAGTTCCTCGGCCGTGTACGTGATGTTGCCGGCCCAGTTGGTCAGCGTCCCAGTCATCCTGCCGTTCCTCCCCGGACGTCCGCCGCCGTGCGATGACCCCGGCGAACGTACCGCGCCGGTCCGCCCAGGTGGCAGACCTCTCCGTTGACCCTCTCACGTGCCGCGATCTACCGTAGAGAGCGGTTGCTGTCGCTGTCACGGGGGCCGTCGGCACTCACCGGCGATCACGCGGTCGCGTCGAGGTCCCGCACCGTCGCCGGACGCCGTCGGGCGTCTCCCGAACCGGAAGGCCCCGCTGTGCCGAAGCGTCCCGTGGCGATGTTCGCCATGACGGCCGAGAACGTGCCGCGCGTCTTCCCGGCGGACGCGCTCAGCCGGCTGCGTGAGCTGGTGGACATCGATCCCACCGTGGTGGCACGGGACTTCACCGATCCTGACGTGCGCGAGCGTCTCGCCGTCACCGAGATCCTGATCACCGGCTGGGGGTGTCCGGTCATCGACGCCGGTGCCCTGGAGGCGGCGCCGGAACTGCGGGCCGTGCTGCACGCCGCCGGGTCCGTGAAGGGGTTCACCACCCAGGCGGTGTGGGACCGGGGGATCGCCGTGTCCTCGGCCGCCGCCGCGAACGCGCTGCCCGTCGCCGAGTACACGCTCGCCATGATCCTGCTGGCGGGCAAGAACGTCTTCGCGTACCGCGACCGCCTCCGCGACGAACGGGCCTTCCCCTACGGCGAGATCCTGCCCGGCGTCGGCAACTTCGGCCGCCGCGTCGGCGTCGTCGGCGCCTCCCGCATCGGCAGACGCCTCATCGAACTGCTCCGGCCCTTCGACCTGCGGGTGAGCCTCGCCGACCCCTACGTCGACGAAGCCGGGGCCTCGGCCCTCGGGGTCCCGCTGCTGCCGCTCGACGCCCTGCTGGCCGGCAGTGACATCGTCACCGTGCACGCTCCGCAGACCCCCGAGACCCGGCACCTCGTCGGCCGCCGCGAACTCGCCCTGATGCCCGCCGGAGCGGTCCTCGTGAACACCGCGCGCGGTTCCCTCGTCGACCACGACGCCCTCGTCGCGGAACTGCGGTCCGGCCGGATCAGCGCCGTCCTCGACGTCACGGACCCGGAGCCGCTCCCGGCGGACTCCCCGCTCCTCGGCCTCCCGAACGCCTTCGTCACCCCCCATCTGGCGGGCTCCCAGGGCAACGAGGTCGCCCGTCTCGGCGCGACCGTCCTCGGCGAACTGGAACGGCTGCTGGCGGGGCGGGAGCTGGAGTTCCGGGTGGACGAGTCGGAGCTGGAGCGGACGGCCTGACGGGCGGACCGCAGGAGCGGCGCGACGGCGCGACGGCTCGGGGAAGCCGCCGGTGCCGAGGGCGGGCAGCACCGGCTCGGCGGCGGCGGGCGGTTACCCGGCCGGCCGGCTGAGGAAGGCGCCGATTGTCCCGGTGAACCGCTCCGCGTCGTCGAGCCACGGAAAGTGCCCGGCGCCGGGCTGGACGACGAGCTCGGCACGCGGGAACACGGCGGCGAGGTCGGCGACCGCGGGAGGCGGCGAGTTCAGGTCGACCTCTCCGGCGAGCACGAGCACCGGACACGTCAGGCGGGCGAGCGCTGCCCGGGTGACGTCCGGGGTGAACGCGCCGTCGCCGTAGCGGCCCGCGGCCTCCCGGTTCCTGTGCGCGTCCTCCGCGGCCCGGTGCTCCCGGGCGGCCTCGTCCCAACGGCCGTACCAGAAGGGGGCGACGGCCACAAAGGCGTCGGCGTCGCCGTCTCCGGAGACGATCCGCTCCAGCGCGGCGAACGCCTCCAGGAACCACGGCTCCGCGGCCCGCAGCCGCGCCGTCTGCCGCCGGACGTCGGCGGTGATCTCGACGCCGACCGCGTACGGACTCGGCGTGATCAGCGCGAGCCGCTCGATCCGGTCCGGGTGGCGCTCCGCGTACAGCATCGCCAGGTTCGTCCCCGCGGAGTGCGCGAGGAGGTCCAGCCGGTCCAGACCGAGATGCTCGCGCAGGGCCTCCACGTCATCGACCAGCCGGTCGCAGCGGTACGTGCCGGGGTCCTCGGGGACCGCCGATCCACCGGTGCCGCGCGGGTCCGCCATGACCAGCCGCCGGTGCGCCGACAGCCCGCCCAGATCCCCGAGGTAGGCGCAGTCCTGCATCGGCCCGCCCGGGAGACACACCACGGGCGGGCCCTCCCCGAAGAGCTCGAAGGCCAGCTCGGTCCCGTCGTACGCGGCGAAGGTGGGCATGGCCGCGACTCTCGCAGCGAGGGGCGGCCGGGGCAAACGACTTCCGCGGCGCCCCGTGCGTCGGTCCACCGCTCCTCCGATGCGGATTTCGTCGCTCTGCCCGTACCCAGGTGCTGATTCGGTCGATCCATGGCCGAAAAGCGATCGATATCGTTATTCTGTCGCTCATGACCTACGGACCGCTTCCCGACACCGACCTCACCCGGCACCGCCGGCTGCGCGAGCAGGGCAGCCTCGACCGCGCCGACCTCGACGCCGTCCTCGACGCGGGGTTCGTCTGCCACCTCGGAGTGATCCTCGACGGGCGCCCGGTGGTGGTACCGACCGTGTACGGGCGGGGCGAGCGCGACCTGTACGTCCACGGCTCCGTGGCGAGCCGGAGCATCGAGGGCGATGCGCCCGTCTGCGTCACCGTGACGCACGTCGACGGGCTCGTCCTGGCGCGGTCCGTGTTCGAGCACGGCGTGAACTACCGCAGCGCGATGATCCACGGCGTCCCGCGGAAGGTCACCGACCCCGACGAGAAGACCGAGGCCCTGCGCCTCCTCACGGAGCACGCCACCCCCGGACAGTGGGACTACGCGCGCCGCCCCAGCCGCAAGGAGCTGGCCGCGACCACCGTGCTCGCCCTGTCCCTCGAAGTGGCCTCCGTCAAGATCCGCACCGGTGCCCCGGACGACGGGGACGGACCGGACGCGGCCCTCGGCCTGTGGGCCGGCACGCTCCCGCTGACGGCCACCTGGGGCACGCCCGTCCCCGACCCGCTGCTGCCGGCCGGACAGCCCGCTCCGGACCACATCGCGCGCCGCGAGGGGACCCGGCACGGCTGACGCCGGCCCGGGGGCATACCGTGAGGAGTCGAACACGACAGACGAAGCAGGTCGGGAGCGAGGAGATCGGGATGGGCAGCCGCACCGCGCTGGTCGAGGATCTGATGGAGCGGTTCCCGCACGTGCCGCGGGAGGCCGTCTTCAAGGAGGACCTGCTCCGCGGGGGTGTGGCCTTCGACGCCTCCGCTCTCAGCGACAACGAGAAGGGCGACGTCAAGCCGAAGTCGTACTTCATCTTCTCCTTCGACCACGGCACGCTGCCCGAGCTGGGTGAGGCCGCGCTCCGGCGCCCGCCCGAGGAGATCATCCTCACCGGCGGCCCGTACGACCTGCGGCGCACCGTCGTCTCCGTGCGCGTCAACCCGTCCTCGCCCTACCGGGTCGCCGCCGACGCCGAGGGCGTCCTCGGGCTCTACCTCGACGGGAAGCGGATCTCCGACGTCGGCGTGCCGCCGATGCCCGAGTACTACCGGCACAAGCTCTCCAACGGGAAGTCCGTGATGGAGGTGGCGCCGACGATCCAGTGGGGCTACCTGATCTACCTCACGGTGTTCCGGGTCTGCCAGTACTTCGGCGCCAAGGAGGAGTGCCAGTACTGCGACATCAACCACAACTGGCGCCAGCACAAGGCGGCCGGCCGGCCGTACACCGGGGTCAAGGACGTCGAGGAGGTCCTCGAAGCCCTGGAGATCATCGACCGGTACGACACCGCCAAGGCGTCCACGGCCTACACCCTCACCGGCGGCGCGATCACCAAGACCGTCTCCGGCCGCGACGAGGCCGACTTCTACGGCCACTACGCCAAGGCCATCGAGGAGCGGTTCCCCGGACGCTGGATCGGCAAGGTGGTGGCCCAGGCGCTGCCCCGCGACGACGTGCAGCGCTTCAAGGACTACGGCGTGCAGATCTACCACCCCAACTACGAGGTGTGGGACGAGTACCTGTTCAAGATGTACTGCCCCGGCAAGGAGCGCTACGTCGGCCGGGACGAGTGGCACAAGCGCATCCTCGACTCCGCCGAGATCTTCGGCGCGCGCAACGTGATCCCCAACTTCGTCGCGGGCGTGGAGATGGCCGAGCCGTTCGGCTTCACCAGCGTCGACGAGGCCATCGCGTCGACGACCGAGGGGCTGCGCTTCTTCATGTCCCACGGCATCACGCCCCGCTTCACCACCTGGTGCCCGGAGCCGACGACCCCGCTCGGCAAGGCCAACCCGCAGGGCGCGCCGCTGGAGTACCACATCCGTCTGCTGGAGGCCTACCGCGCCACCATGGAGGACTTCGGTCTCAAGTCGCCTCCCGGCTACGGACAGCCGGGTCCGGGACGCGCGGTCTTCTCCGTCAGCTCCTTCATGGACAGCCTGCCCGCCGAGGAACCGGCCGCCCAGGTCTGACCCACCGCCGAGACCCGCCGCCGCGCCGTGCCGCCGGGCGCGGCGCGTCCGGCGCCCGTGCCGCGACGAACACCCCGCACCTCCCGTACATCCCGCGTGGCCCGGACGTCATCCGTACGTCCGGGCCCCGTGCGTTTCGCGGTGCTGTGGGGAGACCGGCATCACCGACGCGTGACCGCCCCGTCGCGCGATGTGAGGGAACCGCTTGTCAGTTGTGTCGGAACCGTGAAAGGCTCGGGCCCGTTGTCGGGACGGTATCCAACTCCCCGCTTCCGTAAGCCGAGTTGGGCGTTACCTGACGTTGCACATGGACGCAGTGGATGCAGGAGCCCCCCATGCCCGACCTGCCGACCCCTCAGGACGCCGCCGAGGCCGCGTTGTTCTCGGAGTGCTGGGACGCGGTGCTTTCGTACGCCGACCTGTGCACGTCCGGCTCGGCCGCCGCGACCCAACTCGCCACCGAGGCCTTCACGCACGGCGTCCACGAGGCCCGCGCGGCCGAGGCCCGCGCGAGGAACACCGGCCGCAGGACACCGGGGCTGCCCCGGATACCCCTGCTGCTCAACTCCGTGCGCACCACCGCCGCGGCCTGGGAGGCGCACGGCCAGGGACACCGCCTGGACCCGGACCTCAGACTGTGGCTCAACTCCGAGAAGGCCGACCGCTTCACCGGGCCCCCGCTGCACCGCCCGATCGCCCTGCGCGGTCTCAGGGACCTCCAGGCAGCCGACGCCGCGCTGCTGTGGCTGGTCGAGGTCGAGGCCCTCCCGCTGCCCGCCGTGGCCCGGCGGCTCGGCCTGGACCCGGTGGCCGCCGCCGAGGAACTCGGCGAGGTGCGCGCCCTGTTCAGGGCCCGCTGTCACCGCAGCCACCTCGACACCCCGATGGACGCCGCCTGCCGCACCTACGCCCGGCTCCTCGACGCGGTCACCCGCTCGCCGGGAGCCGACACGCCCGAGGACCTGTCCCGGCACCTCGCCCACTGCGCCGAGTGCGCGGAGGCGGCCGCCTGCCTGCGCCTGCACGGCGGCGGACTGCCCGTCGCGCTCGCGGGCGGCGTGATCGGCTGGGGCGGTCTCGCCTATCTCGAACGCCGCCGCCGCGCCGCCGAAGCGGGACTCGGGGGCGGACGCTCGCAGGCCGCCGTGGACACCGGCATCGCCGAGAACCGGGAGCCGGCACCCCGGATCGGCCGCACCGGAGTGCTCGTGGCCGCCCTCATCGTCTCCGGGCTCGCGCTCACCGTCTCCCTGATGCCCTTCGGCCCCGACGGCGACGCCGCCATCGCGCCGCGCGGCGACGCGGCCGTCGCCGACCGGCCGGTGGCCGCCCCGGCCGCCTCGTCGTCCCCGCCGGCCACCACCCGCGCCGACGGCACGCTCGTCTCGCCCGAGCCGGAGCCGACGCGGACGACCGCCGACGCGCGGCCCGACCCCGAACCCCAGGGCCCCACCTCGGCGCCGGCCCGCGTCGTCGACCGCACCCCGGAGCCGACGAGGGACTCCCCTCGCTGCGCGGCGACCTACACCCTCGACAACGAGTGGCCGGACGGCTTCCAGGCGACCGTCTCCGTCACGACCACCGAGCCCCTCGACACCTGGCGGCTCGGTTGGACCTTCGACGACGGCCAGCGGGTCACCCAGATGTGGGACGGCACCGCCGACCAGCGGGGCTCACGGGTGACCGCCACCGCCGCCGACTACAACAGGAAGGTCGCCGCGGGCGGTTCCGTCACCGTGGGCTTCCTCGGTTCCTGGCAGCACACGAACACGGCACCCGGCACCATCACCCTCAACGGGGCGTCCTGCGCGATGGCGCACTGAATCCACTCGCGGGGCCGTTCCCCGGGGACCGGTGAATTGGCCCGAACCCGTCGCGGAGAGACCGGAAATCGCACAACCCCCGGAGCCGTTTCGGGAGTCTCATCGTTCGGACAAGCGGAGTTTCCCGATTCGTCGATCCGGCGTCCGTCGCGGGGCTGTTCCCGCGATGGTGGTTGCCTTGGCGTGCTCGCGGGATCTTCTTCGGGAAGTTCCACCACGGGGAGCGGGGGACGTGTTCATGGTGTGCGGTGCGGCTGAACGGAAATGGCGGCGGCTTTCGGTGAATCGGGCGCCGGCGCCGGCAGTTCGGTAGGTCCGGAGCGCGCCGACCGAGAGCGGGCCCCAGTTGCGTTTCACCTGGCCGGGCAGGCCGCTGCCTCCAACACCCCGGCCCACGGCGTGCGTTCGACGGCTCCGGCCGGACCGGCCCCGCCGGCCCCGTCCCCTCCGGTGCCGGCCCCCCTTCCTTTCGACTCGCAGACTCGTGCGGCCTGGTGCCGTGCGACCGGAGACGGGAAAAAGACTTGGCAGACGAGAAAGTCCTCGAAGCGCAGAAATGGGTGAACTCCACCTACGGCGCGGTGGCCGGATATGTTCCGTGTCCGGAAGACGGCCGCACCGGCTGGGGCACCATGAACTCCCTGATCATGGGTCTTCAGCACGAACTCGGCATCAGTCCGGTGGTCGCCAGTTTCGGCCCCGGAACGATGTCCAAAATGCAGGCACTCGGCGATATCGGATTCGGCTGGGACGCGAACCGCAACATCGTCGCCATCCTCGAACACGGCCTCTTCTGCAAGGGCTACTGGGCGGTCGAGCCGGACAGCTACGGCTGGTTCACCGGCGTCACCCGCGAAGCGGTGAAGAGCCTGCGGTCCAACATGGGCATCCCCGAGGGCGACGGCGTCATCAACGCCAAGATCGCCAAGTGCATCCTCAACATGGACGCCTATGTCGTCGTCGCCGGCGGTACCGACAAGATCCGCGGCATCCAGCGATGGCTCAACGGCGGCTACTGGCAGCGGGATGCGTACAGCGTCGGCCCCTGCGACGGGATCTACTCCCGCGACGTGCAGAAGGCCCTCATGATCGCCCTCCAGTACGAACTCGGACTCAGCCCCACCGGCAACTTCGGCCCGGGCACCCAGGCGGGCCTGAAGTCGCACACGCTCGCCGAGGGCAACTCCGGCATCTTCGTCCAGCTCTTCACGGCCGCCTGCGTCTTCAACGAGCCGGTCATCATGCACGGTCAGGACGACCAGGAGGTCCGCACCACCTTCAAGGACACCTTCGACTCCAAGACCAAGGAGTTCGTCCAGATCTTCCAGAAGTTCTCGCAGCTCCCCGAGACCGGCCTCGGCGACTACCAGACCTGGTCCCAGCTCCTCGTCTCCATGGGCGACCCGGACCGCGAGGCCCACGGCTGCGACACCCGTTACGAGATAACCGCCTCCCGCGCCAGATGGCTCTACGACAACGGCTTCCGCATCGTCGGCCGCTATCTGTACGACCCGCCCGGCTCCACCCTCGACAAGGAGATCAAGCCCGGCGAACTCGCGACCATCTTCGACGCGGGCCTACGCGTCTTCCCCATCTACCAGGACAACGCACGCCAGTTGTCGGACTTCACCTACACGGCCGGCTACCAGCACGCCCTCAACGCCCACGCCCTGGCCACCGGCTACGGCTTCAACCGCGGCACCACCATCTACTTCGCCTGCGACTACGACGCCACCCAGGAGGCGATCGACGGCTATCCGCAGGGCATCGTCAGCTACTTCAACGGCGTGGTGGCGGGCCTGGCCGGCCAGGGCAAGAAGTACCTGCACGGCGTCTACGGCTCCCGCAACGTCTGTACCAACGTCACCGAGAAGACCCTCGCCCGGTACTCCTTCGTCTCCGGCATGTCCTACGGCTTCTCCGGAAACCTCGGGTTCCCCCTGCCGGACAACTGGTCCATGAACCAGATCAAGGAGTTCAAGGTCACCAACGGGTCCGACAGCTTCGACCTGGACCGCGACGTCTGGCGCGCCGGCAGCGACCCCGGCACCAACTCCGTGAACAGCACGGCGGGTCCGGCGGACGGCTTCATCGCCTACGTCGAGAAGCTCTACGGCATGGCCGTCGCGTACGGCAACGGCAAGAACCCCAGCCAGCTCGTCATGGAGTACATCCGCCACGAGAAGTACGCGGGCATGGCCTGGTGGTGGCTCGCCGGCAGCTTCGACTCCGGGTTCGTCGACTACTGCAACACCCGGGGCATGTCGGTGATGGACAGCTTCAAGGACCCCATCTCCGGCTACGATCTCGACGCCACGCACCTCATGGCCACCGCCAACGGCTTCCTCGTCAACTCCGACCCCGGCGACAAGAAGTCCGCGACCGGCGGCGACATCGCCGGCTGGGGCGGCGACATCATGACCTTCTACGCCGACTGGCGGAACTCCGAGGAGCAGTACGCCTCGGGACACGCCTTCTGCGACGCCAAGCTCGCCAAGCCGGCCGTCGTCTCCAGCTTCGGCTTCACCGACATGGTCGAGGACGCCGACGGATATCTGCTGGCCAAGGCCGTCGCGGGCGGCCAGAACGTCGTCGACTGGGTCAAGGCCCAGTACAACGGAGGCGGCGGCCTGCGCCGGTTCCGCAACAACTACGACACCCGCTGGCAGAACGGCGGGAACTGCTACCAGTCCTGCTGGAACATCCTCACGGCCGCCGACGACGTCACCGTCGACCTCGCGCGGAAGAAGCTCATCATGGCCTCCGGTGCCATGCTGCCGTCCGTGATGATCAATCTTCCCGGCGGCGGCGACAAGCTCGACGCGTTCGTCCTCGGCTTCAGCGACCGCATGCTCGGCCTCGTCGGCCTGGAGAACACCCTGGCCGCCACCTACCGGAGCAATCTGCAGAAGTACCTCAAGGCCGCCGGGCAGCGAGCCGCCGCACGAGCCGGCCACTGAACCATGGACGTCGTCGCGAACTTCCTCCTCCTCGCCGTTCCCGTCCTGATCGTGCTGGGACTGTGGAGCCGGCCCCTCCTGACAGGCCGGTGGAAGACGCCCGGATGGTTCCTCGTGACGGCCGGGCTCTGTCTCGTCGCCATGCTCGTCACCTGGATCGTCGGGGCTCTCGCCGGTACCTCGATGGACGCCGAGGAGGCCTGCCGGGCGGCCGGCGCCACCTACGACCCGTCCTACCGCTCCGTCCACTGGCAGGAACCCTCGCGATGGTTCCCCCTGCACAACAAGTGCAACGCCGGCCACGACCTGGTCCCGGTATGGGTCAACCCGGCCCTGGTGGTCCTGCCCCTGCTGGCCGCCGCCTTCCTGGGCCTGGCCGTACGGCTGGCCGTCGTCAACCAACGCACCGAGAAGGGCACAGCGTGAACGAGCTGACCAGGCGCCACTTCGTGGGCGCCGCCGCCGGGTTCGCCGGAGCCGCCGCGATCGGGTCACTGGGGGCCGCTCCCGCCTCCGCCGCCCCGCGCCGGACGGACTGGACCGGGAGCCGCTCCGCCAACGGCTGGGAGATCCTGGCCGAGGCGAGGAGCTTCCGCATCGAAGGCAGCGACCAGTCCGTCCACCTCGCCGGAGGGACGGCCGCGACCCTGCTGCTGCACGTCGCGCGCCGCTTCCACTACGAGATCGACCAGCTCCGCGACGGCGACGTCCGGGGCCACCGCACCTCGCGTCATGTCCAGGACCCCCACGAGTCCAACTACCTGTCCGGCACAGCCCTGGAGATCAGACCCCAGGCCTATCCCCTTGGCGCCCAGGACGGGTTCTATCCGCGGGAACTGGTCGTCATCCGCGACATCCTCGCCGAACTGGACGGGGCCGTGACCTGGGGCGGCGACTTCGCCACGCCCAAGGAGTCCCACTTCGAGGTCGCGCACCAGCCCGGTCATCCCAAGGTGAAGGGGGTGGCCCGGAAGATCGACGGCTGGAACTCCGGCCCCGGCAACGAAGGCGCCGGCGCCACCGACGCCTTCGACCCCGCCCGCCGCAGACGCGCCACGTCCTTCGCCCACCGCACCGCCCCCTAGAACCCGCGCCGCGACCCGGACCGTCCGCCCGCGTGGGGTCTTTGAGGCCTCACGCCGACGGACGGTTCGGTCCGTCGGCGGCCCGGTACGCACTCCGTGACGCTCCGCCTTGTGTACGCGGCCCAAAGGTTGGAAAATCAGCCGGCGGAACCCAGGAAGACCTCGCGTCACACGCGGAGTTGGGGTTCGCGTGCGTGACGGATGCGGGGAATCCGGGTGCGCGGTTGTGCGGTCGATGGTGTTCGGGGGAGGACTTCATGAAGCTGCGGCAGATTCTTGCGCGCCTGGAGGAGATCGGGGAGTGGTCGCTCACCGCGGAGGAGTGGGGCGCCGTGGGCGAGGTGCTGGAGAGGCTCGAACCCGTGCTCTCCGAGGGGGACGACGCCGAGATCCTTCAGGTCCTGGCCCTCCTCGAACCGCTGGATCGCGAAGGGGCGCGCCGTGCACAGGCCCGGTTGGGCGCGGAGGGCACACCCATTCCGGCGCACCAGCGAGAGCGGCGGAACCACCTGATCGCACGGCTCACCGCCGACCTGCGCAGTCCGCAGGAGCGCTCCAAGGAGGGCCGGAACGCCCAAGAGGAGACGGCCTGACCGGCCGTGGCCGAACCACTCGTCTGCGGTCGGACGAGCAGGGACGTCGTCCACCGAAGAAGCCTCGGCGCTCCTCGACAGCCCCATCGGGATTCCGGAAGCAGGTCGCACAGCATGAGCGGCATCACCAAGCCGGCCTTACTCGTCATGGCGTTCGCGCCGGTCGATTCCGAAATCGACAGCCACTCGCGCCAATACCTCGAATGTACGTGGCGAGCGTGCCGTGCACTGGGCATGCTCGAGCCGGTTGCCGGGACCTCCGTGCCCGCGGACCGTATCGACTTCGGCGAGGTACCCCGGGCCGCCGCCGGATTCACCTTGTTGGCGGCCGCGCAGCGGACGGGTGACGACTCCGTCTGTTCCGCCTTCGCCTTCGTCGACCACGACGTCGTCGGTGTCGTCGCCCTGCTGGCGCCCAACGACCCGGCCGGAGACCTCACCCAGTGGGCCGGCCTCGACGCCGAGTGGAGCGCAGCGGTGGCCGCGGCGGGACCGCCGCCCCAACCCTGGGGACTGCTGGGTGAGTTCCGGGTGTTCGAGGCTCTCCACGGCCGGGGGACAGCACGGCGGGACCGCGCGATGTGCGATCTCGTCCGGCGGCACGCGCCCCGGACCGGGAGCGAACCCTGGTGGGCCGGCTTCGACCGCACCGAGCAGGGTTTCGCCGTGTGGCGATCGTCTGAGACCGGCGAACTCGACGGGGTCACCGACCTCTACGTTCTGGCACCGGTCCGGCACGAGGCCGCCCTCGACGAGTGGGCCTGGGCCACCGACGGCCGACACGGGCTGAGGCCGCTCGCACGCTACTTGGTCCAGCTCGCGAAGATCCGCTACCAGGGTCGGCTGTACGCCTCTTCGGAGTCCTCGCGCCCGCAGATGTCGGAGAGCGACGAACGGACGACAGCGCTCCTGCGGGAACTGGACTCCGCCGAACGACGCGCCGTGCCGCTGGAGCGTGTGCTGAAGACCTCGCGCCTGCTGGACAAGACGCAGTTCGGTCCCCAGGGACTGCTGTGGACCATCACTCGCCAGCGACAGTTGGGCCGCAGTCTCGCCACCGCCGTCGCCAACATGCGTTTGCACGCTCCCGAAATGCGCAGGCACGGCGAGGGAGTCTCCTGGACCGTGACGGACCTCGCCGACGCCGAATGGCTCATCAAGCAGGTGGACGAGGACCGGCTGCATCTGGAAGCCGCGCGCGAACGGGCGGACAGCGTGCGCGCCGCGGTCTCCGTACTCGTCGAGCGGGAACTGGCCGGCCACCGCAACTGGCTGACGCTCGTTCAGACCTCCATCCTGGGGTCGATCCTCACCGCGCTGACAGCGGTGCAGACCATGAACTACAAGGTGCCGATACGCAAGGCCCTCGAGTCCCCGGTCATCGTCGTCGTGGCAGCCCTTGCCCTCGCCCTGCCTCTGGCCACGCTGCGTTGGGCGGGCGTCGCGCCGACGACCTCGCGATACAGATGGCTCGACTCGGGTGTCGCCGGGCTGTTCGGCGCCGCCCTGGGCTGGCTGGCCGTCACGTGGTGGGCGCTGGGCAGGGGAGGAGCGCTGCCCACCGTGCCGTGGACACTCTCGGGCGCCCTGGTGGCCGGTCTGATCGCATCCGTGGGGACGCACCTCCTGACCCGGCCGCGCTAGTTCACCCCCCTTCCTCCTTTCCTCCTTCCGCTTCCTCCTTCCGCTCCGGGCGCGGCCTCGGGCCCTTCGGCTCCGGATCCGTGAGTCCGTCAGAATCAATGAGGAGTTCTCCGCATGCGTCAGGACGACGGACGGCACCCGCAGGACCCCGGCTCCGCGATCAGGGCCTTCGTCGAGGCACTGGACGTGGAGGATCTGATCATGAGGTTCGACGTCGATTTCGATGCCCCGATGCGCCAGGCGGACGCCATCGGCATGTTGCGGATGGCGCGAGCGCACACCAAGGAGCCGCACGCCGGTGTCCGAGGCATCGCCCGGAGAGTCGGCGCCCACTGGTGCGAGATCGTCCAGGCGGACGTCGACTACGAGTTGCTCTCGGCGCTGCGGCTGATCGAGGCGTCACGGCCGGACGCCGAGCGGCTGTCGTCGTTGCTGTCCGACGGCACCGTCGACCCCGACGACCCCTTCCCCGCCTATGCCCTCGCCCGTTGGTACGACGGAGCGGGCAGGATCCGTTACCGCCTGGGGAGTTACACCGCCGCCCGGCGTCTCTTCGGGACCGCGGTGCAGGCCGCCGAGTCGTCCGGGCTGTGGTGGGCGCTGCCCGACCTGCTCAGCAACTACACCCGCGCCGAGTTCGAGGAACGCGGGCAAGCGGCGCGGGAGAGGGAAGCGGGCAGGACCGCGGGGAGCCACCTCGACGCGCTGATCGCTCCCATGCGGCACAGGCACGACCAGCTCGTCGAGCAGGCGAACGAGCACGGTGTCGACACCGACGCCGTTCCGGACCAGCAAACGCCCCTGCGTGAGCGGGAGTTCCTGCGCGGCTACTCCAACGCCCTCCACAACCTCGCCACCGCTCTGCGCCAGGCCGGGGACAGAGAGCAGTCGCTGCGCGTCACCGCGCGGTCCAAAGCCATATCCGAGGGGCTGAACGACACCTACCGCACGGCGCAGTCGCTCCTGAACCAGGCCTTCTGCGGCGACAGCCCCGAGAGGAGCTTCGCGACCCTGCGCGATCTCGGTCACGGCCGGGCGGAGTACGCGGGGCCGGGATGGGAGCGCGGACGACGGATCGCCCGTCAGAACCTCGCCCGGCTCGCCGGCGGCCCCGACGGTCTGGCCGACCTGGGGCACCTCCTGGACGAGCTGGAGGACGACGCCGCCGGTACGGGTCGACGAGCCGGGCTGGACGTCGACTTCTACGCCTACACCGTGCGCTACTACCGGGAGACGGCCGCCGCCCTTCCCGCTGCCGAACGTCCGCGGGACGTCCTGGACCGCCGGCTGAAGATGGCGGAGTCGGTGCGCGAGGCGATCGCCCTCCCCGTGTACAAGCGCGCCTACGCCAACCACGTACGACCCGCGTATCTACGGGCCATCGGCGCGCAGATGACACGGGGCGGCCGCCGGCAGGAGGACCTGGAGAAGATCGTGTCCCTGGTGGAGGAGTCCTCGGGCCGGGAACTGCTGGACCTGCTCGCATCGTCACGCCCACCCGTCCTCGGCCGTCCCGCGCATCCGCTGCCCGCCGTCCCGGAGGGGCCCCGGGGCGATGAGAGCCCTGCGGACGATCGCCGCACGCCCCTGCGCGAACAGTCGTCCGTCGAGGCGACGGAGATGAGGGAGTGGAGGGAACTGCTCATCGAGCGGGAGCAGCAGTACGAGGACCACTTCCTCCAGCACCCGCTGACATCGGCGACCCACGACGACGACATCGCCCATCAGCTGGTCCAGTACACCCTCAACCACGAGGGCTCATGTGTCGTGCGGTACTTCCGCTTCGGTACGTCGGACGCCGCCCTGGAAGGCGAGGAGACGACCGAACCCGACTCTCTCGGCATCGTGGTCTGCCGGGACGGAGTGCTCACGCTGCTGCCCTCCGTTCCGTACGCGGACGTGGCCGACCTCGCGCGCACGGTCTTCGAGGACCTCGCCGATCCGGCGTTCCCGGTACCGAGGGAGGAGACCTGCCGGCGCATCTGGAACCTGCTCGTCGGGCCGGTGTGGGAGAGCGCCGGCAAGGGAGGGCCGCCGAGCCATCTCACCCTGATCCCGACCGACGACATCTTCGCGATCCCGCTCCACGTCGCCACCGCGCCGGGGGACGACCGGCCGCTCGCCGCCCGGGTTCCGCTGTCCCACTCGGTGAGCGTGGCCGCCTTCGTCACGCGTGGCCGCCATCTGCTCAAGAAGCAGCTCATGGAGCACGACGACGACCTCGCCGCCCTGCTGTCCACCGACGCGCGGGCGACGGGCGACGAGATCGTCGACGTCGGCTGGAACGCACCGCACGTCCATGTGGCCGGTCACGTCCCCGACGCCCTGGTGGGCAAGGTCGGGGGCGCCTTCACCGCCGACTGGGACGGACTCGAGCAACTGGTCGCGGTCAAACCGGAGTTCTTCGTGTACGCCGGGCACGGTGTGTACGTGGACGAACCCGAGGTCTCCGGCCCGCTGATCCACCTGGGAGAGACGGACATGCTGTCGCAGTTCGACCTCGCGTTGCGCGTCAGTCTGCCGAGGAACAAGCTCACCGTGCTCGGCGCCTGCCTGGCCGGGCAGGGTATGCGGTCCGACGGCGGTGACGTCCTCGGGTTCATGCGGTCCCTGATCATCAGCGGTGCCGGCGCCATCGGCGTGCCGCTGTGGTCCGTACGCAACTCGGCGATGGTGGCGACGGTGAGTACCTTGCTTCGCGAGAGCAGAGCAGCCCTCGGGCCCTCGTCCAACGGCGTCTTCGACGTCGTGCAGACCCTGCACGACCACTACAGGGAGAGTATCGAGACGTACACGTCGGTGGAGGCCCGGGTCGATCGGCTCCCCATCGCCCTGTACCTATGATCCGGTCGCGTTCGTCTCCGTCCCGGCGGCGCCACCGACACCGCGCGCAGATTGAGGAGAGCCATGAGCTCACACGACCGAGCCGCCGGCAGGCAGGCCGCACTCACCGACTACGAGGCGCTGCGTGAGCACCGCCCGGAGCTCTTCGTGAACCCCTCCGGCGCGGCTTTCGAGATCCTCCTCGACCGCGCCGACCAGGACCGGGCGGCAGACGCCATGTCGCGCGTGGCCGTCGCGGCCGGGCTGTCCGAGAGCGTCGGACACATCGGCGTCGTCTACCGCGACGCCTATTTCTGTCTGGTACGTGACGCCGTGCGGTTCGCGAACGGCCGACTGGGAACGTACATCCGTATCGTGCCCGCGTCGGCGTCGGGAGGAGCCGCGGTCCTTCCCGTGCTCGCCGACGGACGTGTCGTCCTGTTGCGTCACTTCCGCCATGCCGACCGCGACTGGCACTGGGAGATCCCCCGTGGCTTCGGTGACCCGGGGGAGGACGGCGCGGGTACGGCCGCCCGGGAGCTGCAGGAGGAACTGGGCGTCCACGTCCGGGACTTCACCTATCTGGGCCCCCTCTCTCCCGACACCGGCATGCGCGCGGGCGTGGACCATCTGTACCTCGCGCACATCGGGACCGCCGAGTTGGCGGACGAGCCCACCCAGGACGCCAGGGCGGAGGGGATCCACGCATACCGCGCCGTGTCGCCGGAGGAGTTCCGGACGATGGTCGCGGACCGGCGGATCTCCGACGCCTACACCCTGTCCGCATACGCGCTGGCCATGGCCCAGGGCGTGCTGAAAGCCGACATGGGCTGACGGACCCGACAGGGCGCGGATCTCTGTCCTTAATTCGATGGCGCCGTAGCCGAGCGGTCTTTAGAGTGGAGGAGTTGGAGCGACCACGGTGTTCGTTGTCGCAGGTGACGTGGAATGTGCACGGGGAGGTGTGACCGATGGCTGTCATTGAGATGGGCGCTGCCCGCATCCAGAAGTTCATCAAGTCCATCTCCGTGGCCACCGGCTGACCTTCCTCTTCCTTCGCGCCGTAGTGCGCGTCGCCGGGGCCGCCCTTGTGAAGGGTCTCCCTTGACTTCCAGCTCCGCCCTCCCGACCTCGTTCGCGTCCCTGGACCTCTCCCCGCTCGTGTCCTACGGCTGGGACGACGCCTGGGCCGACGAGTTCGCTCCCTACCTCTCCGAAGGTCTCGTCGCCGGGCGCGTGATCCGCGTCGACCGCGGTCAGTGCGACGTGGCCACCGCCGACGGGGTCATCCGCGCGGACACCGCGTTCGTGACACCGCACGACCCGATGCGGGTCGTGTGCACCGGCGACTGGGTCGCCGTCGAACCCTCCGGTCACCCCCGCTACGTACGGGCGTATCTGCCGCGCCGTACCGCCTTCGTACGCTCCACCTCCTCCAAGCGGTCCGAGGGGCAGATCCTCGCCGCCAACGTCGACCACGCGGTCGTCGCCGTGTCCCTCGCCGTCGAACTCGACCTCGGCAGGGTCGAACGCTTCCTGGCCCTGGCCTGGGAGTCCGGAGCGCAGCCCGTGGTCGTCCTCACCAAGGCCGACCTGGTGCCCGATCCGGTGACGCTCGGCCACCTCGTCCAGGACGTGGAGAACTCGGCACCGGGCGTGCCCGTGCTCAGCGCCAGCGCCGCGAACGGCGAGGGGCTCGACGTCCTCGAAGCCGTCCTCGCCGGAGGGACCGCGGTCCTGCTCGGCCAGTCCGGCGCCGGCAAGTCCACCCTCGCCAACGCCCTGCTGGGCGCGGACGTGATGGAGGTCCAGGCCACCCGCGACATGGACGGCAAGGGCCGGCACACGACCACGACCCGCAACCTCCTCGTCCTGCCGGGCGGCGGTGTCCTCATCGACACCCCGGGACTGCGCGGAGTCGGCCTCTGGGACGCCGAGACCGGCGTCGGTCAGGTGTTCGCCGAGATCGAGGAGTTCGCCGCCGACTGCCGGTTCCAGGACTGCGCGCACGTCGCCGAACCCGGCTGCGCGGTGCTGGAGGCCGTCGACTCCGGTGCGCTGCAGGAACGGCGTCTCGACAGCTACCGCAAGCTGATCCGGGAGAACCAGCGGATCGTCGCCAAGACGGACGCCCGGTTGCGCGCCGAGATCCGCCGGGACTGGAAGCGCAAGGGGGCCGACGGTCGCGCGGCGATGGAGGCCAAGCGGGGCCGCTGGTAGCCACACCCCGCGGAGAGCCGGCGGTACCGGCTCTCCGCGCCGTTCACCGGTCCGGCCGGGGCAGGGCGACGGTCCGTCCGTCGCCCCACCCCGGCCTGCCGTGGCCGCCGGGGCGTCGCTCCCGGCGCCTCCGTCCGGTCCGCAGCGTGGTGTCCGATTCCCGCCAGCCGCGCGGTCCGTTCCGGGCCACACTGGAAGGGTGATCGACGAGGACACCAGGTACGAGGCCGTACGCAGCCGGGACGCCCGCTTCGACGGGGAGTTCTTCTTCGCCGTGCGGACGACCGGGATCTACTGCCGGCCCAGCTGCCCCGCGGTGACGCCGAAGCGGCAGAACGTCTGCTTCTACGCGACGGCCGCAGCCGCACAGGGCTCCGGCTTCCGGGCCTGCCGCCGATGCCGCCCGGACGCCGTGCCTGGTTCCGCGGCATGGAACGTACGGGCCGACGTCGTCGGCCGCGCCATGCGTCTGATCGGCGACGGCGTGGTGGACCGCGAGGGTGTCGGCGGGCTCGCCGACCGTCTCGGCTACAGCGCCCGTCAGGTGCAGCGCCAGCTCACCGCCGAGGTCGGCGCGGGCCCCGTCGCCCTCGCCCGCGCCCAGCGGGCGCACACCGCGCGCATCCTCCTGCAGACCACCGGCCTCCCCATCACGCAGATCGCCTTCGCGGCCGGTTTCGCCAGCGTGCGCCAGTTCAACGACACGATCCGCGCTGTCTACGCGTCGACGCCGAGCGAACTGCGGGCCGCCGCACCCCGCACCGGCCCTGCCGCCCGTCGCGCGGCCACGCCCGCCGCCGGTGTCCCCCTCCGGCTCGCCTACCGCGGCCCCTACCAGGCAACCGCCGTCTTCGACCTGCTGACCGCCGAGGCCGTGCCGGGCGTCGAGTCCGTGAGCGGCCCCCGAGGCCGCCGCACCTACCGGCGGACCCTCCGACTTCCGTACGGAACGGGAATCGTCGCCGTCGACGAGCGGCCCCGCGGAGGAAGGAGCCGCGAGGCGTCGGCCGAGTCGAGCGGCGCCGTTAAGGGCGGGACCGGCGCGGGTGGGGTCTGGTCCGACGGCCGCCCCGGTGGCTGGCTGGACGCCCGGCTGCATCTCACGGATCTCCGCGACCTCACCACCGCGGTCGGGCGGCTGCGCCGGCTGTTCGACCTCGACGCCGATCCGTACGCCGTCGACGAGAGGCTGGGGGCCGACGCCCGGCTGGGCCCGCTCGTCGCGGCGCGGCCGGGCCTGCGCTCGCCGGGCAGCGCCGATCCGGACGAGCTGGCGGTGCGCGCCCTGGTGGGGAAGGAGCAGGCCGAGCGCCTCGTGCTGCGTTACGGGAAGGCTCTGGACGCCCCGTGCGGCACGCTCACGCACCTCTTCCCGGAGGCGGCCGTGCTCGCGGAGGCGGAGCCGGACGGCCCCCTCGGCGCACTGACCGCCGCGCTCGCCGACGGGGCCCTGCGCCTGGACCCCGGAGCCGACCGCGACGCGGCACAGGAGTTCCTGCTCACCCTGCCCGGCATGGACAGCGCCACCGTCACCGCCATCCGCACCCGCGCCCTCGGCGACCCGGACACGGCGCCCCCCGGCGCCGGCCTCCCGGACAGCTGGCGGCCGTGGCGCTCGTACGCGGTCCAACACCTGTGTGTGGCAGGACAGTTGTAGGCCGCCGACCGCGCTGAAGGCCGGGCGCCCAACGGGTCACGGGCCGCGCATCGACGCCGGAGGGTTGTCCGCCGGCCGCACGACGGTCCGGACCACCCGGGTCCCTCGACCCCTCGGCGCGCATGCGGGGGAACGCTCGGCGGCAGGGGAGTGGCGCGGGTCATCGAGGCCTCGCGCCAAGGGCGTTCGGGGTCGCGGCGACCGACGTCAGTCGCTCGGCGCGGCCAGTTCGCGGGGTTCGACGCGGGTTTCCGTCGCCGTGTCGCCCTCGCGGGTGACGACGTAGGCGGCCTTGCCGGGGATCTCCGTGACGGCCTCGACGAGACGGGTCCCGCGGTAGACCAGTCCCACGCCGTCGTCGGTGCAGTGGGTCTCGGGGAGAGTGCCGTCGGCCACCAGCCGGTGGACGAGGGGGCGGCGGCCCGGGTCGCTGTCGTAGTGGACGCCGTTGCCGAACGGCAGGTAGCCCAGTCCGTCGGTGAGCGCCCGGAGTTCGGGGCCGAAGGAGTCCGTGGTCCCGCCCTGGAACCAGCAGAGCGAGCCGGCGCTCACCCCGCTGAGCACGACCCCCGCCTCCCAGGCCCGGCGGAACACCGCGTCGAGTCCGTGGACCCGCCACACGGCGAGCAGGTTCGCCGCCGAACCGCCCATCACCCACACGACGTCCTGTTCGAGCACGGCGCTCTCAACGTCGTCGATGTTCGGCATCGGGAACAGGTGCAGCGGCGTGAGGTCGAAGTCCGCCACGCGGGCCGCCTCGCTCATCCGGGACGTGAAGTGTTCGGCGTCGCCGATCGCCGTCCCGACGTACATGACGCGGGGGCGGCGGCCCTCGACCCGGGCCAGTTCCACGGCGTGGTGGACGAGCGGGCCGAACAACACCCGGGTGCGGTCGCCGACGCGGTGACCACCCGAGGTGGCCAGGATCGTGGGTTCCGTGGCGGTCATGGCTCGGGACCCTACCAAGGTCCACGGGCCTCGCGATCTTGGGCCGATGTGTCTCCAGATGGCCCCTCATCAACGGGTTCGGCCCGCTTGGCCGTTCAGTCCTCCAGGCCCCAACTGTGGATCCGGCGCGGGTGGATCCGGATCAGCTCCTCGCTGAAGTGCGGGCCCAAGTCGTGCTTTCCGGTGAGGAGTTCGGCCTCGCCGCGGATGTCGAGGCCTCGTACCTTCCACGGGCTCACGCTGACGATGTCGTCGACGACCAGCGCGACCTTCGGATTCTTCTGCAGATTGCGCCACTTCTTGGTCGTTCCCATGGCGTACCCGCCGATCAGGATCGTCCCGTCGTCCTGCGGGAAGAAGCCGACGGGGTTGGCCTGGGGCTGCCCGAGCGGGTCCACGGTGGCCAGTCGGCCCAGCCGTTGCGACCTGAGGTACGCGCGCTCCGCCTCGCTGAATTCGGTCATGACAGCAGCCAAACACGCGCCGCCCCGCGACGCATCGGGTTCCGGACCACGTCCGTCGCAGGACGCGGATCCGGAGCGCCGGCGGTGGCCGCCGTCGGTCGGGGGGTGATGCCGCTGCCCGGCCTCGCCCGGACGGCGCGGCGCGTCGTGCCGCCGCCATTGGTGTGACGGTGCGTTGCGCGGGTCCGTGGTCAGGGAAGCCATGGCCCCATGACCCGCGCGATCATGCTCAGGCGCCTTCTCGTCACCCTGGTGACCACCCTGGTTCTCACCCCGCCGAGCGTGATCGCCGAGGCGGAGTCCGGCCCCGGTCCGGTCGCCGCGCCGCGGGCGGAGAACCGCGGTGGTTCCCGGGACACCTGGACCGGCACCTGGGAGGGCGCCCCCTCCGGCACGGCGCCCGCGCTGCCCGGCGCCTCCATCCGCAACGTCGTCCACACCAGCGTCGGCGGCCGGGCCGCCCGCGTCCGTCTCTCCAACCGGCTCGGCACCGCACCACTCCAACTCGGCTCCGTCACCCTGGCGTTGCAGGTTCCGGGCGCACCGGCCGGCCCGGGCGCCGTGGCCGGCACCCTGCGCACGGTCACGTTCGGCGGCGCCCGTTCGCTCTCCGTCCCCGTGGGCCGGGACGTGGTCAGCGACCCCGTCGCCCTGACGGTGCCCGCCGACGCCAACCTGCTCGTGTCGGTGCACACCCCGGCCGGCTCGGGCCCGGCGACGTTCCACCGCTCCGCGCTCCAGGCCAACTTCGTCGCGCCCGGCGGCGACCGCACCGCCGACGTGAGCGGCGCCGCGTACACGAGGACGGTCGGCAACTGGTACTACGTGACCGGCGTCGACGTGCTCGGCGCCTCGACCGCGGGCAGTGTGGTCGCGCTCGGCGACTCCATCACCGACGGGACGGGCTCCTCGTTCAGCGCCGACCACCGCTGGCCGGACCGGCTCGCCGACCGGCTGCGGGACCTCCCCGCGGACCGGCGGCCCGGCGTCCTCAACGCGGGGATCTCCGGCAACCGCGTCCTGCGTGAAGGACGCGGCCCGAGCGCGCTGACCCGTCTCGACACCGACGTCTTCTCCCGCTCGGGCGTCCGCACGATGATCGTGCTGGAGGGCATCAACGACATCAAGGGCAGTCCCGAGGTGACGGACCCCCTCGACCTGGAGAACGCCTACCGGCTTCTCGTGCGCCGCGCCCACGCCCGCGGCATCCGCGTCATCGGCGGCACGATCACCCCGTACGGCGGTCACAGCGCGTACACCCCGGCGCGTGAGGCGGTGCGGCTCGCGGTCAACGACGCCATCCGCGGCCGGCGGATCTTCGACGCCGTCGCCGACTTCGACGCGACGGTCCGCGACCCGGCCCACCCGAACCGCATCCTCCCCGGCTACGACCCGGGCGATCATCTGCACTTCAACGACACCGGCATGCGCGCGCTCGCCGACACGATCGACCTGACCGCCCTCGTCCCGACCAGGGCGGCGCGCTTCCCGTAGGGCCCGGGGACCCGTGAGGCGTCCCCGTCAGCCCCAGATCGCGGCCCCCAGCCAGGCCCCCAGGATCAGCAGGCAGGCGAAGAACTCCGTCAGGACACTCCAGCCGCCCGACCGCATCGCGGTCCGCACCGACGTCCACGCCTCGCCCCGGCCGCCGAGGCGCAGCCGCTCACACAGGTAGATCCCGCCGACGAAACCGGGGATCGCGCCCACCACCGGGAGCAGGACGAAACCCAGGAGGGACCCGGCCCCGGCGTACACCGCCATCCGGGTGGTGGCGCCGCTCTCCCGCAGCCGGCGTGGGGGAAGAACGAACCGGATGGCCTGTGCGAGCAGCAGGACCGCCGTCGCGCCGACGAGGACCGCCCAGGACAGGGCCCGGGGATCGCTCAGCGCCCACCACAGAACCGCGGCCCAGACGAGCCACGACCCCGGCAGACCGGGCACCAGTACTCCGGACAGGCCGAGCAGAATCACCACGCCGACCAGCAGGAGTTCCCACACTCCCATCTGCCCAGCCTGCCCGAGCGGGCGCGGAACCGCAGGTCAGTCCCGCGCCACCCAGCCCCGTTCGTAGGCGTGCCAGCCCAGCTGGAGCCGGGTCGCGACGCCCGTCAGCTCCATCAGCCGCTTCACACGGCGCTGTACCGTCCGCAGCCCCAGATCGAGCTGTTTGGCCACGCTCGCGTCGGTCAGCCCCGCAAGGAGCAGGGAGAGGATTTCCAGATCGGCGCCGTCCGGGCCGTCCGGCTCCTGCTCCAGCACACCCCGGCTGCCCAGCCGCAGCGGCAGCGCGTCCCGCCACACCGACTGGAACAGCCCCGACAGCAGCTCCAGGAGCCCGCTCGCGTGCACCACCAGCGCCGCCGGCTCCGCGGTGTGCGAGGTCAGCGGCACCATCGCCAGCGCCCGGTCGGCGATCACCAGCTTGGTCGGCACCTGGTCCACGACCCGCACCTGCTCCTCGCGGCCCAGCGCCGCGGACAGCTCCGTGATGCCGGTCGGCAGGTCGAGGACGGACCGCTCGACGACGACGCGGTAGCGCACACCGCGGCCGGCGGCCTGCTCCTCCGCGTCGTTGTCCGTTCCCGACACCACCAGCGGCTTCCCGGTGACCAGCGCGCACACCTCCTCGGCCGCGCCGAGCTGGAGCTGGAGGAACCGCTGGGCGACCGCCGCCGCGCCGATCACCACCTCCACGAGGTCGTGCACGGCCGGCTCTGCGGCGGAGGCCCGGTACTCCTCGGCCAGCAGCGCCGCCGCCAGCTCCGCCTTCTCCAGTTCGTGGCGCTGCTGGGTGAGCAGCGCGCCGAGGGCGACGCCCGGCGGCGCGGCGACCCAGCGCCCGGGCCGAGCGGAGGACTGCGCGGCCAGACCGTGCCGCTCCAGGATGCGCAGCGCGCGCTCCGTGTCGTACTCGCCGAGCGTGAGCCGGCGCGCGAGATCGGGTACGTCGGCGGCACCCACGGACACCAGTGCCCGGTACGCCGACTCGTGGGTCTCGTCCAGACCTATCGCTCCGAGCATGCGGCGATGTCCCTCCCCAGAATGCGTTCCGGCCGGTCGGCGGCACCGTGGCGGGAAACGGCCACGGCGCAAACCCGCCTCGGCACATCATCGCCGCACCCCCCGCCCCTCTGACAAGCTCACGCCACCGCAGCACCAACCACCGCCCGTAATGCCCTGCTTGGGTCCGGCCTGCGCGAACACGGGCCGCACCGGCGCGTGGACCGCGCCGGGCCCGGAGCGGGCGACCGGGCGGACGACCTTGGGGAGTGGGACTTTTGGGGAGAGGGATATCGCGTACGGCCATGGGGGCGGCGACCGCCGCCGTCCTCGCCGTCACGACAGTCGTACCCACGGCGGCCGCGGAGCAGCCGCGGCCACTGACCGGCACCGGGGCCGCCGCCTCGGGCTCCGTCGTCACCCTCGTCACCGGTGACCGCGTCCTGGTGACGAAGGACGGGGCGAACGTCCTGCCCGCCGCCGACGGCACCACCCCCTTCGTCCAGACCCGGCAGTCCGGCAAGGACGTCTACGTCTATCCCGCGGGCGCCGTCGCCGCGATAGCCGCCGGCCGCATCGACGAGGAACTCTTCAACGTCACCGGCCTGGTGCGACAGGGCTACGACGACGCGCACACCTCGACGGTCCCGGTCATCGCCACGTACGACACCTCGGTCGCCCGGAGCCTGCCGGTCACCCCGCGCGGCGCGCGGCGCGGCCAGGTCCTCGACCCGATCGACGGCGTCGCGCTCGCGGCCGACAAGAAGAAGGCCGCCGAGTTCTGGGCGGACATCACGAACTCCCGCAGCCGCGCGGCCGGTTCACTGAAGAAGCTGTGGCTCGACGCGAAGGTGCGGGCCACCCTCGACCGTTCGACCAAGCAGGTGCACGCCCCCGAGGCGTGGGCCGCCGGGTACGACGGCAAGGGCACCAAGGTCGCCGTCCTCGACACCGGTGTCGACGCCGACCACCCCGACCTCAAGGGCCGGATCACCGCGTCCGAGAACTTCACCGACTCCCCGGACACGAGCGACCACCAGGGGCACGGCACCCACACCACCTCCACCGTCGGCGGCACGGGCGCGGCGAGCGACGGCAGGCAGAAGGGCGTCGCCCCCGCGGCCGACCTCCTGAACGGCAAGGTCCTCAACGACTACGGCTCCGGTGAGACGTCCTGGATCATCGCCGGCATGCAGTGGGCGGTCGACCAGGGCGCCGACGTGGTCTCGATGAGCCTCGGCAACCCCGCGCGCACCGACTGCACCGACCCCATGAGCGCGGCGGCCGAGGAACTCGCCCGGTCGAGCAAGAAGACCCTCTTCGTGATCGCCGCGGGCAACACCGGGCCGAGCCCGAACTCCGTCTCCTCGCCCGGCTGCGCGCCCAGCGTCCTCACCGTCGGCGCCGTCGACCGCGACGACTCCACGGCGTCCTTCTCCAGCCGCGGCCCGGCCTTCGGCTCGCACACGCTGAAGCCGGAGATCACCGCGCCGGGCGTGGACATCTCGGCCGCCAACGCGGGCGGACGCGGCGTCTACGCCTACCAGTCCATGAGCGGTACGTCGATGGCGACCCCGCACGTCGCGGGCGCCGCCGCGATCGTCAGGCAACGCCATCCCGACTGGACCGCCCAGCAGATCAAGGCCGCCCTCGTCTCCGCCGCCGACGCGGACATCCCCGGCGACGTACGGGAGACCGGCGGCGGCCGCCTCGACGTGAAGGCCGCCGTCGACGAGACCGTGCTCGGCACGCCCGCGCTGCAGGGCGGATCCTTCAACTGGCCGCAGGACAGGAGCGACCGCACGACCGTCGACGTGCCGTACACCAACACCGGTACGAAGACGGTGCGGTTGAAGCTCGCCCTCGCCGGAGTCACCGGCAACGACGGCTCCGCCGTGCGCACCCCGGTCGCCCGGCTCGGGGCAGGCTCCGTCACCGTCGCCCCGGGCGCGACCGCCACGGTCCCGCTCACCCTCGACCCGGACGCCACGCTGACCCGCGCCCAGTACGGCGACGTCACCGGCCGCGTCCTCGCCACCGCCGACGACGTGGCGGTCTCCACCCCCTTCTCCCTGTACGTCCAGCCGGAGACGGTCACCCTGCGCGTCAAGCTCGTCGACCGGCTCGGCCGTCCCGCCGGCTCCGCCTCGTCCGTCGACCTCATCGGCACGGACGACGCGAGCGGCGAACGCCGCTTCAACGAGGGCGCGACCGACCAGACCTACGAGATACGCCCCGGCAGCTACTTCCTCTCCAGCTTCGTCGCCACTCCCGATACGGAGGGCACCCTCGTCGACTCCCTGACGTACCTGGCCCGTCCGCAGCTGGAGATCCGCAAGGACACCACCGTCGTGCTCGACGCCCGCACGGCCCACCGGCTGAGCGTGCGGACCGACCAGCCGTCCGAACTGCGCGGTGCCACCCTCGGGTTCGCCCGCTCCTGGGACGAAACCTGGCTGCACGCCGGAACCGCCGCCGGAGGCCGCTCCGTTCGCGGCTACTACGCCTCGGTCGACGGCCGGGCGAGCCACGGCACCTTCGAGTTCGACAGCTTCTGGCGGGCCGCGGCCCCACAGACCTCCGAACTCGCCGTCGTCGGAGGCCCGGTGCTGCACCCGGTGACCGGCTCGACCTCCTCCGCCAACCTGGACGGCACCGGACGCGCCCGGCTCGTCGACGCCAAGTCGGGCACGGCGGACGAACTCGCCGGCGCCCGGGGGAAGATCGCGCTCGTCAAGCTGCCGGACAACGGCAGCGCGAGCACCGTCGCCACGGCAGCGAAGGCCGCGGGCGCGCTCGCCGTCCTCGCCTACCGCGAGGCACCCGGTCGCTGGTACCCGTCGACCGGCTTCACCGGCGGCCCGCTCCCGGTCCTCGGCATCCCGGCCGACGAGGCACGCGCCCTGCTCGCCTCCCCCGACGTGACGCTGCGCTGGAAGGCGACCGCCAAGAGCCCCTACGTCTACAACCTGGCCTTCCCGGAGACCGGACAGCTCCAGCACGCCGTCAGCTACCGGGTCCGCGACCGTGACCTGGCCGCCGACCACGCCACCTACCGCGCGATGGGCACCGCCACCGACTACGTCGACCTGCCCTCCTTCAGCCGCCCGAGCGGACTCACCGGCTCCTTCGCCGAACTCGAGACCGTTCCCGCACCCTTCGAACGCACCGAGTACTCCTCCGCGGGCACCACCGGCTGGGGGCACCAGGTGTCCAGCAGCTTCCCCTTCGGCGAGTTCATGATCGACCCGGTGCGCACCTACTCCACGGGGGAGCGGCGCAGCGAGGAGTGGTACGGCGGGGTCCTCTCCCCGGTGGCCCCTCTCGACGCCTCCGGTGAGCAGGCGCTCGCCGCGGAGCGCCAGGGCAACCTGATCGGCGCGGCCCCCGGTTTCTGGGGTGACGCCCAACACCTGGGAGTCCAGGGAAGTTTCGGGGACATCGGCTCCATGGAACTGCGGCGCGACGGTGTGTCGCTGGGCGAGTCCTCCGTCCCGTACGGAGTGTTCGAGGTCCCCGCCGAGGACGCCTCGTACGACCTCACCCTCGTCACCGTGAAGATCGGGTCCCGCGTCTGGAACCGGTCGACGCAGACAGTGACGACCTGGTCCTTCCGCTCGCACCTCGAAGAGGACGTCTTCTCGCAGGGCATCCCGCTGCTCTTCCCGTGCTACACCCTGCCCGAGGACGGCCTCAAGTCCCTTGCGGCGAAGGACGGTCAGCGGATCACCCTGTCGGCCACCGGTCACGCCGGCTACCGGCCCGGGGAACTCACCTCGGCGAAGCTGTCGTACTCCTACGACGACGGGAAGACCTGGACGTCCGCCGCGACCGCCCGGCACGACGGCCGGTGGACGGCGACCGTCGATCACAGCGGAGCCCAAGGAAAGCAGGTCACACTCAAGGCCGAACTGACCGACGCGGCAGGCAACTCGGTCAGCCAGACCGTGAACCGGGCCTACGACGTGCGCTGAGTCCCGGGCACCAGGACGCCGCCGGGCGGTTCTCCCGTGGGGGGTGGGACCGCCCGGCGGTCATGTGTGCGGCCGTTCTGTGCCGTATTTCTGTTCGACGACTGCCTCGACACGCCGTTCGACGGCCAGCACCTTGGCCGGTTTTTCCGGATGCCCCGTTTTCAACAGGCCACCGCGGTGGACAATTAGGGGCATGAGCCAGCAGGGGGAGAAGCCCACCGGTCACGAGGACGCATGGTGGGGGGAGTTGTACGACGACTCCACCGAGGACACGGGGCCGGCACCGGCGGCCGACTCCCTGGACGACCGGTTCGCGTCGGCGGCCGGGACACTGGGCGACGGCGCCGGAACCGGCCAGCAGCCCGCGCCCGACGGGGAGTTCGGGCCGGAGCGGGGTCTCGTCCCGGGACCGGCATCCCGAACGGGGGCGGAGCCGAGGCCCGTACCCGCGCCGGAGAGCGCCCCGGGCCCCGGACCGGTGCCGGGGTCCGGTGCCGCGCCCGGACCCGGGTCTGAGTGGGGACCCGCGCCGGGTCGCGGCAGCGGGACCGCGCGGCCCCCCGGCGCCTTCGACGACGAGGCTCGCGCGCCGTACCCCGAGCAGCGGGACTCCGGTGCGCCGGACGTCTTCCGCCCGGAGACGGGGGACCGGCCGGACCGGCCGGCCGGCGTACCCGGGCAGGCTCCCTCCGGCTGGGACCGACCGTCCTCCTCTTCCTCGGCCTTCGATGACCGGGCTCCCGCGCCGTACCCGGGTCGACGGGACTCCGGTGCGCCGGACGTGTCCCGCCCGGAGACGGGGGACGGGCCGCCCGCCGTACCGAGGCAGACCCCCGCTGCCTGGGACCGGGCGTCCGCTCCCCGGGCGGATCGGGACAGTGCCCCGGCGCCCGGGGCCTGGACCGGCGCGACCCCCCGCGGTCAGGCGGCGTCGTCCCGCCCCGGCCGATGGGAGCGCGGCCCGGGGACGGGGCAGGATCGCGACGAGGCCGCGTATCCGGACAGGGACCCGAATCCCGACGAGGACCGGCCCACCCGGGCCGGACTCGGGCACCGGCCCAGCTCCTGGGACGCCCCGCCCGCCGATCCGGCGGCCCCCGTCCCGTTCCCGCCCGGCCCGACCCCACCGGGGTTCACCCCCCAGACCCCCGCCCCGGACGTGAACGCCGAGGAGCCCGCAGGGCGGGTGCCCGGGGCGAGGATTCCGGCTGACGCGCCCCCGCCACCGGCGGACGCGCCGCCCAGGCCCCTGTCCGCACCCCCGAAGCCCGCGTCCGCGCCCGGCGCCGCGAACGTCGCGGAGCCAGGGGGTCCGACGGTCGGTCCGGACTTCGCCGGGCCCGCCCCCGTGGGCCCAGCGGGTCAGGCACCCGCGGGTCCGCCACGGACCGGCCCGGCGACCGCCGGCGAGACGCCCGCCGGTCCCGCACCGGCCGGCCCGGCGCCCGCCAGGTCCGCACCCACGGCTCCGCCTCCTGCCGGTCCGGCACCGGTCGGGCCCGGCCCCGCCGGCTCCGCACCCACGGGCCCACCCCCTGCCGGTCCCGCACCGGCAGGTCCCGTACCGCACGGCCCGGGTCCCGCCGGGCCTCCCGCTGCTCCCCCCTCTGCCGGTTTCGGTCCCGCCGGTCCCGCACCGGTCGGCCCGGCGCCTGCCGGTCCGGCGCCCGCCAGCCCCGCACCCACGGGCCCACTCCCCGCCGGTCCCGCCCCAGCGGGACCACCCCCCGCCGGTCCCGCCCCGGTCGGCCGGGGTCCCGCCGAGGGCCCCGGCCGCCCCGTGCCCTCCGGGCCGAACCCCGTCGGCGCCGCTCCCGCAGGGCCGGCGGAGGGCGGTCACGTGGCCGCCGCCCCTACCGGGCTCCCGAGTACCACCGGCGGTTTCCGGACGCCGCGCGTCGCGGTCGAGCCCGAGGACGCCCGGCCCGCCGCGTCCGGGGAATCCGCGCTCTCCGTGCCCCGGCAGCCGACCGCCGTCGGCCACGTCGGATCCGGTCCGCCCACCTACGACGCCGAACCGACCGCGCTCCCGCCCACCGACCCGGACGAACTCGACGACCTGGTCGCCGACACCGTGCTCGACGGCGCCCGCTACGGGACGAGCACCCTGCGGGCGGCCTCGGTGCGCGGGGACTCCGCCCGGTACCGGGGCGAGCCGCGCCGGGACGCGCTGCTCACCGCCCGGTTCGGGTCGGGCGAGCAGGCCCTCGTGCTGGTGGCGATGGCGACCGGCGCCCGGGCCACCCCGGGAGCGCACCGGGCCGCGGCGGAGGCGTGCCGGTGGATCGCGCGCGCCGTCGGACGCAGCCACGCGCGGTTGTCCGACGACATCCGCGCCGCGCGCCGCGGCGACCTGAAATCGGGCCTGCACCGCCTCACCGACCGCAGTCTCGGCAAGCTGCGGGCGAGCGCGGCGGAGCAGGGCGTCGAACCGGAGGAGTACACGGCCGGCCTGCGCTGTCTGCTGCTGCCCGCCGACCCCGAGTGCCGTACCCGGGTGTTCTTCGGCGTCGGTGCCGGCGGTCTGTTCCGGCTGCGGGACGGCGAGTGGCAGGACATCGAGCCACGGGTAGCCGAGGCCACCGGGGACGCCGTGGTCGGCTTCGGCTCGCCGCCGCACGAGACCCCGGGGGGCGACCGGCTCACCATGGACCTGGGGATCACGACACCCCCGAGCCCCTACGAGCCCGCGCCCCGCCCGCCGCGCCCCCCGTTCCGGTTCCGGGCCTCGATCGCCCGCCCGGGTGACACGCTCCTGCTCTGCACGGGAGGCATGGCGGAGCCGCTGCGCGGCGAACCGGAGCTGGCCGAGTACCTCACGACACGGTGGTCGCAGGGGGAGCCGCCCGGCCTCGCGGCGTTCCTCGCGGACAGCCAGGTACGGGTCAAGGGGTACGCGGACGACAGGACGGCCGCCGCCGTTTGGGAGGCGTAACCGCGCACGGTGTGAATTCATGGAGCCAGGGGACGGACGACGGGACGGGGGACCCGGACAGCCCGAGGGCTTCGAGGATCACGAAGAGGTGCGTGCAGCATGGCCAAGCAGAACGTCGCCGAGCAGTTCGTCGACATCCTCGTCCGTGCGGGCGTCAAGCGGCTGTACGGGGTCGTTGGCGACAGCCTCAACCCCGTCGTGGACGCGATCCGGCGCAACGCCGCCATCGACTGGATCCACGTCCGGCACGAGGAGACGGCCGCGTTCGCCGCGGGCGCCGAGGCGCAGATCACCGGCAAGCTCGCGGCCTGCGCCGGCTCCTGCGGCCCGGGCAACCTCCACCTGATCAACGGCCTCTACGACGCGCACCGCTCAATGGCTCCCGTGCTGGCCCTCGCCTCGCAGATCCCCTCCAGCGAGATCGGCCTCGGATACTTCCAGGAGACCCACCCCGACCAGCTGTTCCGCGAGTGCAGCCACTACAGCGAGCTGATCTCCAGCCCGAAGCAGATGCCGCGGCTGCTCCAGACCGCCATCCAGCACGCGGTCGGCCAGTCCGGGGTCAGTGTCGTCTCGCTGCCCGGAGACATCGCCGCCGAGCCCGCGCCCGACAAGACCATCGAGACCGCTCTGGTCACCTCCCGGCCCAGTGTCCGGCCGGGTGACACCGAGATCGAGGAACTCGTCGCGATGATCGACGAGGCCCAGAAGATCACGCTCTTCTGCGGCAGCGGCACGGCGGGCGCCCACGCCGAGGTCATGGAGTTCGCCGAGAAGATCAAGTCGCCGGTCGGGCACGCCCTGCGGGGCAAGGAGTGGATCCAGTACGACAACCCCTTCGACGTCGGCATGAGCGGGCTCCTCGGCTACGGCGCCGCCTACGAGGCGACCCACGAGTGCGACCTGCTGATCCTGCTGGGCACCGACTTCCCGTACAACGCGTTCCTCCCCGACGACGTCAAGATCGTCCAGGTCGACGTCCGGCCCGAGCGCCTCGGGCGGCGCTCCAAGCTGGACCTCGCGGTGTGGGGGGACGTGAAGGAGACCCTGCGCTGTCTGACCCCGCGGGTGCGGCCCAAGGGCAACCGGCGCTTCCTCGACAAGATGCTGAAGAAGCATGCGGACGCACTCGAAGGCGTCGTCAAGGCCTACACGCGCAAGGTCGACAAGCACGTCCCGATCCACCCCGAGTTCGTCGCCTCCGTGCTCGACGAACTCGCGGACGAAGACGCGGTGTTCACGGTGGACACCGGCATGTGCAACGTCTGGGCGGCCCGCTACATCTCGCCCAACGGCAGCCGACGCGTGATCGGTTCGTTCTCGCACGGCTCGATGGCGAACGCGCTGCCCATGGCGATCGGCGCCCAGTTCACCGACCGGAACCGGCAGGTCGTGTCGATGTCCGGCGACGGCGGGTTCTCCATGCTGATGGGCGACTTCCTCACCCTCGTGCAGTACGACCTGCCCGTGAAGGTGGTCCTCTTCAACAACTCCGCGCTCGGAATGGTGGAGTTGGAGATGCTCGTCGCCGGTCTGCCCTCGTACGGCACCACCAACAAGAACCCGGACTTCGCGGCCGTGGCGCAGGCGTGCGGGGCGTACGGCGTCCGCGTGGAGAAGCCCAAGCAGCTCGCCGGCGCCCTGAAGGACGCCTTCGCCCACAAGGGCCCCGCCCTCGTCGACATCGTCACCGACCCGAACGCCCTGTCCATCCCGCCGAAGATCAGCGCGGACATGGTGACGGGCTTCGCGCTCTCGGCGTCGAAGATCGTGCTGGACGGCGGTGTCGGGCGCATGCTCCAGATGGCCCGGTCCAACCTGCGCAACGTGCCCCGGCCGTAGGCCGCGGGTTCTTCCGCGGGGGTCCGGTCAGGGGCCGGGCGCACGGGGCATGCGGACCCCGTCGAAGGCCGGACAGCGGACATGGATGCTCCAATTCCTGTTTGTGTACGGCGAGTTCGGCAGACACATGTAGGCGGATCGGCTGACCGCGCACGGTCGGGACGTCTCCCGGACGCGCGGTCCCGGAGCCGTCCCGGACGCACGGGCCGCCGCCCCTCCCTGCCGCGGACGTACCCCCGCACCCTCCCTCGCGGGGATCCGGCCGCCGGAGCGTGCGAGGCCCTCTGCGGGGGACGACCGGAGCGTCGTACGGCGGTGCCTCGCTCCGGAGACCGGGACCGCCCTCGGCGGGACCGGAGCCGGCCGCGACCCGCCACCGCTCCGGCCGTCGTCTCCTCAGGTGTCCGGCCCCCGGCGGGGACCCCTCCGTCGACCAGGAGTTTCCCCCGGCCGTGCCGGACGCGCGGCGTCCACGAGCGGTCCGTAACTCCCGGGCCGCGTACGCCGGATCGTCCCGAACATGCCACAGGTCCACGCCGGTGGCACCTGATGCGTTCACCGTGCGGAGCGCGGTGACGGGCGAGGCGCCGGATCCCGGCCCGCCCCGGCGGACACGGGTCCCGCGTCCGGAGAGGATCCCCAGCGTCCGGTCGGTTCCGTCGCGCCGATCAGTGCCCGGTGCAGGCGTCCCGCGACCACGGCCGTGGACCCCGCGAGCGGCGATTCGACATGACTGTCACGTTCCCGTTGGGGCATGGATCCCGTGAACGTGTTCGAGCAGGGGGGATCCGACATCGGCACGCAGGCGGGGGTCATGAAGAGGCAGGCAAGCGGAGGCGCTCCGACGGCCAGGGGGACCTCCTCCACCGATCCGGTGGACGACATGTCCGACGGGGCGACGGAACAGCCGGACACCACCCAGCTGCGGCGCCGGCTCGTCAAGGCGGACCTGCGGGCGGTGCCCGAGGTACGCAGGGCGCTGCGCGAGTTGTTACGGCACTGGGGGGTGCCCGGCCGGTCCGACATAGCCGAGCTGCTGACCAGCGAGCTGGTCACCAACGCACTGGTCCACACCGATCACGACGCCGTCCTGACGGCGACCGTCGGAGCGCGCCGACTGCGCGTGGAGGTGCGGGACTTCGTGGGACGCAGGCCCCGGCTGCGGGTGCCCGAAGCCGGCGACGGCACCCACGGCAGAGGTCTGGTCCTCGTGCAGTCGCTGGCGGACGCGTGGGGCGTACGGGCGCACGGCGTGGGCAAAGCGGTGTGGTTCGAACTGGACGGCGGCACGGTGTAGAACACCGTGCCGCCGTCGTCATGCGTGTCCGGGTCCGGCCGGGGCCGGATCACCCGGGCTGTCGCCCGGGCAGGGAACCGGGCCTCAGCCGAACTGCTGCTCCAGGTCCTTGAGCTTGCGCTCCAGGGAGTCGAGCCGCGGAAGGGCCATCGTGTCGTCCTCCGTGGTGAGGTCGACGGTGATCGGCTCGGTGTTCTTGCGGACCGGGGTGAGCGAGGGCCGTGAGCGCACGGGCAGCTGCTCCGCGGTGGATATGGCAGGCTCCGCGGAGCCCGGGGCGGGTGCCCGCTCCACGGTCGCCGTCTCCAGCTCCCGGCCGCCACCGCGCCCGGCGAAGCCGCGGTGACCACGGCTCAGGGCCTTGAGGTGGGCCCGCTCGACCCGCTCCTCGTTACGGCGGCGCAGTCGGTTCTGCTCCTTCTGGCGCCGGTCCTCGCGCACCTCGTCCACGGCCTCGTCCAGGGTGCGGACGTTCTCCAGGAGCATCAGCGACCACGCGCTGTACGTCTCACGGGGCGCCCGCAGCCAGCGGACGATGCGGATCTGCGGCAGCGGACGCGGCACCAGTCCCTGCTCGCGCAGCGCGGCACGACGGGTCTGCTTCAGCGCACGGTCGAAGAGCACCGCGGCCGACAGGGACATGCCCGCGAAGAACTGCGGGGCGCCGGCGTGGGCCATGCCCCGGGGTGCGTGGACCCAGTTGAACCAGGCCGCGGCACCCGCGAACGTCCACACGAGTATGCGGGAACCGAGAGCCGCGTCACCGTGGCTGGCCTCGCGCACGGCGAGGACGGAGCAGAACATGGCCGCGCCGTCCAGGCCGAACGGGACGAGGTACTCCCAGCCGTCGGAGAGTCCCAGGTTCTGCTGGCCGAAGCCGACCAGGCCATGGAAGGAGAGTGCCGCCGCGACCGCGGCACAGCAGAACAACAGCACATAGGAGGCCGAGCCGTAGAAGGCTTCCTTACGCCTGCGGCGCTCCTCGCTGCGTTCCCAGGAGTCGTCGCCGCTCGTGTCCCCGGACCGCTTGCCGCGCGCGAGCACCGCCACCGCCGCCAGCAGGCCCAGGAGCAGAACGGCGCCTGGAAGCAGCCAGTTCAGCGATATGTCGGTCAGTCTCATCTGGGGTCCCTTGCATTGGGATAGGGCGTAACGCCCGCCATAGTGGCCCAATCACGTCGGCCCTCAGGGGGTTTCGGGGCAAGAGGCCGCCAAGGGAGTGCAAGGGGATGCGCAGGGCGACGTTCTGCTCGAACTGCCGCACGAGGGACGGGAGTTGAGTGCGAATAAGATTACCCGTACGGATGGTTCGACGGAAAGTTCCTGCGACAAGTGAGGAACTTGTGAAGCAACTGTGATCCGGGAACGTCTCCGAGGCACCCTCGGGTGATGTTGATCTTAGGGTACGCGCGGGCCCGCGCCCGACCGGGGGCGCTTCAACCGGCGTCGACAGCCGTCAACTTGCGGACGCGGTCCGCGTCGCAGGTGCGCGGGCAGGTCGCACAGGTGTCCGCGGGGTCCAGTGTGTAGAAGAGGCAGCAGCTCGCCCGGTCCCGGGTGGGCAGCGACTCGCCGGCGGGGCCGGTCAGTTCACGGAACGCCGCGGAGCCGACGTAGGGCCGGGTGGCGCCGGGCAGCAGCAGTTCGAGTTCGCGCCTGGCGCGCGCCTCCTCGCCGAACAGGGGTGCGAGATACCAGAGGCCTTCGACGATCTCGTCGGTCGCCATGCCCCACAGGGCCCGGCCGCGCCGCCGCATGCGCGGCCCGAAGCCGCCGAGGACCGGATCCAGGTGCTCGGCCACGGCGGCCCGCACCTCGGCGCGCAGCGCCTCCTCGTCCGGCACGACCCGCGCACCGGGAAGCCCGGCGGCCGGGTCGTCCGGCAGGCAGGCGAACGTGGTGACGCGGACGGCGAACCGGCCGAGCTCGCGGTGGTATGTGACGTGCTCCACAGGCATGCGGGGCACCCGGCGCCGCAGGAACCACGGCACGGTGATCAGGAGGCAGGCCGGCCAGGCGTACCGGTGCAGTCCGAAGCTCGCCACGACATCGGGCCGTGCCGGCTGCGCGTGGTCCCGGATCACCTGCGCCTCGTCCCACGCGAGGAACGCGTCGAGTTCGGGCCCGCCTCGCGCCAGACCGGCGGCGTGGGCCCACCCCGTACCGCGGGGCGCCGCTTCTCCGTTGGTCAGCTCGGTGACGCTCAGGCCGGGCATCGCCTCGGTCATCCGCGCGTACGCGTCCGCGACGGGTGACACGGCGGCGAGCGTGTCGGGGCCGGTCGCGGCGGTCGCGACGGCCTGGGCGGGCAGAGCGGGAGCGGACATGCGGAACCATCGCTTCACGATCGTTTGCAGGTAAGCCTTACCTTACCCTCCGTTTCGAATGTTTGAACTGAGGCGATGTGCGCCTATCGTGCTTGACGCACAGGTGACAATCGCCGCAATGACCCCAAGCAGCACCGAGCCGGAGGAGGACCCGTGGAGCAGGCCGGTCCGCGCAGCGCGCACGGCTCCGAGGGAGCGGGGGTCCCGGAGACCCGGGCGGCCGCCTTCCGGGTTCCGGCGCAGCCGCTGCCCGGGGAACGCAGCCGTCCCAGGGTCGTCCCGCCGGGCGCTGCCGGAGACGGAGCCGACACCGGACCGGACGGCGCCGAGGCGTCTGCCCGCGGAGAGCACACCCACGGCGAGGCGCCGGTCCCGCGCCCGCGCGGTGCCGGCTCGCCTTCCGTCGTCCCCGCGCAGGGCACGCGTCCCGGAACGCGGGACAAGGGCACCCGGTCGCCGGATCCGGCGGAGCACCGCTCCGCCGGGCAGCGGGACGCCCTCCGCCCCGGCGCACCGGCCGACGACCCGACGGCCGGAGCGCGTGCCCGGCCCGTCGTGCAGCGGGCCTCCGTGCGCGGGCAGATCCTCGATGCGCTGCGCACCGCGCTCGTCGCGGGTGAACTCGCCCCCGGCGAGGTGTACTCGGCGCCCGCGCTCGGCGATCGCTTCGGAGTGTCCGCCACGCCGGTGCGCGAAGCCATGCAGCAGCTCGCCCTCGAAGGCGCCGTCGAGGTCGTCCCGAACCGGGGCTTCCGTGTCATCGAGCGCGGTACCCGCGAACTGGCCGAACTCGCCGAGATCCGCGGGCTGATCGAGGTTCCCGTGATGCTCCGGCTCGCCCGCACCGTGCCCGCCGCGCGCTGGGCCGAACTGCGCCCGCTCGCCGAGGCAACCGTGCGCGCCGCCTCCTCCGGCTGCCGCGCCACCTACGCCGAGACCGACCGCACCTTCCACCGCGCGGTCCTCGCCCTCGCGGGCAACGCCCAGTTGGTGCGCATCGCCGACGACCTGCACCGCCGCGCGCAGTGGCCCCTCGTCGGCGGTCCCGTCTCCCGGGGCCGCGCCGACCTGGTGGCGGACGCCGCCGAACACACCGCGCTCCTCGACGCGTTGATCGCCGGGGACCTCGCGGTCGTCCAGGCCCTGGTGCGGGAGCACTTCACCGGCGCGTCCTGAACCGGCCCTGGCGCGACCGTGCCGCGTCCGGCGGTGGGCCCGCGCCGCATCCGGCGGTACGTAACCGTCCGGATCCCTTCCGTCACGGAGCCGTACGGTCCGCGCAACACTCTCCGCCGCCGGGAACCCGCACCGCCCGCGTCCGCGTGCCCCGGTGCACAGGTCCCGGGCGAGGGCCCGACCGCAACCGGGGGAGAGAGCCATGCCAGACCCGTCCTGGGCGGCGCAGCAGCAGGCACAGCAGGCCGCTCGGCAGGCCCAGCAGATCCACCAGAACCATGTCCGCATCCACCACCACGCGCACGACATGGCCCGCGTCCACGGGGGTTCGCCCCGCACGCACCGCCCGACGGCCCACACCGGCGCCGGCCGGGGCGGCGGTCTCGGCGGCTTCCTGACGCTTCTCGTCGTGGTGGCCGTCGTCGTCTGCCTGGTCCGCGACCCCGGACTCCGTCACGACGCCACGACGTTCGCACGCGACCTGCTGGCACGGATCCAGAGCAGCTGACGGCCGTTCCGCGTTCCCCCCCCGCCATCGCGAAAGCGGCCGTCGGCAGGATGATCGCGAGCAGGCTGTCGTACAGGTCCAGCTCGGCGGTCGTCAGGTACAGCGGGACCACGACGGCCTGCGTGGGTCGGTCGCCGCACGCTCGACCCGCACCGGCCGGACAAGGCGCTCTTCCCGGTGAGCGGGGCGCGCCCAGGAGAACGCGAAGCGGGACCTTGTCGCGGCGGGCGGGACCACGGCCACGGCGGCTCGGCCGCGTCACCGGACCACCCGCCCGCGGGGAGGCCGTTCACCCTTCGCGGGGCCACGGCGATCCGAACCGCCCGGGCCCGCCGTGGGCGCACATGTCGCGGGTGCGCCCACGGATCCGGTCAGGCCGTCGCAGCGGGGGGCGCCAACTGGGCCGCCAGCCAGATGGGTACGCCCCCCAGCAGCCGGAACAGCCGGCCCGCCTCCGCACGGAGCCGGGAGGCCTCCGGCTCCGACTCGGCGTCCGCGAGCGACGCCAGCGCCGGGGCCGTACCGACGAGATAGCCCAACTCCTCGCGGATGCGCAGGGACTCGGCGAAGCCGTGCCGGGCCTCCGCCAACTCCCCCTCCCGCAGGGCGAGTCCGGCGAGGTGCCGCCAGGTGAAGGACATCAGCAGCGGATCGTCCTGGGAGGTCGCGCCCGCATGCGCCCGCCGGTACGCCGCCCGGGCCGCCTGCGGTGCCCGGGCCAGGTTCTCGGCGAGCAGCCCGCGCCGGAAGTCCAGCAGCGCGCGCCCGGGAGCGCCCGGCGCGATCAGGGCGGCCGCCCGGCCGAGTGCGGCACGTGCCTCGTCGGCCCGGTCGCGCACGCTCAGCAGGGTGGAGGCGTAGGCGAGTTGGCCGCGTTCGCAGGCCGCCGCACCGCGCTCGTCGTCGCTCTGCGCGAGGGCCTCGGCGGTGCGCAGCGCGTCCTCCGCCTCGGCCCAGCCCTGCTCGGTGTAGAGACAGCGCTCGACGAGCAGCGAAGCCCTCTGGAGGGATGCCTCCGCCGTGTGCGGCTGGAGCAGCGCCGCCGCGTCGGCCCAGCAGGCGCGCGAGCGCAGCCGCCATACCGCGGTCTGGAGTGGATCGTCCCCTGCAGTCGTTCCGGAACCAGACATGGCGGTATGCGCCACGTTGCCCTCCCCGAGCACACCATTGAGCTGTTGAGTGGTGGCATCTCAGCACGGATCACCGGGCCCGGCCAAGAGGGTGGGTGAAGGATTTCACAAAGTGGCGGGGCGGGACCGGCCTTCCGGGACCCCGCCGTGCGTCAGCTCATCCGCAGGGCCAGGAAGAAGTCCAACTTGTCCTCCAGGCGCGACAGGTCACGACTCGTCAACTGCTCGATGCGGCCGACGCGGTAGCGCAGCGTGTTGACATGCAGGTGCAGACGGGCCGCGCAGCGCGTCCAGGAGCCGTCGCAGTCGAGGAACGCCTCCAGGGTGGGGATCAGTTCGGCGCGGTGCCGGCTGTCGTAGTCGCGCAGCGGGTCGAGGAGCCGGGCGGTGAAGGCGCGGCGGACGTCGTCCGGCACGAAGGGGAGCAGCAGGACGTGCGAGGCCAGCTCCTGGTGCCCGGCCGCGCAGACCCGCCCGGGGCGGGCCGCGGCGACCCGGCGGGCGTGCCGCGCCTCCTCCAGGGCGCCGCGCAGCCCCTCCGCCGAGTGCACGGCGGCGCTCACCCCGAGCGTGAGGCGCCCGTCGTCGTTCAGCCCGGCCGACAGCGGGGCCCTGACGGCCTCCAGGAGGCGGTCGGCGTGCAGACCCGTGCCCGAGCCGTCGTCGTCGGCCGAGACCGCCGGAAGGGGGACCAGCGCGATGGCCTCGTCACCCGTGTGGGCGACAGCTATCCGGTCGGAATGTTCGGGCCCCGGGGACAGCGGGTCCACGAGGATCTCCTCCAGCAGCGTCTGGGCCACCGGACCGCCCTCGATGTCGCCGCCCTCCCACTCCACCCGCGCCACCACGACCTGCCAGTGCGGGGCCGCGCCGAGGCCCGGCAGCAGCACCGGCGCCGCGACCCGCAGCCGTGCCGCGATCTCGGCGGGCGCGGCGCCCGTCTGGACCAGCTCCAGGACCTCCTGCGCGAGCCGCCGCCGCACAGTGCGCGCCGCGTCCCGCCGGTCCCGCTCCACGGCGATGAGCTGGGTGACGCCCTGGAGCAGGTCGAGCCGCTCCTCGGGCCAGTCCCCGGCGTCCGCCTCGACGGCGAGCAGCCAGTCGGAGAGCACGGTCTCGCGCACGTCCCGCGAGGCGGTCGCGGCGCGCGCCGCCGAGCGGATCGGGAAGAGCGAGTACGTCGCCTGGCCGACCGTGACCCGGTGCGGCCCCCGGCGCCCCGTACGGGCCGCCGCGAGGTGCTCGGCGGCGAGCCTGGCGCAGACATCCGCGGGCAGCTCGCCGCCCGCGGCCTTCGAGCCCGCGACCGTCCGTCCGGCGGGGGACAGGACCCAGGCGCGCAGGTCGAGGTCGGTGCCGAGCAGGTCGAGGACCACGTCCGGGCCCCCGCCGGCGGGGCCCGACGTCATCATCCGGCGGTGCCGGTCGACCACGGCGGCCAGGTCACCCGCGCGCTCGCCGGAGACCTGGCGCACGACGTGCTCGGTGATGGTCGCGAAGGCCACCGACTCGTTCACGGCGAACAGCGGCAGGCGGTGCCGGGCGCAGGCGAGGACCAGGTCGTCGGGGATGTCGCCCAGCTCCGCCTCACCCGCGGCGAGGCCCGCGACCCCGGTGCCCGCGAGGATGCGGACGAAGGGCTCGGAGTCGCTCGCGTCGTGCCGCCAGGCGAGGCCGGTGAGGACCAGCTCGCCGCCCGAGAGGTACCGGCTCGGGTCCTTGAGGTCCGTGGTCATCACACCGCGGACGGTGCGGTCGAGCTCGTCCTCGCCGCCGAGCAGCCGCAGGCCCAGCGCGTCGGTGTCCAGCAGTGCGCGCAGCCGCATTCTCGTCGCCGCCGTTCTTTGTCTCGAAATCTACGATGAAGCGTCGGTGAGGTTCCCGCGAGCGGGTCCCCGGGCCGCGCGGAGCCGGTCCGCGGGTGCCGGGCGTCAGCGAGCCGGTCCCCGGGTCATGGCCTGGGCTTCCGCGAGCCGCGCTCCCTGTTTCCAGGGGGCTGTGCTCACTGTTTCCAGAGGGAACCGAGGAGGTAACTGAAGGCCTCCGTTCATACGAATCTACAAGATGCGCGCGTTGGCCAGCCAACTCCTTCATGGTTTCGGTGACTGACCCCCGTATGGGACAGCGCTGTGTACTGGCCTCACTCCGCGTTAACACCTCATGAACGAGCCGGGCCGCCCGCACACGATCTGGCTTGATCAGAACGACCGACGACACGAATGAAGAGAGCCACTCATGGACTTCCTTCGCCCCGCCAGCTGGGAGGAGGCGCTCGCCGCCAAGGCTGAGCACCCCACGGCTGTGCCGATTGCGGGTGGCACCGATGTGATGGTCGAGATCAACTTCGACCACCGCAGGCCCGAGTACCTGCTGGACCTCAACCGCATCGGCGAGCTGAGCGAATGGGAGGTCGGCGAGGAGAGCGTGCGTCTGGGCGCCTCCGTTCCGTACACCCACATCATGGAGAACCTGCGCGGCGAGCTGCCGGGGCTGGCCCTCGCCTCCCACACGGTGGCCTCCCCGCAGATCCGCAACCGCGGCGGAGTCGGTGGCAACCTCGGCACCGCCTCCCCGGCCGGCGACGCCCACCCCGCCCTCCTCGCGGCCGGCGCCGAGGTCGAGGCCGCATCCGTCCGCGGAACGCGCCTGATCCCGATCGACGCGTTCTACACCGGCGTGAAGCGCAACGCGCTCGAGCCCGACGAGCTGATCAGGGCCGTGCACGTCAAGAAGGCGGACGGCCCGCAGCAGTACTCGAAGGTCGGCACCCGCAACGCCATGGTGATCGCCGTGTGCGCCTTCGGCCTGGCCCTGCACCCCGACACCCGGACGGTCCGCACCGGCATCGGCTCGGCCGCGCCGACCCCGGTCCGCGCCAAGGCCGCCGAGGAGTTCCTGAACGCCGCGCTCGACGAGGGCGGCTTCTGGGACAACGGAAAGATCATCACCCCGTCGGTCGCCAAGCAGTTCGCGGACCTGTGCTCCGCCGCCTGCAACCCGATCGACGACGTCCGCGGCACCGCGAGCTACCGCCGCCACGCGGTGGGCATCATGGCCCGCCGCACGCTGAGCTGGACCTGGGAGTCGTACCGCGGCGGCGCCGCCCGCACGGAGGGAGTCGCGTAATGCGCGTCAATTTCACGGTCAACGGCCGTCGGCAGGAAGCCGACGACGTCTGGGAGGGCGAGAGCCTCCTGTACGTCCTGCGCGAGCGCATGGGTCTGCCCGGTTCCAAGAACGCCTGCGAGCAGGGCGAGTGCGGATCCTGCACCGTCCGGCTGGACGGCGTGCCCGTCTGTTCGTGTCTGGTCGCCGCGGGACAGGTCGAGGGCCGCGAGGTCGTCACCGTCGAGGGGCTCGCCGACTTCGCCAAGCAGCGCGCGGAGCACGGCGGTTGCGCCACCGGCGCCTGCGGCGCCGAGAAGGGCGGAAAGCACGAGGGCACTTCACTCGACGCCGCCAAGGGATGGGCCGCCAAGGGCCACGACTCGCAGGCCGGCGAGGGCACCGAACTCTCCCCGGTCCAGCAGGCGTTCATCGACGCCGGCGCCGTCCAGTGCGGCTTCTGCACCCCGGGCCTGCTGGTCGCGGCCGACGAGATGCTGGAGCGCACGCCGAACCCGAGCGACGCGGACATCCGCGAGGCGCTCTCCGGCAACCTGTGCCGCTGCACCGGCTACGAGAAGATCATGGACGCGGTCCGCCTCGCGGCCGCCCGCCAGACCGAGGAGGTCTGACCATGGGAACGACCGGTACACCCACCGACATCACCCAGGGCTCCAAGACCAAGGGCGGCATCGGAGAGTCCACGCTCCGCCCGGACGGCATCCTCAAGGTCACCGGAGAGTTCGCGTACTCCTCCGACATGTGGCACGAGGACATGCTGTGGGGGCAGATCCTGCGCTCCACCGTCGCGCACGCCGAGATCGTCTCGATCGACACCTCCGAAGCCCTCGCCCAGGCCGGCGTCTACGCCGTCCTGACCTACGACGACCTGCCCACCGCGGTGAAGACCTACGGCCTGGAGATCCAGGACACGCCGGTCCTCGCGCACGGCAAGGTGCGCCACCACGGCGAGCCCGTCGCGATCGTCGCCGCCGACCACCCCGAGACCGCCCGCCGCGCCGCCGCCAAGATCAAGGTGGAGTACCGCGAACTGCCCGTCATCACCGACGAGGCGTCCGCGACCGCGCCCGACGCGATCCTCATCCACGAGGGCCGCGACGACCACCACATCGGCCACGTCCCGCACCCCAACATCGTCCACCGGCAGCCGATCGTCCGAGGGAACGTCGAAGAGGCCGCCGCGCGGGCCGACTTCGTCGTCAAGGGCGAGTACACCTTCGGCATGCAGGACCAGGCCTTCCTCGGCCCCGAGTCCGGGCTCGCCGTACCCGGCGAGGACGGCGGCGTCGACCTCTACGTCGCCACCCAGTGGCTGCACTCGGACCTCAAGCAGATCGCGCCCGTCCTCGGCCTGCCCGAGGACAAGGTCCGCATGACGCTCTCCGGCGTCGGCGGCGCCTTCGGCGGGCGCGAGGACCTGTCGATGCAGATCCACGCGTGCCTGCTGGCCCTGCGCACCGGCAAGCCCGTCAAGATCGTCTACAACCGCTTCGAGTCCTTCTTCGGACACGTCCACCGCCACCCCGCGAAGCTCTACTACGAGCACGGGGCGACCAAGGACGGCAAGCTCACCCACATGCGGGCCCGGATCGTCCTCGACGGCGGCGCCTACGCGTCGGCCTCCCCGGCGGTCGTCGGCAACGCCTCCTCGCTCAGCGTCGGCCCGTACGTCGTCGAGGACGTCGACATCGAGGCGATCGCGCTCTACACCAACAACCCGCCCTGCGGCGCGATGCGCGGCTTCGGCGCGGTCCAGGCGTGCTTCGCCTACGAGGCCCAGATGGACCGGCTCGCCGACAAGGTGGGCATGGACCGGGTCGCGTTCCGCCAGCTCAACGCCATGGAGCAGGGCACGCTCCTGCCGACCGGACAGCCCGTGGACTCACCGGCCCCGGTCGCCGAACTCCTGCGCCGCATCAAGGCGATGCCGCTGCCGCCCGAGCAGCAGTGGCTCGCCGCCGGCGAGGAGGCCGACGTACGGCAGCTGCCCGGCGGCCTGTCCAACACCACGCACGGAGAAGGTGTCGTCCGCGGCATCGGCTACGCCGTCGGCATCAAGAACGTCGGCTTCTCCGAGGGCTTCGACGACTACTCCACCGCCAGGGTCCGCATGGAGGTCGTCGGCGGCGAGCCGGTGGCCACCGTGCACACCGCGATGGCGGAGGTCGGCCAGGGCGGCGTCACCGTCCACGCGCAGATCGCCCGCACCGAGCTGGGTGTCACCCAGGTGACCATCCATCCCGCCGACACCCAGGTGGGCAGCGCCGGTTCGACGTCCGCGTCCCGTCAGACGTACGTCACCGGCGGCGCCGTCAAGAACTCCTGCGAGCTGGTCCGCGAGAAGGTCCTGGAGCTCGGCCGCCGCAAGTTCGGCACGTACCACCCGGCGTGGGCCACCGCCGAACTCCTGCTGGAGGGCGGCAAGGTCGTCACCGACGGCGGTGAGGTCCTCGCCGACCTCGCCGACGTGCTGGAGGGCGAGGCGGTGGAGATCGAGGCCGAGTGGCGGCACCGCCCCACCGAGGCCTTCGACCTGCGCACCGGCCAGGGCAACGGACACGTCCAGTACTCCTTCGCCGCGCACCGCGCCGTCGTGGAGGTGGACACCGAACTCGGCCTGGTCAAGGTCATCGAACTGGCCTGCGCCCAGGACGTCGGCAAGGCGCTCAACCCGCTGTCCGTCATCGGCCAGATCCAGGGTGGCACCACCCAGGGCCTGGGCGTGGCGGTCATGGAGGAGATCATCGTCGACCCGAAGACCGCGAAGGTGCGCAACCCCTCCTTCACGGACTACCTGATCCCCACCATCCTCGACACGCCGACCATCCCCGTCGACGTGCTCGAACTCGCCGACGACCACGCCCCGTACGGGCTCCGTGGCATCGGCGAGGCCCCGACCCTGTCGTCCACGCCGGCCGTCCTCGCGGCGATCCGGAACGCGACGGGTCTGGAGCTCAACCGGACGCCGGTCCGTCCCGAACACCTCACGGGCACCGCGTAGCACCGGACACGACTCTCCGGGCGGCGCCGGGAACGTCACACTTCGCCGCGCCGCCCGGAGTACCCGGGACCGCACCGCTCGCGGTACCAGGGACCCAGCAGAGAGCAGCACACGCACACGCGTACCGCACAGAGTCCTTCTCGTTCGTCTCGGGCCGTCCCCCGGGTCGTGCGGCCGAAGCACCATCCCAAAACCCGCAACCGCGATCGCGGTGCAGCAGCCGTCAGGGTGGCTGTGGCGGGTGCCCCTTTGAACCTTGGGAGCAGGCCCACATGACCCAGCAGTCACTGGAGCCGAAGACCGCCGCGACGGACGCGGGCGCGGGTACCCGCGTCCCGGCCGGACGGTCTTGGCTCGACCGGTACTTCCACATATCCCAGCGGGGAAGCTCGATCGCGCGCGAGGTGCGCGGCGGCGTCACCACCTTCATGGCGATGGCGTACATCCTGCTGCTCAACCCCCTCATCCTGTCCGGCAAGGACGTGGCGGGGGATGTGCTCGGCCAGAAGGCCCTGATCACCGCGACCGCGTTCGCGGCGGCCTTCACCACGCTTCTCATGGGATTCGTCGGCAAGGTGCCGCTCGCCCTCGCCGCCGGCCTCTCCGTGTCCGGCGTGCTCTCCTCGCAGGTGGCGCCGCAGATGACCTGGCCGCAGGCCATGGGCATGTGCGTGATGTACGGCGCGGTCATCATGCTGCTCGTCGTCACCGGCCTGCGCGAGATGATCATGAACGCGATCCCACTGGCGCTCAAGCACGCCATCACCATGGGCATCGGTCTCTTCATCGCCCTCATCGGCCTCGTGAAGGCCGGCTTCGTCCACCAGGGCAAGGCGACCCCGGTCACCCTCGGCGCCACCGGTGAACTCGCCGGCTGGCCGGTCCTGCTCTTCGCCGCCACCCTGCTGCTGATCTTCATGCTCCAGGCGCGCGGCGTCCCCGGCGCGATCCTCATCGGGATCATCTCCGGAACCGTCGTGTCGGTCGTCCTCAACGCCGCCGGGGTCATCGACCCCAAGCAGTGGGCCAGCGGGGCACCCGAGCTGCACGGCAGCGCGGTGTCCATGCCGGACTTCTCGCTCTTCGGCCACGTGGAGTTCGGCGGATGGGGCGGGGTCGGCGCGATGACGGTCGGCATGATCGTCTTCACGCTCGTGCTCGCCGGGTTCTTCGACGCGATGGCCACCATCATCGGCGTCGGCACCGAGGCCAACCTGGCCGACGCCCAGGGCCGGATGCCGGGCCTGTCGAAGGCGCTGTTCATCGACGGCGCCGGCGGCGCGGTCGGCGGTGTGGCCGGAGCCTCCGGCCAGACGGTCTTCGTCGAGTCCGCGACCGGCGTCGGCGAGGGGGCCCGCACCGGCCTCTCCTCCGTCGTCACCGGCCTGTTCTTCGCGGCCTGCCTCTTCTTCACCCCGCTCACGTCGATCGTGCCCGGCGAGGTCGCCGCCGCGGCACTCGTGGTCATCGGGGCGATGATGATGATGAACGCCCGTCACGTGGACTGGGCCGACCGGGCCACCGCGATCCCCGTCTTCCTGACCGTGGTGATCATGCCCTTCACCTACTCGATCACCGCGGGCGTGGCGGCCGGTGTGATCAGTTACGTCGCCATCAAGATCGCCCAGGGCAAGGCACGGGAGATCGGGGCCTTCATGTGGGGCCTCACGGTGATCTTCTTCGTCTACTTCGCGCTCAACCCGATCGAGAGCTGGATGGGCGTCCACTGACGCTCCGGCTCGCTCCACGCAACCGCTGTTAAGGAGACCGAGATGCTGGACATCGCCGAAGAGCTGCACCGGTGGGTCGAGCAGGGCCGTGACTTCGCCGTCGCCACCGTGGTGGCGGTCGGGGGCAGCGCGCCCCGCCTGCCGGGGGCCGCACTGGCGGTCGACGCCGACGGCACGGCGATCGGCTCGGTCTCGGGCGGTTGCGTGGAGGGAGCGGTCTACGAGCTGTGCCGGCAGGCCCTGGAGGACGGCGACACCGTCCTCGAACGCTTCGGCTACAGCGACGACGACGCCTTCGCGGTCGGACTGACCTGCGGGGGTGTCATCGACATCCTCGTCACCCCGGTCCGAGCGCGGGACACCGCACGCCGGGCGGTGCTCGCGACGGCGCTGGCCGCCGTCGCCGACGGGCAGGCGACCGCCGTCGCGCGGATCGTGAGCGGACCCGCCGAACTGGTCGGCCGCGCCCTCCTCGTACGCTCCGACGGTTCGTACGAGGGCGGCTTCGGCGCCCACCCGGAACTCGACCGCACGGTGGTCGGCGAGACCGTGGCCCAGCTGGACGCGGGCCGCACCGGCACCCTGGAGATCGGAGAGCAGGGCTCTCGTTGCGGAGCACCGCTCACCGTCCTCGTGGAGTCCTCCGTCCCGCCGCCACGCATGATCGTCTTCGGCGCCATCGACTTCGCCTCGGCACTGGTCCGCATGGGCAAGTTCCTCGGCTACCGGGTCACCGTGTGCGACGCCCGCCCGGTGTTCGCGACCCGGACCCGCTTCCCCGACGCGGACGAGATCGTCGTGGACTGGCCGCACCGCTACCTGGAGAGCACGGACGTCGACGCGCGGACCGTCCTGTGCGTCCTCACCCACGACGCCAAGTTCGACGTCCCGCTGCTCCGGCTCGCCCTGCGGCTCCCGGTGGCGTACGTCGGCGCCATGGGCTCCCGGCGCACCCACCTCGACCGCAACAAGCGACTGCGCGAGGTCGGCGTGACCGAGCTGGAACTGGCCCGCCTCAGGTCGCCCATCGGCCTGGACCTCGGAGCGCGCACCCCCGAGGAGACGGCGCTGTCCATCGCCTCGGAGATCGTGGCCAACCGGCGCGGCGGTAACGGCAGTTCACTGACCGGCGCCCACACGCCGATCCACCACGACCCGAACTCGGTCCCGGCCCGCCGCATCGGCTCGGTGGCCTGAGCGGCGACCCGCGCGAGGCCCGTCACGGACCGTGGCGGGCTTTCCCGTCTCCTCGTCCCGCACGCCGACGCCTCCTCGGCCCGCACGCCGACGTCTCCTCGGCCCACGTGCCGACGCGGCCCGCGTCCGGCCCTGATCGGTCCCCGCGCCGACGCCCCCCATGGGCCGCCGATCCCCTCGTGTTCCGCCGATTCCGACGCGCGTATTGACGTAGGCATGCCGCTCGGCGAGTCTCCTGTGGGAGCGCTCCCGCACGTCCCTCGTGACCGTTGTGACCCAGGAGTGAACCGGATGAAACGACGTACCCCCACATGGCTCGCGGCCCTGTCCCTGAGCCTGGCCGCCCTGTTCGCCGTACCCCCGGCACACGCCGCGGAGGCCTCGGACGCGGCGGGGCGCGGGCCCGCGCTGTACGTTCCGGACGCCAACCCGGCCGCGTACCGACAGGCCCTCGACCTCGCCCGGGCCGGCCGGCTCCGCGACGCGGCGGGCATCCTGACCATGGTGAACACGCCGCAGGCCGTGTGGTTCGGTGACCAGACGCCGGCCGAGGTGGAGCGGCAGGTCCGGGAGGTGGTGCGGGACGCGGGCCGCGACGACGCGACCGCGGTGCTCGCGCTGTACGACATCCCCGGCCGCGACTGCTCCAACTACTCGGCGGGCGGGGCCGCGAACACCGCCGAGTACGAGGAGTGGATCGACGCCGTGGCGCGGGGGATCGGCCACGGCGACACGATCGTCACCCTCGAACCCGACGCCCTCGCCCTGCTGCCGTCCGACTGCGGCCAGGACGACGCCGAGGGCACGAAGACCGCGGCCCGCTACACCGAGGTCAACTACGCGGTCGACGCGCTGGAGCCGCTGTCGGGGACAAGGGTCTATCTCGACACCGGGCACCCCGGCTGGCACACGGTCGACTCCATCGTGCCGCGCCTGATCAAGGGCGGGGTGGCCCGGGCCTCCGGCTTCTACACCAACGCGTCGAACTACAACACCGACGACACCAACTCCTGGTACGGCAAGCTGATCTCGTCCTGCCTCGCGTACGCGGCCGGCGGGGGAGACGTCGCGGCGTGCCCGAGCCAGGGCTGGCCGCGGGCCGACGCGCAGGCGTGGCTCGACACGCACGTGCACACGCCCGCCTCGCGGATGAAGCACTTCGTCACCGACTCCAGCCGCAACGGCCGGGGCCCGTGGACCCCGCCCGCGGGCAAGTACGCCGACGCGCAGGACTGGTGCAACCCGCCGGACCGTGGTCTCGGCGCGCGCCCGACGCTGCGCACGGGGGACCCGTTGCAGGACGCCCGCCTGTGGATCAAGACGCCCGGCGAGTCGGACGGCCTCTGCCTCCGCGGAACGGCGGGCCCGCAGGACCCCGAGCGGGGCACGGTCGACCCGGACGCGGGTGACTGGTTCCCGCAACAGGCCCTGGAACTGGCGCGGTTGGCCAACCCGCCGCTGCTGCCGACGAGTTGACGCTCACTGGACTCGGCGTCCCGCCGCTCCCGGGCGGTGGGGTGTCGCTGTCGGCGAGGCGGCGCCGTTCCCCGGCCCTTGGACGGCGCCGCCCGCTGACCGGCTGTGGTCCGGGACCTGCCGCCCGGGTCACGGCCGGGCAGGCGCGCTGGCAGGAAGCTGATGGGAAGGAGGGGAGAGGGAAGGGAAGCTGACGGCAGGGGGACTTCGCGGAACTCCCGCGCCGATGAGGGGCGTTGTCACTCCTGGCGCAGCAGCGCGTCCGCCGCCCGCCCGAACATCCACCGCGCCGACCGTTCCAGCGGCCCGTCGGCGAGGCCGGGCAGCCCCCGTACGGTGATGTCCTCACGCCAGATCACCCGAGAGCCCCCGTCGTCCGCCGGGTGGACCTCGATCTCGGCCCACCCGGTGACGAACCTGCCCCGCTTCTCCAGCCGGCACCGCCCGGGCCCCCCGTCGCGCGGTGGCTCCCAGGCAGTGACCTCCATCGGGTCGTCGAACGCGAGGGGCCCGATCCCCGACCGCGCCACGAACACCGTGCCCTGCCCCGTCGGCGGAGGGGTGCGCACGGTCACCCGGGTCAGCGGGACGACGTCCGCGTGCCGGGGCCAGTCGGTCAGGCGGCGCCAGCTCCCGGCGACGGAGTGCCGGGACGCGCGTTCCAGGACGAAGAGGGCCACGGGACGAGCCTAAGCGTGTTCCCCGGAGGAACCGCGACCCGGCCGAGGAACTGGTCCCCGGGTCGTGCTCGCGCTTGCGTTCGTGGTCGCGGTCATGGGTGGGGCTTGGGCGGGGCCTGCGCCCCTGCGCGGGAGGCCGGCGCGGTGGTCCGGGGCGGGCGCCGGGTCAGGGCCGGTACACGGTGCCCGGCTCGGCCTTCCCCGGCGCCAGCAGCTGGGGCACGGTGACGAACACGTACCCGCGTTCCTTCAGCGCGTCGATGATCCCCGGCACCGCCGGCACCGTGCCCGGGTAGAGGTCGTGCAGCAGGATGATCCCGTCCCGGGACGACTGCTCCAGGACGCGTTTCTCTATCAGCGCGGAGTCGTCGGTCCGGTAGTCCTTGGCCGTCACGCTCCACAGGACCTCCGCGAGCCCCTCCTCCCGAGCGATCCTGTGCACGGTGTCGTCCGTCCGGCCCTGCGGCGGACGCATCAGCGTCGGCCTGCGTCCGATGAGCCGCTCTATGGCGTCGTCCGGGCGGCGCAGCTCCTCCCGTATCTCCTTCGGGGATATCCGGGTGAGGATCTTGTGGTCCCAGGTGTGGCTGGCCACCTCGTGGCCCTCGGCGGCCATCCTCCGGACCAGGTCCGGGTACTTCTCGATGTGCCGCTTGCCCAGCAGGAAGAACGTGGCCGGGACCTTCTTCTCCTTGAGGATGTCGAGCAGCCGGGCCGAGTGCTCGCTCGGGCCCGCGTCGAAGGTCAGCGCGATGCACTTGGCCTTCCGGCAGTCGACGGTCCCGAAACCCGTCCGCAGCGCGGCGTTCTTCGCGTCGGCCCGTGCGGTGCTCGGCGCGGTGGTGTGCAGCGTCGTGCATCCCGTGAGCGGGAGGGCCAGAGCGACGGCGGCGGAGATCGTGGCCGCGGCACGGAACCCGGGCAGGGGTCTTTTCATCTTCCAGGGCAGAGAAGGCATGGGCGCACTATACATACCGTGTATACACGGTATGTATAGTGCTTCGTGCTGGGCCGACGCCCTGGTAGGAGGCCTGTGGAGGGTCGGTCAGGCGCCCGCTCTTCGGCGAGGGCTCAGCCCGCCAGGGGAAGCCGCCGTCCGCTGGACCCGGTGTTCCGCGTCCACCGCGAACACCTCGCAGCCCGGACGGGCCGCCGCCCACGCGACGCCCTCCCGGCCCAGGGCGAAGGCCGCCGCAATCGCGTCCGCCTCGGTCCGCGAGGGCGCCGCCACCGTGACGCTGAGCAGCCCGGTGGCCGGACGGCCGGTGCGGCCGTCGAGGATGTGGTCGCCCCGCTCGTAGCGCGCGGACGTGGCCACGGCGCCGTCGGTGATCTCCACCACCGCGCACAGCCGGTCCCGTACACCGCAGACGGCGCGGTCCCGGCCCGGCCCGACGCGCCCGACGCGGTGCCGGCTCCGCGGACGGAGGATCCGGAGCGGCTCCCGCTGTCCTGAGGTGTCCTGAGGTCTTGAGGTCTTGAGAGCGATCGGGGTGACGGCCTCAGGTCGCTGAACGCGCCCCGGACGCGTGCCGGTCAGACGAGCTTGCGCAGGGTGTCCGGCCCCGGCGGTCTGTGCCCCGGGCGCCGCACGCCGGCCGTGCGGCCCACGAGCACCGCCAGCGACAGGAGCCGCCGCCAGTCGAGGGCGGGCGGGGCCGTCGGGACACCGGGGCGCTTCTTCGGGACACGCACCCGCAGCGCACCCGGCGCGACCCGGCAGTGCACCGGCGTCGGCAGGACCATGGCCTCGCCGTCGATACCGACCTCCAGTTCGGGGGTGTCCGCGCCGACGACCACCTCGCGGGCCGTGAGGACCGAGAGGCCGCCCGGGTCCGGGGCGAGCAGCAGCGCGGCTGCCTCCACCGCACTGTCGATCTTGACTCCGAGGATGCCGAGCAGCCCGGAGTCGAGCCGCTCGCGGCGGCCCAGACCGGCGGACTCGTTGGTGCGGTAGGGGTTGTTGCTCACCAGCAGCGCCTGGGGTGCGTCGAGGGTCGCTCCCGCGGCCTCGGCGGTCAGCTGCGGCCCGCGCTGGCGGGTGAGCAGATCGGGGAGGAGCTGCAGCGAGGTGCCGATCTTGTCGTCGCGGTAGGCGGGATCCTGGACGACGGCCGCGTAGGCGCCGAACGACGCGTTGTTGACAAAGGGGTGGCCGCCGGCGAAGCCGAGGTCGACGCGCAGTTCCACACCGTTCGGCAGGGCGTCGAGACAGGTGGACGGATCGTCGCGGTCGAGACCCAGGTCCATCGCGAAGTGGTTGCGGGTGCCCGCCGAGATGACCAGGAACGGCAGCCCGTGTTCGGCGGCGACGGCCGCGACGAGCGCCTGCGTCCCGTCGCCGCCCGCGACGCCGAGCAGATCCGCCCCGTCCGCGACCGCCTGCCGGGCCAGCTCCGTCACGTCCTGGTGGTTCTCCGGGTCGAGCAGCACGACCCGCGCGCCGAGCCGCTCGGCCTTCTCCACGAGGCCGAACTGCTCCACCTTGCCGCCGCCGGAGCGCGGATTCATCAGGACGAACGGCCGCCGCGGCGGCGGGGTGCGGTGCTCCTTCATCGGCCGTACCCGGCCGCGGGCGCTCCGCAGCGCGTACCGGCCGCACCACACCGCGAGGACCCACAGCACGGGCGACAGCAGCAGCGTCCACAGCAAGGTGACCGCGAGGACCACGATGACGCCGAGGGGTACGGCGATCGCCAGCAGTCCGGCGATCCAGCGCGCGGGGCCCCGGCGGGTGAGCGTCCACCACAGCGCCGCCGCCGCGACGGCCATGCCGACGATGGACGCGATCACGAGCAGGACGCCGCGGACGCCGCCGTCGATGAGCGGTACGGCCACCGCGAGTGCCGCCGCGACGAGCGACGCCCTCGCCGCCCACCGCTCACGGGCCGGCGGTCTCGTGTCCGTCATCGTTCCTCCACCGCTCGGTCCCTCGCGCACTGGACTCACCGTACGAGAGGAACCGCGCCGCCGGTCACGCGGACCCGGTGGGCCGGGCTCGGCCGGGTCGGGGGACCCGTGCTCAGGGCGGGCCCTGTCCGGCTGCGCGCACCTTGGGCGCGTGGCCCCCTCAGGGAGCGGCGACAGCGCCGTCCGCGCGCTTCGCGGAGGGGCCGGGACGGGTGCGTGCGTCGGGGGGAATCAGTTCGCCGTGTCCCGCGCCGCAGACGACCGCCGCGCGGACCTGCTCACCGCAGCCGTCGTGCACGACCTCCAGGGGCGGGCCCTCGCGGTCCGCCGTGTAGCGATCGCCCCACTGCTTCAGGGCGATCATGGCGGGCCACAGCTCCCAGCCCTTGCGGGTGAGCCGGTACTCGTACCGGGTACGGCTGCCCGGTTCGCTGTACGGGACGGTGTCCAGGATCCCGGCCGCGACCAGCTTCCTCAGCCGGTCGGCGAGCACGCTCTCGGACAGGCCGACATGCCGCCGGAAGTCGTCGAACCGCCGCACGCCGTTCATGGAGTCCCGCAGGACCAGCATCGACCACTTCTCGCCGATCAGGTCGAGCGTGCGCTGGACCGTGCAGTTGTCGGTGCTGGTGTCGAGCCACGTCATGAGGCCCATCGTAGGCTGGCTGTGTCATTGACAGCCAGGTCCCGTACTGGCTAACTTCGAAAAAAGAAGACAGATCGACGAGTGGAACGGGGAGCGTCATGGGCAGGTCACGCACATACGACTGGGAGGATCCGGCCGTCTCCGCGTCCGCCGTCGGGCACTACAGCGGTCTCGACTTCCTCCGCGAGGTGCAGGCCGGACGCCTCCCCGCGCCACCGATCACGGCGACCCTCGGCATGACCCTCGACGAGGTCGAGCACGGCCGCGCGGTCTTCTCCCTGATCCCGGGGGAGGAGCACTACAACCCCATCGGAAGCGTCCACGGAGGCGTCTACGCCACCCTGCTCGACTCCGCCGCGGGGTGCGCCGTGCAGTCCGTGCTGCCCCCGGCCATGGGCTACACCTCGCTGGACCTGAACGTGAAGTTCCTGCGGCCGGTCACCGTGGACACCGGCCGGATCCGCGCGGTCGGCACCGTCTTCAACAGCGGCCGCCGCACGGCCCTCGCCCAGGCGGAACTCCTCGACGAGGCCGACCGGCTGCTCGCCCACACCACCAGCAGCTGCCTGCTGTTCCCCGTCCCCGTCTGAGCAACCCCGGGAACCGGCGCCCCTACAGGGGTGTGTGACCCTCCAGGTACCGCCGTACGGTCTCGGGCAGCCCGGTGCCGATGGCCTCCGCGAACGGGGTCCAGCGGAGCTGCTCCGCGCTGAGCCGCGCCTCCGCCGAGGGGGTGTCGCTCAACAGCCTGCACACCACGGTCGACGGGCCGGCCACCGGCCCCTCCACCGCCGCGCCGTCCGCCTCCAGCAGCGAGGAACCGTCCACGAGGTAGCCGGTGAGTTCGTAGACCACGCGAGCCGCCGTGGCCTGCGGACGCTCGGCCAGTTCCGGCGGTCCCGACGGCAGCCCCCAGCCGTCCGGCGCGTCGACGAGCAGCAGCAGGCCGTCGTCCACGACGACCGCCTCCACCGTGTCCCGGGCGGTCTGCTCCAGTGTCATGGCCCAACCGATCCTTCCCTCGCCGCGCGACCGCCGGGCCGGTCCCGTCAGGGTGCTCCGTTCCTACCCGCCGGGGAGCCGTTCACGCGGTGCGCTCCACGCCGGTCCCGGCCGTGGACCCCGGCCTGGCAGCCCCGCCGGGCTGCCAGGCCGCAACGGGACTAACGTGGCGCCGTATGAGGATGAAGCTCCCTTTGGACGCCGTGCCGCGCCTCACCGGCGCGGTGGTCCTCGGTGCCGCCGTCGGGGTGGGCGTGGGACTGGCGACCGACGTTCTGCTGGGTCTGCTGGCCGGGATCGCCACCACCGAACTGTTCTTCGTGCTGGCGGGCTGGATCGTCATGTGGCCCATGGACGCCGCCCAGGTGCGCCGCAACGCGCGCCGCGAGGACTTCAAGCCCCTGACCGACGAGCTGGTGGTGGTCGCGGTCGCGCTGTGCGGACTCTTCGCGATCGTGCTGCTGCTCGTGCGCGGCGGCAAGGCGGACGACGGCCACGCCGCGGCCGTCACGGCCCTGTGCGGTGTCTTCCTCGCCTGGTCCGCACTCCACCTGATGTACGCCACCCGCTACGCCTACGTGTACTACGAGCACGACGGCGGCATCGACTTCAACTCGAAAGACCAGCCGTCGTACCGCGACTTCTTCTATTTCAGCTACAACCTCGGAATGACGTATCAGGTCTCCGACACCGACGTCTCCAGTTCCGAGATCCGCTCGATCGTGCTCAGGCACTCCCTTCTCTCCTACGTTTTCGGCACCAGCATCCTCGCCACGGCCATCAACGTCGTCGTCGGAATCGTCAGCGGCTGACGCGCCGGGCACCGGAATGCAGGTGCTGACGTGTCCACGGCATTGAGCGGTCCGGATCTCGTGCGGATTCCTCCGGCACGCAGCAGGATGGAGGGAAGAACCGACCGTCCCGCACGCGAGGGACACTCCCGCGTCTCACGAGGAGGCCGACTCTTGGCTGAGCGACAGGCCGTCATCTCCCGACCGGCCAGAGCCACCGTCTTCCTCGTGCTCACCGTCACGCCGGGCCACGAGGACACGGTCCGCGACCTCCTGGAGGACGTGTCGGGCCTGCGCCGCTCCGTCGGATTCCGCGCGCCCGGCGACCGGCTCGCCTGCATCGTCGGCATCGGCTCCGACGTCTGGGACCGGCTCTTCGACGGCCCCCGCCCGCAGGAACTGCACCCCTTCACCGAGCTGAACGGCAAACGCCACCGGGCCCCGTCCACCCCCGGCGACCTCCTCTTCCACCTCCGGGCCGACCGGATGGACCTGTGCTTCGAACTGGCCCGGCTCATCATGGAACGCCTCGACGGCGCGGTCGCGACCGTCGACGAGGTCCACGGGTTCAAGTACTTCGACGAGCGCGACCTGCTCGGATTCGTCGACGGCAGCGAGAACCCCGAGGGACGGCTCGCCGCCGACTCCGTGTTCGTCGGCGACGAGGACCCGGACTTCGAGGACGGCAGCTACGTCATCATCCAGAAGTACCTGCACGACATGGCCGCCTGGAACGCCCTGCCCGACACCGAGCAGGAGAAGGTCATCGGCCGTACCAAGGCGGCCAACGTCGAACTCCCCGACGACGTCAAACCCGCGGACTCCCACGTCGCGCTCAACACCGTCACCGACGACGACGGCGACGAACGCAAGATCGTGCGGGAGAACATGCCGTTCGGCACGCTCGGCGAAGGCGAGTTCGGCACCTTCTTCATCGGCTACGCGCGCACCCCCGACGTGACCGAGCAGATGCTGCGGAACATGTTCCTCGGCGACGGCCCGGCCCCGCACGACCGCATCCTCGACTTCTCCACCGCGATCACCGGCTGCCTCTTCCACGTCCCGACCGTCGACTTCCTCGACGACCTGCCCGCCGCTCCCGGCGCGGAGGAGACGAACGTCCCCGCGGCCCCCGGCGAGGAGCCGGCGGCGGCCCCGCCCGCCCCTCCCGCGGAGCGGCCCACGGCGAACGGCTCGCTGGGAATCGGCAGCCTCAAAGGAGTCCGGACATGACCACGTTCGACGGCACCGGCAATCTGCACCGCGAACTCGCCCCCATCACGCCCGCCGCCTGGGCCGAGATCGAGGACGAGGCGCGCCGCACCTTCCGGCGCAACCTCGCCGGACGGCGCGTCGTGGATGTCACCGGCCCCGATGGCCCGGAACTCGCGGCCGTGGGCACCGGCCACCTCTCCGGCATCGACGGCCCCTCACCCGGGGTCACCGCGCGGCTGCGCCGGGTCCAGCCCCTCGTCGAGCTGACCGTGCCGTTCCGGGTGGGCCGCGACGCGGTCGACGACGTCGACCGGGGGGCCAAGGACTCCGACTGGCAGCCGGTCAAGGACGCCGCCCGCACCATGGCGTTCGCCGAGGACCAGACCGTCTTCAACGGCTACGCCGCCGCGAGCGTCGACGGGCTGCGCGCCCGCACCTCCAACCCGGTGCTCCGCCTGCCCGCCGAGCCCCGCGACTTCCCCGACGCCGTCAGCCACGCCCTGAGCACCCTGCGGCTGGCCGGCGTCCAGGGCCCGTACACGCTGCTGCTCGGCGCCGAGGCGTACACGGCGGTCAGTGAGACCTCCGACCACGGTTACCCCATCGCCGCCCACCTCGGCCGGATGCTGGACGGCCGCCTCGTCTGGGCGCCCGCCGTCGAAGGGGCCTTCCTGCTCACCACCCGGGGCGGCGACTACGAATTGCGGCTCGGCGAGGACCTCGCCATCGGCTACACCTCGCACGACGCCGACGGCATCGACCTGTACTTCCGCCAGACCCTGACGTTCCTCGTCTACACGGACGAGGCCGTGGTCGCGCTCGACCCGTGGACCGACGCGGGCACCGGACAGGGCTGAGGGCCGACAGGGACGGAAAAACGCCGACAGACGCGGGCCCCGCCGACCGGCGTCCGCTTTCCGCGTGTACGGCCCTGTCCCGCCGGCCTTCCCGACTCGCTTTTAATCGGGCCGAGTTCATCTCGTGCCGGTGAACCGCCGCGGCCGACGGGCCCGGCCCGGGCGATGTCCCCTCCGGTTGCGGAGCAATAGGCCCCGCGAAATGGTGGAGAGTACTCATCGCCGCTCCGGGAGCTGCTCATGTCGATGTCGACGTACGGTTTCGGCTCGTCCGATCCTTTCGGCGAATTGCTGAACCGCTTTTTCGGTATGTCACCCGCGTCGTCGCCACCTGCGGTACAGCGTGTGCCGATCGGACGGCTGCTGACCGAGTCCTCTCAGGAACTGCTCAATCTGGCCGCGCGCCGGGCCATGGAAGACGGCACCTCCGACCTCGACACGGAACATCTCCTCTGGGCCGCCACGAAGGTGGAACCCGCCCGCTCGCTGCTGGCCCAGGCCGGAGTCGACCCCGACGCCCTCGCGGCGCAGCTGGCCGAGGTGCTGCCCCGGGAGACCAGCGAGCCGTCGTCGGAGCCGGGTCTCACCCCGGCGGCCAAGCGCACCCTCGCCACCGCCTACGCCCGCTCGCAGGCGGCGGGGGTCTCCTACATCGGCCCCGAGCACATCCTGGGCGCCCTGCTCGGCGACGCGGACAGCGGCGCCGCCCAGCTCCTGCGCGCCGACGGACAGGACGCGCAGAAACTGGCGGGCCTCACGGAACGCGCCGCCCGCCAGGAGAACCGCTCGTACGCCGAGCCCGAGCAGCCCGCGACGACCCTGGACGAGTTCGGGCGCGACCTGACCGAAGAGGCCAGGGCCGGAAAGCTCGACCCGGTGGTCGGACGGGCCGAGGAGATCGAGCAGACCATCGAGATCCTCTCCCGCCGCTCCAAGAACAACCCCGTCCTCATCGGTGAGCCCGGTGTCGGCAAGACCGCCATCGTCGAGGGACTCGCCCAGCGCGTCGTCTCCGGCGACGTCCCCGACACCCTGAAGGGCAAGCGCGTCGTCTCGCTCGACCTGTCCGCCATGGTGGCGGGCGCCCAGTACCGCGGGCAGTTCGAGGAACGCCTGAAGAAGGTCATCGAGGACGTCCAGGACTCGGACGGACAGGTCATCCTCTTCATCGACGAACTCCACACCGTGGTCGGCGCCGGCGCCTCGGGCGAGAGCTCGATGGACGCGGGCAACATGCTCAAGCCCGCCCTCGCGCGCGGCGAACTGCACGTCGTGGGCGCCACGACCATCGACGAGTACCGCAAGTACGTCGAGAAGGACGCCGCGCTCGAACGCCGCTTCCAGCCGGTCCTGGTCCCGGAGCCGACGGTCGAGGAGACCGTGCAGATCCTGGAGGGCCTGCGCGACGCCTACGAGGCGCACCACCAGGTCCGTTTCGCCGACGGCGCCCTCGCCGCGGCGGCCGAGCTGTCCGACCGCTACATCAGCGACCGCTTCCTGCCCGACAAGGCGATCGACGTGATGGACCAGGCGGGCGCGCGGGTACGGCTGCGCAGCGCGAGCCGGTCGACCGAGGTCGCCGAACGCGAGGACCGCGTCGCCAAACTCCGCCGCGAACGCGACCAGTCCGTCGCCGCCGAGGACTTCGAGCGCGCGGGACAGCTGAAGCAGCGGATCGCCGAGGCCGAGGGCGAACTCGCCGGCATCGAGGAGCGCCGGGCCGGCGTGGTGTCCGTCACCGCACGCGACATCGCCGACATCGTCTCCCGGCGCACCGGCATCCCGGTCTCCCAGCTCACCGCCAGCGAGAAGGAGAAGCTCCTCAAGCTGGAGGAGGAGATGCACTCCCGCATCGTCGGCCAGGACGAGGCGGTCACCGCCGTGTCGCAGGCGGTTCGCCGCAACCGGGCCGGCATGGGCGACCCCAACCGCCCCGTCGGCTCCTTCCTCTTCCTCGGCCCGACCGGCGTCGGCAAGACGGAACTGGCCAAGACCCTCGCGGAACTGCTCTTCGGCGACGAGAACCGCATGACCCGCTTCGACATGAGCGAGTTCCAGGAGAAGCACACGGTGGCCCGCCTGGTCGGCGCGCCTCCCGGATACGTGGGCTACGACGAGGCCGGCCAGCTCACCGAGAAGGTCCGCCGGCAGCCGTACAGCGTGGTGCTCTTCGACGAGGTGGAGAAGGCACACCCCGACATCTTCAACACGCTGCTCCAGATCCTCGACGACGGACGGCTCACGGACGGCCAGGGCCGCACCGTCGACTTCCGGCACTGCGTCGTGATCATGACGTCCAACATCGGCGCGCACCTCATCCTCGACCACAAGGGGGACGTGTCCGAGCTGAAGGACGTGCTGATGGACGAGTTGCGGACCCGGTTCCTGCCGGAGTTCCTCAACCGCATCGACGACATCATCATCTTCCACGGGCTCAGTGAGAACGACCTCGGCGAGATCGTCGACCACCTGCTCGGCCAGAGCGAACGCCGGGTGCACGCGCAGGGCCTGAAGCTGGAGGTGACGGACGCGGCCAAGAAGCTGCTCGTCGCCCACGGCCACCAGCCCGAGTTCGGCGCACGCCCGTTGCGGCGGACCATCCAGACAGAACTCGACAACCGCATCGCGGAGCTGCTGCTCAGTGGCGAGGCCGAACGCGGCGACACGATCGTCGCCGACGTCCGGGACGACACGGTCCACTGCACCGTGCGCAAGGGCGACGGCCCGGCGGAGGAGGACCGGGGGAGCGGCGGGGCCGCGGACGAGCGGGAGGGCGCGACGAACGACGGGACGGAGGACTCCTGACACCGAAAGGCGTGCCCCGGCGGGCTGACGTCCGTCCCGGGCAGTCCATTTGAGGAGGCTGCGCATGACGCACCACAAGTCCAACCGAGCTGTCGAAGGCGATCCGGAGCACGGCCACAGCAGGGGCATGCCCCGGCGGGTCGACGAGGACGAGCTCCAGGCGCGTACGGAACGCGACCGGCGCGAGGCCGGTCTGCCGGGCGGGCCCACGGAGGACCCGGAGGCCGAGTACCGGCAGGAGCGCGAGGAGATCGACCGCGAGGTCGGTACCGGTGAGATGCCCTCCGGCAGGGCCACCCGGCGGGAGCGGGATCCCTTCCCGCCGTCGCACTACGAGCGCTGAACGAACGACGACGGCCGGCCGGGGGACCACGTGAGCGTGGTCCCCCGGCCGGCCGCCCCGTTGTTCCGGCTCGGTGGCCGCGCTGTCCGGCCGTTCCGTCGGGTGTGCCGTACCGCGGTCAGCCGTCGCTGCCGGGCCCGGGCCCGTCGCCGAGCGAGACGACCTCCGCGCTGTCCTCGCCGTCGGGGGCGTCGAAGGTCACGGTGTCCCCGGGGCGGCGGCCGAGCAGTGCGCGGCCGAGGGGGCTGTCGGCGGTGACCAGCGTCCGGTCCTGTGCCACGGCGGTCTCGCCGATCTGCACGGTCTCCTCGCCGCCGTCGCCGAACCGGACGGTGACCGTGCTGCCGACACCGACCAGACCGGTGGGGGGAGGCCCCGCCACGTCCGCCTGACGCAGCCGCGTCGTGATGTCCCGGATGCGGTCGTCCAGCCGCCGCTGGTCGTCGGCGCGCTGCAACTCGTCCGCCTCGTCGGCCCGGTCGCCCACCTCGGCGTCGGAACCCCGCAGGGTCGCGGCCACGGTGTCGCGCTCGGTGTGGAGATCGGCGAGTTCCTGTTCGAGGGCCTGCCGGGCGGTCTCGCTGATCGGCGCTGGTTCGCTGGACATGCCTGCTCCTCGGGATAGGGAACCGTCGGGCACGTTCACGTGCGGAGAGTCGCAAACACATCGATCGTAGGTCGAATCGCGACGATATGTGATGTATGGAATCGTGGAACGCGCTGTTCCCCGGCCATCAGGACACCTCGCGGTGTCCCGCGAGTGAGGGAGGTTCGGTATGTCGTCGAAGCGACGCCGCAAGAAGAAGAGCAGACGCAAGCACGCGGCCAACCACGGGAAACGACCCCAGTCCTAGGCGCGGTGAGACTCTTGAACGCATCCCGGAACGGCCACGACGGTGTGGAGCCCAACGTGGGGCCCACCCCACGGGGTGAACCGGAGTTCCGTCCGTACCATCACCCGGCGGCCGGCTGGGGTGCGGCCAAGAGCGTCACCCGCGTTCTGGTGGACGAGAAGGCCCTCGTGGACGGTCCCCGCGCGATCATGCGCATGAACCACGAGAGAACGGGCTTCGACTGTCCGGGATGCGCCTGGCCCGACGACACCAAGGGCCTGCACCTGGACATCTGCGAGAACGGCATCAAGCACGTCACGTGGGAGATGACCGGCAAGCGCGTGGGCGCCGAGTTCTTCGCCGCGCACTCGGTGAGCGAACTCTTCGAGTGGAGCGACTTCGACCTGGAGGACCAGGGCCGGCTCACCGGGCCGATGGTCTACGACCCCGAGTCGGACCACTACGTCCCGATCAGCTGGCGCGACGCCTTCGAACTGGTCGGCCGGACCCTGCGGGAGCTGGACGACCCGAACCAGGCCTCCTTCTACACCTCGGGCCGCCTCGGCAACGAGGCCACGTTCCTCTACCAGTTGATGGCCCGGGAGCTGGGCACGAACAACCTGCCCGACTGCTCGAACATGTGCCACGAGGCGAGCGGCCGTGCCCTCACGGCGTCCCTCGGCACCGGCAAGGGCACCGCGGACCTCAAGGACTGGGAGACCACCGACGCCCTGTTCATCATGGGTGTCAACGCCGCCTCGAACGCGCCCAGGATGCTCACCGCCCTCGCCGAGGCCTACGACCGCGGCGCCCAGATCGTGCACATCAACCCGCTCGTCGAGGCCGCGGCGACCCGCACCATCGTTCCGCACGACTTCACGGACATGGCCCTCTTCAAGTCGACGCGGACCAGCACCCTGAACCTCCAGGTCCGCATCGGCGGTGACATGGCGCTCCTGCGCGGCATGTCCAAGGCGATCCTGGAGCAGGCCAAGACCGACCGGAAGGCTCTGGACCAGGAGTTCATCGACCGGCACACGGCCTACTTCGACGACTACCGCGCGGTGTGCGAGGCCACGTCCTGGGACGAGATCGAGCGCCAGTCCGGGATCGACCGCGACGGCATCCTCGCCGCCGCGAAGGTGTACCGCGAGGCGGACCGCAGCATCATGAGCTGGTGCCTCGGCGTCAGCCAGCACGAACACGGCGTCGACACCGTACGGGAGATCGTCAACCTCCTTCTGCTGCGCGGCAATCTGGGCCGCGAGGGCGCCGGCCCGTCACCGGTGCGCGGCCACAGCAACGTCCAGGGCAACCGGACGTGCGGCATCGACCACCGGCCCGGTGCGGAGTTCCTGGACCGGCTCGGCGAGGTCTGCGGGATCGACCCGCCGCGTGAGCACGGCATGGACACCGTCGCGACGATCCAGGCCATGCGGCGCGGGGACGTGAAGGTGTTCGTCGGCATGGGCGGCAACTTCGCCCTCGCCGCGCCGGACACCCCGTACACCTACGCGGCGCTGCGCAACTGCGACCTGACGGTCCAGGTGAGCACCAAGCTCAACCGCAGCCACCTCGTGCACGGCCGGCGGGCGCTCATCCTGCCGTGTCTCGGCCGGACCGAGAAGGACCACCAGCGCGGCGGCATCCAGAGCACCTCCGTCGAGGACTCGATGAGCATGGTCCACCTGTCCATCGGCATGAAGCGGCCCGCCTCGAAGCACCTGCTGTCGGAGCCCGCCATCATCGCCGGCATGGCCCGCGCCGCCCTCCCGGACAGCGCCACTCCCTGGGAGTGGTACATCGAGGACTACGACCGCATCCGCGACACGATGGCGCAGACCCTCGACGGTTTCGAGGACTGCAACCGCCGCGTCCGCCTGCCGCTCGGCTTCCGCATCAAACAGCCCGCCCGCGAACTGGTCTTCCTCACCCCGAGCGGTCAGGCCGAGTTCTCCACCGCGCCACTGCCCGACGTGGTCCCCGCGCCCGGCACGCTCGCGCTCGGCACGATGCGCTCCCACGACCAGTGGAACACGACGATCTACTCGGACAACGACCGCTACCGGGGCGTCAAGAACCTGCGCACGCTCGTCTTCATGAACGAGGACGACATGCGCGAACGCGGCATCTCCGAGTTCGACCCGGTCGACATCGTCGCCACCGCCAAGGACGGCACCCACCGGCGCCTCGACGGCTACCTGGCCATCCCCTACGACATCCCCCGCGGCTGCGCGGCCGGCTACATGCCGGAGATGAACGTCCTCTGCGCGATCGGCGACTACAGCCTCCAGAGCGACCAGCCCCTGATGAAACACGTCAAGGTGACGATCGAGGCGCACGCCTGACCGCAGGCGTACGGGGCCGGCGGTGTGGAACCGCCGGCCCCTGCCTTCCCCCGTGGTCCTGCCCCCCCCGTTCCCCCGATCCCCCGTTCGCGTGGGGCAGTTCGGCCGGTGGGGCGTCCGGTCAGCGCACCCGGATGAAGAGCACGTCGTAATTGCTGTTCGTGCTGCGGCTCTTGACGTAGACGCCGTCGCTGCCGCCGTTGGGATTGCCGGTGTTGCCCTCGACGGCGGTGAAGCTGGAGCCGGACACCGTCCGCACGATGCCTATGTGCTCGTGGCCGCCGGTGAAGTCGTTGCCGCCGTTCCAGTCGTAGGCCACGATGTCGCCCGGCTGCGGGCTGGACGTCACCGACAGGTGGTAGTTGCCTGCCCGCGCCTGCTTGACCCAGCCGGACACGTACGTGTTGCGGTAGGTCGTCGCTCCCGTCTGCTTGCCGACCCAGCTCACGAACGTGGCGCACCAGGCGTAGTCGTCGGTGGACAGCGACAGGCCCACGGCCGACCCGTAGCTGTTCGCCCGGGCGCTGCCTTCGACCGTGCCCTCCTCGGCCGCGGCCACGCTGAGGATCTTGCTGTAGCCGCCGCCGGGCGGGGGCGACGACGGCGGGGTGACCGCGCCGTACAGGGCCGCCTTGGTGTTCGAGCCCACGTGACCGTCGACCGACAGGCCCTTCTCGGCCTGGAAGTCCCGCACGGCGCTGTCGGTCAGCGATCCGAAGTCGCCGTCGACGGCGAGGTCGGCACCGTGGTGGTTGAGCAGACTCTGCAACTCGGTGACGCAGCCGCTCTTCTGGCCCTTCACGATCTCGCTCGGGCACGAACCGGAGTTCAGATTGACCGGCGCCGGCGCTCCGTTGCCGCCACCACCGCCGATGTTCGAGTACAGGGCGGCCTTGGTGTTCGCGCCCACCTCACCGTCGGCCGACAGACCGCTCGCGGACTGGAAGGACTTCACGGCCGCCAGCGTCAGCGGTCCGAACCCGCCGTCCACGTCCAGGTGTTGGCCCTTGCCGTTCAGCAGGGCCTGGAGCGTCGACACACAACCGCCGCTCTGCCCCTCCACGATGTTCGCCGGGCAGGACGCCGACCTCAGGTCCAGGCCCGTCGACGGCGACTCGTCGGTGTCGTACAGCTCCCGCTTGGTGTTCGTGCCGACCTGGCCGTCGACCGACAGACCGTGGGCGGACTGGAAGCTGCGGACCGCGGTCTCTGTCCCCGCCCCGAAGTCCCCGTCCACCTCGACCGAGTAGCCGTGGTGCCGGAGCAGCCGCTGCAGTTCGCTGACGCATCCGCCCTTGTTGCCCTTGACGACGTTCGCCGGGCACGAGGAGGACATGAGGTTGACCGGCGCCGGTGCCGACCCCCCGGTCGCGTACAACTTGCTCTTCGTCTGGGGGCCCACCCGCCCGTCCACGGCGATCGCCGTGGCGGCCTGGTACTCACGCACCGCGTAGTAGGTGTTCGCCCCGAACTCACCGTCCACCTGCAGACCGGCACCGTGCGCGTTGAGCAGCGTCTGCAGCTCCGTGACACAGCCGCTCGTCTGTCCCTGCACGATGTCGGTGGGGCAGGACGACGAGGTCAGCTTGATCGCCGCCGGTGCGGCCACCGCGGGACCGGCACCGAACAGGACGCCGGCCGAGAGCATCGCCGCGGTGGCGGCGAAGGTCCCGGTCCGGACCCGCCACCCCGGGCCGCCGCGGACGGGACCCCGCCGGCGGAGGCTCTCGCTGTCGGCGGGAGCGTGGATCGCAAGTCTTCCCATGCTGTGGGACATCTCCTTCGATGATGGGTGGGCCTGCTTCAGCGAGCCCTTTGCGGCCTCGCCGCGACGTTCACGGGGCCTGCGCCCGACCGCCGTACCGCGGCCCGCCTTCCCGGAGAGGGAAAGCGGGCCGCGGGGTGGGTTCACCTGGCGGCCGGACCGTTCAGCACGGGTAGAGGGACGCGAAGTCGTTGGCGAACCGCTTGAACGCGGCCTTGGTGTCCGCGCCGGGGTCGCCGTCGATGGCGTCGTTGTAGTTCCAGCCGAACTTGAGCATGCGCTGGAGCGCCTTGATGGTGTTCGGGCCGGGGTCGCCGTCGATGCTGTCGGTGTAGCTCCAGTACGCCCGGAGGTGGCGCTGCATCGCCTTCCAGCTGTTGGTGCCCAGCTGACCGTCGATGCTGCCCGTGTAGCTCGCCGGAGCGTCGCGCATGAAGCACTGGACGTACTTGGCCTGCGTGGTGCTCAGACCCAGGTTGTTCGTCGCGAGAACGGAGACGGACTGGGTCCGCGGGGCCTGTGCGGGCGCGGCGAATCCGGGTCCGGCGGTCGCGAGGCCGCCGGCGGCGAGTCCGATCACTGCGGCGGTGCCCACCAGGGTCCTGGCCAAGACTTTCGATCGCATACGTCGTTTCCCTCTCGGGTCGTCGGGCGCACCTTCCACGGCTGTGGTGCAGGTGGCGAGACGAGAGTGCGACGTGGGGGGCGAGGGGCACCAGCGTCGCGCCGCAAGTGAGGTCCCGACGGGACGTCCCGCATGCTGACCTGCGGGGAAGTCGTCCCGGGAGACCGCACGGTGGGACGGTGGTGGCGGCGGTGGCGCGACAACACTTGGGTGCAGCAACCACGTTGCCGTGCGGCCGGGTGTCCGCTGATGCACAATGCGACGGCACAGGGGGCACTGACCATGGCCACTGATCATGAACGCCTGGTGGGGGAACATGTCGCGTTGGAAAGCGCTGCCTGCGGAACTCGACCCGCGCGTCCGGCAGTTACTGGTGCGCTTACGCCGGCTGAAGGATCACAACGGTCTCACCATGCGGCAGTTGGCGGCCCGGACGGGGTACAGCGCGAAGTCGTGGGAGCGGTATCTGAGCGGCCGGTCGGTGCCGCCGCCCGACGCGGTGGAGGCCCTGGCCCGGATCTGCGGTGACGACCCCGTCCGGCTGCTCGCGCTGCACGAAGTCGCCGTCGAGGCGTGGCGGGACAAGTCGGCGGGCGCGCCGGAACAGGGCGCGCCGGAACAGGGCGTGACGGACCCGAGCACGCGGGAACAGGCCGTGGCGGAACCGGTGGAGATGGAGCCTGCCCCGTCGGACGCGGCCGAACCGGTCCCGGCGGGCCCGCCGGCGGTCGCGCCGGACGCGGAGCCGGAGCCGGTGATGATGGCGACGCACGCCGCCGAGGGACCCCGAATATCCCGACGGGCGCTGAGCGTCGCCCTCGTCTCGGGCTGCGTGGCCCTGGTGCTCGCCGCGTCGGCGGCGGTGTTCGTGGCCGTACGGTTCGCGGGCGACGAGAAGGGCGGCGCACCGGCGCCCGCCGGGCATGCCGCGTCCACCGCCGCGGGGTCACCCGCCGCCACGAAGGCCGCGTACCGCTGTCATCTGGAGCGGATCGGCGGACACTGGTACGCGGGCAACAGCCGGGCCACCAACGCCACGGTGGCGTACGGGGACTCCGGACCGCAGGTGGCCGAGGTGCAGTGCCTGCTCCGCAGGGCGGGGATCTCCCCGGGCGGCATCGACGGGATGTTCGGCCCGCTCACGATGGGCGCGGTCGAACGCTTCCAGAGGCAGGCACACCTCGACGTGGACGGCATCGCCGGGCCGCACACCTGGAAGGCCCTCCGGGGATGACCCCGACGCCCGAACACGCCCGACTCGCGGCCGAATTGAGGGCGTTGCGGGAACGCACCGGCCTGAGCCTGTCCGGCCTCGCGGCGAAGACCGCGTACAGCAGGTCGTCCTGGGAGCGCTACCTCAACGGCAGGACACTGCCGCCGCGGCAGGCGGTCCGGGAACTGTGCCGGCTGGCCGGTGAACCGGAGGGGCGGGCGGTCGCGCTCTGGGAGATCACCGAGTCCGGATGGAGCGGCCGGGCCAAGGAGGCACCGCGGGCGGCGGCACCACAACCGGAGGCGCCACCGAAGCCGGGGACGGCAGCACGGCCGGAGGCGGCACCGGAGCCGGAGACCGCGACGCGGCCGATAGCCGAGCCGCCGAGGGCGGAGTCCGCTGACGTGGCGTCGTCGGCAGACCGGTTCTCCACGCGGCGGACGCCCTCGCCGTCCCGCCGTCGGACGGTGACCCTGATGGCCGTCCTGGCGACGGTGTGCGCCCTGGCCGTCGGAGGAGTGACGGTGGCGCTCCTCGTGCTGACCCGCGACCACGGCGATGCGCGGCGCTCCGCCCCGCCGCCCTCGTCGGCGGCCTCGTCCTCGACGCACCCGAACTGCCGCGGAGCCGCCTGCGAGGGCCAGAGCCCCATGGTCACGAAGTGCGGCGCGCAGCCCGAGACGCTGGTCCGGCGTCGCATGTCCACCGGCGCCTGGATGGAGGTGCGGTACAACCGTTGGTGCGGGGCGAGCTGGGCGCGGACCTGGGGTGCCCGCGTCGGCGACCGGATCGAGATGAGCGCGGACGGCGCGGGAAGCCCGGTCCGCCGTGCCAAGATCAAGGACGACGTCGACACCGATTCCTTCGTCTACACGCCGATGACGGCGACGCTCCCCGGCGCGGTCGTCAGGGCCTGCTTCCTGCCGGCGGCGAGCGACACGAAGGAATGCTTCGACAGCCGGGTGACGCGGTGATGCGGTGATGCGGTGACGCGGTGACGCGGTGTGTGGCGCGGGCCGGGGTGCCGCGGGACGACCTCGCCCCGCCCAGGAACCGGTGCGGACCAGGGCCGATAGACTCCCTGTCATGGTTCGAGCGTCCCGTGGTGCGGCGATCCCCGGGATGCGGCGGAGCGAGGCGGGCACCGTCGTGCGGCGGGCCGAGCCGCTCCCGGAGCCGACAGGGGCAGGTGTCATCCAGGCGGGATTCCGGATCGTTCCGGCCCCGACGGAGTGGTCTCCGCACGCGCATCCCCTGCACGAACTCGTCTGGGTGCGCGGGGGAACGCTGACGTCCCGGGTGGGGGACCGCCTCTTCACCGTGGTCGAGGGGCACGGGCTGTGGATGCCCGCCGGAGAGGTCCACGCGGGTCGGGCGACGGAGGGCGCGGAGTTCTTCGACGCCTTCTTCGCCCCAGACCGCACGCCGTTCGCCTTCACGGAACCCATGGCGATCGCGATGACGCCGTTGTTGGAATCGCTGCTGACCCATCTGTCGTCCGCGCACCTCGACGCGGGGGCCAGGGCGCGGGCCGAGTCGGTCGTCTTCGATGTGATCCAGCCCTCGGAGCGTCAGTTCGCGTTGCAGGTGCCCGGCGATCCGCGGATCGACGCCATCGCCGAAGCCCTGCTGGACGATCCCTCCGACTGCCGCTCGCTGGAGGAGTGGGCACGTCGGCTCGGGACCAGCGACCGCACCATCACACGCGCCTTCCGCCAGACGACGGGTCTCTCCTTCGCGCAATGGCGCCAGTTGCTGCGGGTGCACCGGGCGCTGATGCTCCTCGCCGACGGCTTCGACGTGACGACGGTTTCCGAGGTGCTCGGCTACGCGCAGCCCAGTTCCTTCATCGTCGCCTTCCGGCGGGTCATGGGAACCACGCCGGGTGCGTTCTTCGGCGCGGCGGCTGCCGGCTCGTCAGGGGATGTCCGGAATTCCGTATCGAGTGGCCAGAACTCCTGATTGTCGACGCGGCGAGCGGAATATAGCCTTCACCGAGTTAGGTAACCCTTAGTTGTTGCTCGCCGTGCACGGTGCTGTCCGTGCGTGGGTGAGTGCGCGGTCCGGCCGGTCGAACCGGACGGAGGTTGCCGCAGTCCTCGCCCCTCCGAACGTCCGGACATGTTCATGTTCACCAGCCCCTTCCGGTCCGCAGGAAACACCGTGGCCGCCTCTGTCGCCCCTGCCGCCGCGGTCCCGGTGGCCGCGCTCATCGGGCACGACCTGGTACTCCGCTACAGCGGCAGGCCCGTCGTCCACGGCGTCTCGGTCGCCCTGGAACCCGGCCGTGCGACCGCCCTGGTGGGGCCGAACGGCAGCGGAAAGTCCACGCTGCTGCGCGCGCTCTCCCGACTGCACCGGGTGGACGGCGGGCGGGTGACGCTCGGCGCCCCCGACGGAGAGCCCGAACGGGACGCGGCCCTGCTCAGCTCGCGTCGGTTCGCACGCGAGGTCACCCTGTTCTCCCAGTCGAGGCCCGCTCCGCAAGGACTGACGGTCGCGGAGGTCGTCGCGTTCGGCCGCCATCCGTACCGGCGTGGCTTCGCCGGTCCGACCGCCGGGGACCGGACCGCCGTCGACCACGCCATGGGGGTCACCGGAGTACGTGACATGGCCGGGCGCCAGGTCGGAGAACTCTCCGGCGGGGAGATGCAGCGTGTCTGGCTCGCGGCCTGTCTGGCCCAGGACACCGGCGTCGTGCTGCTGGACGAGCCGACCAATCACCTCGACCTGCGCTACCAGTTCGAGACGCTCGACCTGGTACGGGACCTCGTCGAGGAACACGGCATCGCGGTCGGGATCGTGCTGCACGACCTCGACCAGGCGTCCCGTGTCGCGGACACGCTCGTCCTCATGCGTTCCGGCCGGGTGTACGCGGCCGGAGCGCCGGCCGATGTCCTCACCGCGGAGAACATCGGCGAGGTCTACGACATCCGTGTCGAGGTGGCCGTCGATCCTCGAACGGGGCGGCTCCGCATCGATCCCCTCGGACGTCATCTCTCCTGAACGCGGCGGCGCGTCACCCGGAGTGCGGCGTCTGCCGCTCCGTCGGTGACGGGCTGCCCGAAAACGCCCACGCATCGTCTCGTGCGGCCCCCACATCACTGGGGCCCCACATCACCCGTGAAAGAGGAACCCTCATGAACCGTGCCCGTCTCCTGGCGGTGTCGGCCTCGGCCGGGCTCGTTCTGCTCGCCGCAACGGCCTGCGGAACGACCGACGTCGACAAGGCAACGGCCGGCGGCAGCGCCGGCGCGTCCCCCGCGTCGAAGGACTGCGCCCGGGACACCGCGACCCCCTCGACGAAGCCCGTCTCGTTCACGGACGGCGTCGGCCGGCAGGTGAAGCTCGACAAGCCCGCCGAGCGGATCGCGGTCCTCGAATGGCAGCAGGTCGAGGACGCGCTGACGCTGTGCGTCACCCCCACCGCCGTCTCCGACGCCAAGGGGTACCGCACCTGGACCAGCGCGGAGAAGCTGCCCAGTGGCGTGACGGACATCGGTACCCGCGAGGAGCCCGACCTCGACACCCTCTACGCGGCCAAGCCCGATCTCATCGTCGTGGAGGCCTTCGACGCCAAGGACGAGATGATCAAGAAGCTGGAGAAGAGAGGCGTCCCCGTGATGGCCACGCGCGGGGCCGACCCGAAGGACCCGATCGGGAACATGCGCAAGGTGTTCAGCATGATCGGCGAGGCGACGGGACGCACGGAACGGGCCGACCAGGTGCTCAAGGAGTTCGACCAGCACCTCGCGACGGCCAAGCAGCAGGTCACCGACGCCGACCTGCCGACGAAGGACTTCCTGTTCTTCGACGGCTGGCTCGAGGGGGGCAACCTGACCGTCCGTCCGTACGCGGACGGCGCCCTGTTCACCGAGATAGGCAAGGAACTCGGCATGACCCCGGCGTGGACCAACGACGTCAACAAGAAGCACGGTGACGGGGGAGTGGACGCCGCCTACGGCCTCGCCCAGACCGACGTCGAGGGACTCACCGCGGTGGGCGACGCCAACCTCTTCTACGCGAACGACGACGGCGCCGGCGGCTACGTCGCGGCGCTGGCCAAGAACCCGATCTGGAAGAAGCTCCCGGCCGTGAAGGAAGGCCGCGCCCACGCCTTCCCGGCGCGGGTCTGGGGCGCCGGTGGTCCGCGCTCTTGCGCGCAGGCGATCGACGCGTACGTCGACGTACTCGACAAGAAGTGAGCGCCGTACACACAGCGGCACCTGAAGCGGGGCCGCTGCCGGGCGCCGGACGCGGCAGCGGTCCCGCCGGGGCGGCCGTCCTGGCGCTCCTCCTCGTCGCGACCGTCCTCGTCGGCCTGTGGCACCTGACGCAGGGGACGTCGGGCGTCGGCTTCGGCGACCTGGTGCGCCATCTCGCCGGGGAGCACGAGAACACCGGCGGGGCGCCCGTCGGCGAGATCCTCACCGGCTCGCGCCTGCCGCGCCTGTTCGCGGGTGTCGCGGTGGGCTTCGCCCTCGGCTGCGCCGGCACGCTGCTCCAGTCCGTCACCCACAACTCGCTCGCCTCGCCGGACACCCTCGCGGTCACGTCCGGGGCCTACTTCACCCTCACGATCGTCGCCGCCTTCGGCCTCACCGTCCCGCTGTGGGCGTCGGGAGCCGTCGCCTTCGCGGGCGGCCTCGTCGCGGCGGCACTCGTACTGCTCCTCGCGGGCCGTGCCGCGGGCACCGCGGGAACCCGCCTCATCCTCGCCGGATCGGCGACGGGGATGGCCCTGGACGCGGCGACCGGGATGCTCCTCATCCTGTTCGACCAGAACACGACCGGTCTCTTCGCCTGGGGCAGCGGCTCGCTGGCACAGCTGAACATCGACGCGTCGGTACGTGCCGCCCCGCTCGTCGTCGTGATGCTGTGCGTCGCCCTGGCACTCTCCCGGCGCCTCGACGTGATGAACCTCGGCGACGATGCCGCGTCCACCCTCGGCGTGCCGATCCGCACCACCCGCGTGACCGCCGTGCTCTGCGCGGTCCTGCTGACCAGCACGGCGGTGACCCTCGCCGGCCCGATCGGCTTCGTCGGTCTCGGGGCGCCCGTCATGGCCCGCCTGATCGCGGGACGGGTCCGCGCGCTGCGCCGGCACCTGTTCCTGATCCCCGCCGCCGGGCTGCTCGGCGCGCTGCTCGTGCTGCTCGCGGACGCCTCCCTGCGCGCGGTGCAGGGGGCGGACGGGGCCGCCTCCATCCCCACCGGCGTGCCGACCGCGCTGCTCGGCTCCGTCGTGATCGTGGTCCTCGCGCTGCGGCTGCGTGACACGGGCGGGGTCCGGCAACCACCGCGCGCGCGGGTCGCCGCCCGCTCACGCCGCGCCTTCCTCCTCGTCACGTCCGGCGCGGTGGCGCTCCTGCTCGGAGCGGCTCTCATGGCGGTCCTGGCGGGAAGCCTCTGGCTGCGGACCGGGGACATCGTGCTGTGGCTCCAGGGCGCCGCCCCGGACCTGATAGGCCAGGCGCTCGACGACCGGGTCCCGCGTGTGACCGCCGCGATCCTCGCCGGCGCGGCGCTCGGACTGGCCGGATGCGTCGTACAGAGCTCGGTGCGCAACCCGCTCGCGGAGCCCGGGGTGCTCGGCATCACGGCGGGCGCCGGCCTCGGCGCGGCGAGCGTCGCCACCTCGGGCCTGCCCGGTGGCCGGCCGGTACTCATCGCGGTGGCGGTCACGGCGGCGCTGGCCACGTTCGCGGTGATCGCCCTGCTGTCCTGGCGCGGCGGCTTCCTGCCCGACCGGTTCGTCCTGATCGGCATCGGCATGGGGTACGGCCTCAGCGCCGTCACCACCTTCCTCCTGCTGCGCGCCGATCCGTACAACACGCCCCGCATCTTCACCTGGCTCTCCGGCACGACCTACGGCCGCACGTTCCCGGACGTCGTCCCGGTCGCGGTGGCCCTCGCTCTCGCCCTTCCCGTACTGCTGTCCCTGCGCGGCCGGCTCGACCTGCTCGCCGTCGACGAGGACACCCCGCGCATCGTCGGGGTCAGGGTGGAACGCACCCGGTTCACCGCCCTGGCGATCGCCGCGGTGCTCGCGGCGCTCAGCGTGATCGCCGTCGGCGTCGTCGGCTTCGTGGGGCTCGTCGCCCCGCACCTCGCCCGTTCCCTGGTGGGTGCCCGGCACGGCCGCGCGATCCCGGTCGCGATGCTGCTCGGCGGAGTGCTGGTGTGCGTGGCGGACGCCCTCGGCCGCACGGTCGTCGCCCCCGCCCAGGTGCCGGCGGGCCTCATGATCGCGCTGGTCGGCGCACCGTACTTCGTGTGGATGCTCCGGAAGTCCCGCGCCTGACACGGGAAGGGACGGGGCCCGCGCCCACAGGCCAGGGCTCCGGCGCTCCTCCTTTCCCCTCACCTTCGCCGCTTCCCCCTTTCCCCTTCTGCCTTTCCCCCGTCCCCTCCGCCCCGCCAGGAGCACCGGAATGCCGTCCCGTCAGGAAACGCACGCACGGCTCGCCGAGTCCGTGCGGCCCGCGACGAGCATCGTCGTCCCCTACGAGCCCGACGCCCCGCCGGCTCGACTGGCACGGCTCGTCGGCGACGAGGTGGCGGAGCGCTGGCGAGCGGTCGACCGCTCAGCCCACGCCCCTCACCTCGTGGCCGTTCCCGAAGCCGACGGCGAGGGCTGGGCCGCCGCGGCGCTCGTGACGGCACGTCCGGACACCGCCTACCTGAAGATCGTCGACGCCGTCGGCGACGTGCGGGCAGCCGCAGGAGCCGTCGTCGCCCACGCGGGCCGCCGAGAACTCACCCAGGTCAAGTGGGAAGGGTGGACGGCGCGTCCCGAGGACGCCGAGGCCGCCGGCTTCGCCGCCCTGAGTCCTCCGCTCACCCCGTCGCAGCACTCGGCCGGACCGGCTTCCGGCTACGTCCGCTGGCTGCGCGACGGCACGACGACCGCACCGCCGTACTACGGGCAGACGACGCACTTCACCTGCGGTGCCGTCACCGCTCTGGTCGCGCAGGCGCACGCCGGGGCGCTGGCGTTCGAGGCACTCGACCGGCAGGCGGAGCTGACGCTGTGGCGCGACGCCACCAACTTCCTCGCGTGCGAGCCCGTCGGACTGGGCGTCGCCGTGCGCCGGGCCTGGCCCTCGTCCCCGGTCACGGTCCACCTGGACACGGACCGGCCGGTGTTGCTCGACCACTACCCGGAGAACGACCGGGAGTGGCGGGCCCTGCTCCAGCGCGCCTCCCGGACCGACGCGGAACGCACCGGTGTCCCCATAGACCCGGGCCGCCTCTCCCTGACCGCGATCCGCGACGCGATCGGCCGACGCGAGCACGTACTGCTCCTGCTCTCCCTCGCCGGGATGCAGGGATTCGACGTGCCGCACTGGGTGCTCTGCCACGGCGTCGTCCCCGGCGCCGTCGTGATCGACGATCCCTGGGCCAACGCGACGACGGGGGACACCTGGGTGGACGCCCACCTCCTGCCGGTCCCCGACACGTCGCTCGACACGATGTCGGCCATCGCGCCGGAGGGCTTCCGCGGCGCGGTGGCCATCGGCACCCCGCGCGGGCCGGACGAAGCGCCGTCCTCGTGAACCACCAACCTGACGCATTGTGCGGCCACTTCGAGAAGGAAGCGACAGCGATGGAGATCCGACCCACCACCGATGAGGACCTGGACGTCTTCGTCGACACGGTCCACACGGCATTCGGGCACTTTCCCGAAACCCCGATCGCGGGTGGCGGACGCTGGTGGTCGGCACTCGAAATGGACCGCGGACTGCTCGCCCTGTCCGCGGACGGCCGGCCCGTGGGCACCGCGGCCGCCTACTCCTTCGAACTCACCCTGCCCGGCCGGACCCTCGCCCCGGTCGCCGGAGTGAGCGCGGTCGGCGTCCTGCCCTCGCACCGCCGGCGCGGAGTGCTCACCGGGATGATGCGGCGGCAGCTCTCCGAGGTGCGCGCCCGGGGCGAGTTCCTCTCGGTGCTGCTCGCCTCCGAGGCTCCGATCTACGGCAGGTTCGGTTATGGACCGGCGACCTTCACCACCCGGCTGACGGTGCCGCGCCACCGAGCCGCCCTCGCGGTTCCCCGGGCCCGTACGACAGGGGGCGCACCCGCGACCGGCGCGGACGGCGGAACGGTCGAGGTGCTGCGGCGTGCCGAGTGCGGCGAGATCCTCGAAGAGGTCTACGACCGGTACCGCCGCGCCCAGCCCGGCGCACTGTCCCGGCCGCACCGCTGGTGGGCCCTGGGAGCGGGGCAGTCGCCGGTCTCGTCGGCACCGCGCTACGTCGCCGTGCACCGGGACGCCGACGGCACGGCGGACGGATACGCCAGCTACTCGATCGGCGAGCCCGGCACCTTGACGGTCGACGAGACCATCGCCACGGATGACGCGGTCTTCCTGGCCCTGGCCCGGTTCGTCCTCGGCCACGACCTGGTCTCACAGGTCGTGTTCCGGCATGTCCCGCCCGAGCACCCGCTGCGCTGGCAACTCGCGGACGTCCGCGCCGCCGAGGCCGGCGAACACGCCGACTGGCTGTGGGTACGCCTCCTCGACGTCCCGCGCGCGCTGACCTCACGCGGCTGGTCCACGGACGGTGAGCTCGTCCTCGACGTGGACGACCCGTTCCTCGGCGAGCACGGCCGCCACCTGCTGACCGTCCGCGACGGCGCAGCCGACTGCGTCCCCACGGACCGGCAGCCCGACCTGTCGCTGGACGTGCGCGACCTCGGCTCGCTGTACCTGGGAGGCATCGCCCCCAGTACGCTCGTACGCGCGGGACACATCCGGGCCGGCCGTCCCGGCGCCGCCGCCCTCGCGGACGCGCTCTTCCGCACGGAACGCGCCCCGCACTGCCTGCACTGGTTCTGAATCCACGAAGGGAACCGGACGCTCGTGCACGTACTGATCCTGGGCGGAACCACCGAGGCCCGCCGGCTCGCCGGACTCCTGGCGACCGACGCGGCCGACAGCCCGCCCGGGCCGCGGGTCACGAACTCCCTGGCCGGCCGGGTGGCCGCGCCCCGGCTGCCGCCCGGCGCGGTGCGCGTGGGCGGCTTCGGCGGGGCCGAGGGGCTGACGGCGTGGCTGCGCGAGCACGCGGTGGACGCGCTCGTCGACGCCACCCATCCCTTCGCCGGAACGATCAGCTTCAACGCGGCGAAGGCCGCCACCGATGCCCGTGTTCCCCTGCTGGCCCTGCGGCGCCCGGGCTGGACCGCGGTCGAGGGAGACGCCTGGCACGAGGCCGGCTCTCTGGAGGAAGCGGCGGAACTACTGCCCACGCTCGGCCGGCGGATGTTCCTGACCACCGGGCGCATGGGGCTGGCGGCGTTCGCGGCCCTGGACGACCTGTGGTTCCTCGTACGGTCCGTGGAGGCGCCCGCCTCTCCGCACCCGTCCCGCATGGAAGTGCTGCTCGACCGCGGGCCCTTCACGCTCGACGGGGAGCGCGAGCTGCTGCGCCGCCACCGGATCGACGCCGTCGTGACCAAGGACAGCGGGGGAGCGGCCACCGCGCCGAAACTGACCGCCGCCCGCGAAGCCGGGCTGCCCGTGGTCGTGGTGCGCAGGCCGCCGGTACCCGATGGCGTGCGGGTCGTGTCGGGGCCGGAACAGGCGCTCCGATGGCTCACGGACGAGTGCGGCCCGCGCACTCTCCGGGAGACCGACTGAACGCCTCCCGTGCCGGGCGCTGTCGTACGCGCTCACCTCGGCCTCGGCGATGACCGGACCCTCCGGACCGTCGTCAGCGACGGGTCGCCGGGCCGGGTCCGAGGCCGTACGGCCCGCCGCTCACTCCTCCTCGCTCGCGATCGCGTTGAGCGCGGCGGCGGCGATGGCACTGCCGCCGCGACGGCCGCGTACGACCAGGTGCTCCAGGCCGGACGGATGCGCGGCCAGGGCGTCCTTCGACTCGGCCGCACCGACGAAGCCGACCGGGACGCCGATGACGGCGGCCGGACGGGGCGCGCCCTCCTCGATCATCTCCAGAAGCCGGAAGAGCGCGGTGGGGGCGTTGCCGATGGCGACCACGGCACCCTCCATGCGGTCGCGCCACAGTTCCATGGCGGCGGCACTGCGGGTCGTGCCCAACCGTGCGGCGAGGGCCGGGACGGACGGGTCGGAGAGTGTGCAGAGCACCTCGTTGGCAGCGGGCAGCCGCTTGCGGGTCACGCCGCTGGCCACCATGGAGACATCGCACAGGATGGGCGCGCCGGCGCGCAGCGCCTCGCGGGCCCGTGCCACCACGCCGGGCGTATGACCCAGGTCCTCGACGAGGTCGACCATCCCGCAGGCGTGGATCATCCGGACCGCGACCTGGCTGACGTCGGCGGGCAGGGCCGAGAGGTCCGCCTCCGCGCGGATGGTGGCAAAGGACTGGCGGTAGATGGCCGCGCCGTCCTTCTCGTAGTCGAACACTGTGCTCTCACTCATCCGTTGACGTTCTTGGTACGTGCCGCCGCCACGCCGGCGGCGAGCTCCCAGGGCCTGCTCAGAGCCAGTCACGCCGCTTGAAGATGACGTACAGGCTGGTGCACACCACCGCCATCAGGAAGATGGCGAAGGGGTATCCGAACGTCCAGCCCAGCTCCGGCATGTGCGTGAAGTTCATGCCGTAGATCGTCCCGACCAACGTGGGCGCGAACAGGATGGCCGCCCAGGACGAGATCTTCTTGATCTCCTCGTTCTGCTCGAAGCCCGCCTCCGCCAACGCCCGCATCTCCGCGTTCTGTTCCTGGGTGACCAGCGTCGCGTTGACCGTCAGGATGTCCGTGAGGGCCTGCCGGAAGCCGTCGACGCGTTCGCTGGTGTGCGTGACGTGGTCGGCGACGTCACGGAGGTAGCGCTGGAGTTCGTCGTCCGTGCCGTACTTGGCGAAGCCGGCCATCAGACCGTGCAGCATGCCGACGAGCGGACGGGTCGCACGCTGGAACTCGACCATCTCGCGGGAGAGTTCGTAGATGCGGCGGGACACCGCGGGGTCTCCGCGGAACACCTCGGTCTCGATCTCGTCGATGTCGTTCTGGACTCCGGCGACGACCGGCACATAGCCGTCGACGACCGAGTCGAGGATCGCGTAGAGCACGGCCTCCGGTCCGAGGCGCAGCAGTTCGGGGCTGTCCTCCATACGGCGGCGCACCGCGGAGAGGTCCGGCGCCGCGCCGTGCCGGACGGTGATCACGAAGTCCGGCCCCACGAACACGTGCAGCTCGCCGAAGTCGACCTCCTCGACCGCGTCGAGATAGCGGGCGGCACTCAGGACGACGAAGAGCGTCTCGCCGTAGCGCTCCAGCTTCGGCCGCTGGTGCGCCTCCATCGCGTCCTCGACCGCCAGCGGATGCAGGTCGAACTCCGCAGCCAGCGAGAGGAGTTCGGCCTCGGTCGGACGAGCCAGGCCGATCCACGCCATGCCGTCGGGCTGCTCCCGCAGCTCACGGAAGGTGTCGGCGAGGGACTCCGGCGTCGAGACCCGTACGCCGTCGCGGTACAGCGCGGCCTGTACGACGCTGGCGACCTCGGAGGACTCGGGCGCGGACTGCCCGGCGTCCGGTGCCGCAGGCCGCGTGGGCGCCGGGGAAGGTGCGGCGAGGGCACGGCGCCAGACGGACTTCCGCGTCTCCTTCGCGCCCTTGGGGCCACCCGGCGTCCTCGGCTCCCCGGCGTTCCCCGCCGGGTCGCCCGGGTCCTTCCGGTCGCGCTGGTGGCGCGCGTTCTTCGAGGCTGAGCGGGCGCGTCGCTCCGACATCGCGGCTGCCTCCAGGATCGACCGTACGTCTGTGTGATCACTGAGCAGGATATACGGGGCAAACGGCCTGGGAGTATCCGGCGGTGGCGAGATCGCGGCAGAGTTGAGGACAGAAGGTGTCCGCGAGCGGGACTACCGTGCGGAGTATGACGAAGACGACCGCGACGGCCCCCCTGCTCGGCGCCCGCGCCCTCAACCGGGCGACCCTCGACCGTCAGCTCCTGCTGCGCCGTTCCCCGCTGTCCGCGACCGCCGCCGTCGGACACCTCCTCGGCCTCCAGGCGCAGAACGTGAAGCCGCCGTACTACGCGCTCGCCGCCCGGCTGGACGGGTTCGGGCCCGAGGAGCTGTCGGGAGCGATGGAGGCGCGCGACGTCGTCCGGATCGTCACCATGCGCTCCACCATCCACACGCACACCGCCGAGGACGCCCTCACGCTGCGCCCCCTGGTGCAGGCGGCCCGCGACCGGGAGCTGGGCGGGTTCCGCAAGGGGCTCACCGGGGTCGACCTGGACCGGCTCGCCGCGATCAGCCGTGAACTGGTGGAGGCCGGGCCGCGCACGATGAAGGAGCTGCGCGAGGTCCTGCTCGCCGAGTGGCCGGACGCCGACCCGTTCGCCCTCTCCGTCGCCGCCCGCTGCACCCTGCCGCTCGTGCAGGTCACCCCGCGTGGCCTGTGGGGGCGCAGCGGCCAGGTCGCCCTCACCACCGCCGAGCACTGGCTGGGCCGTCCCGCCGAACCGGCCCCGGCGCCCGACGCGACCGTCCTGCGCTACCTCGCCGCCTTCGGGCCCGCCTCGGTCAAGGACATGCAGACGTGGGCCGGTCTGACCCGGCTCCGTGAGGCCTTCGAGAGGCTCCGCCCCGAGCTGCTGGTCTTCCGTGACGAGAACGGCGTGGAACTCTTCGACCTTCCCGACGCCTCCCGCCCGGACGACGACGTCCCCGCCCCGCCGCGCTTCCTGCCCGAGTTCGACAACCTGCTGCTCTCCCACGCCGATCGCTCCCGTGTCGTGCCCGCCGACCTCAAGGGGCGCACCTGGCGGGGCAACCAGGCGTACTGCACCCTGCTCGTCGACGGATTCCTCGCCGGTCTGTGGCGGCTCGAGGAGAGCGCCCTCGTCGTCGAACCCTTCGGCAGGCTGACCAAGGACCAGCGGGCGGAGGTCGTCGCGGAGGGGGAGCGGACGCTCGCGGTGATGCACCCGGGGGAGGGGCACGACGTGCGGTTCGGGACGGTCGCCCGGTCCTGACCGGCGCGCCGCACCGCACTGCGACGGACGTGAGGGGCCGGCGGACAGGGGGCGCTGCGGGGAAGCTGTCCGCCGGCACGATCGGGGTGGCCGGGAGGTGGATGGGGAGCGTTGCGGGCCGCTCGTGGAGGCCCGCAACGCCCCCCTGCTGCTACCTGAGGGGTGCTCAGGAAGTTTTCGGTGACTACGAGTTGACTTGCGCCGTCAACAGGCTGGAGAACGTCGTCAGACGGGTGTAGACACCCGGGTAGCCGGCCTCCGCGCAGCCCTCGCCCCAGGAGGTGATGCCGGCCAGCACACCGCCGATGAGCAGCGGGCCGCCGCTGTCGCCCTGGCAGGTGTCGACGCCTCCCGAGCTGTATCCGGCGCACACCATGTCGGAGGCCACGTAGTCGGAGCCGTAGGAGCCGGCGCAGCTGGAGCTGGAGACGATCGGCACGGTCGCGGTGCGCAGCTGGTTGGAGGAGCCGCCGTTCTCCGAGGTGGTGCCCCAGCCGACGATGCGGGCCGAGGTACCGGTCGCGTACACGCCCGTGTCCGAGGAGGAGACGTACGGGGCCGTGGCGTACGACATCGACGTCGACAGGGTCAGGACGGCCACGTCGTCGCCGTTGGTCGCGTCGGTGTAGTCGGGGTTGATCCAGATCTTGCTGACCTTGCTGACGGTGCCGTCCGTGCCGTTGAGATACGTTCTCCCGCCCACGACGCGGACGCCGGCGGTGGACTCGCCGACCATGCAGTGCGCGGCGGTCACCACCTTGTTGGCGGCGACCAGGGTGCCGCCGCAGAACTGGTTCTGCGAGGCGTCGGTGATCTGCATCATGAACGGATAGGCCGTCGTGGTGGTGGTCGTACCGCCCACGATGGGCTGGGGTTCGGCCACGGCGGAGGGGGCGCCGAGCAGCACGGTCGCGGCGGCGGCAGCGGTCGCCACGCAGACGGCGGCGGTCTTCTTGGCACGGTCGAGCCCGGACATGGGTCTCCTTGGAAGTTGCCGGTGGGGGGACGCGCGGGTGTGGGGGGTGAGTCACGGCGCCCATGGCGGGGACGCCGTGTGCCCGAGCGAGCGGCACGGCCACACGCTAGGGCGTTCGGTCACTCTTCCCCAAGGAGGGAACCCCCTAGTGGGGTCGGCGGAGGGAAAACCCTTGGCCGGACCGGGCGGGGTTTGACACGCCCGTGGCCCCGTCGCTCCCGGCCCCGACCGCCCCTGGGGCAGCGGCCGGTTCACCCGAAGGGCGCATTCGGGGCCCCGGTGTCACGTAGGAAGGCGGACCGGAAATCCGCTCAGTCGGCCCTGCGTTCCGCCGCCAACCGGACGATGTCGACCCGCGACCGTATCCCCAGCTTCCGGTAGACCCGGGTCAGCGTGGCCTCCACGGTCTTCACGCTGATGAACAGGCGCGCCGCGATCTCACGGTTGGTGGCACCCTCCATGACGAGGGCGGCGACCTGCCGTTCCGTCGTGGCGAGGGTGTCGAGGGCGGCCGGGGCGAGCGACGGCGCGGCCGTGTGGTGCGCGGCGGCCGTCTCCACCTGCCGGAGCCAGGGCAGCGCCCGGCACCGGCGGAACAGGCGGGCCGCCTCGTCGTACGAGGTGGGCCCCGGCGCCGCGGTCCCCCCTGCCCGGGCGGAGCCCAGCGGGTGGGGGAGGGCGCGCAGCCCGGCCAGGGCGTACGCGGCACGCGCCTCCTCCAGGCCGTGGCCGAGCTTGGCGAGGCGGTCCTGCGCGGAGGCCAACTGGCGTTCTGCCGAGCCCTGTTCACCGCGCGCGGCGCGGACCAGGGCCTCCGCGCGGTCGAGTACGGCGAGCACGCTCTCGCGTTCCAGCCGCAGAGCGCGCTGCCGGGTCACGTCGATGACGTCCTGCGCCTCCGTGACCTCGCCGATCCGGACCAGGGCCTCGGCGAGGTCCCCGTGCCAGCGTCCGCGCGCGGGGTCGACGACGCCGAGTCCCTCCTCCAACTCCCGTACCCGGCGCAGCGACCGGACGCACGCGGGAGCGTCCCCCGCGACCAGCTGGGCGTGCCCCAGGGCGCCGAGGGCGCGGGAGAGATAGACCAGGTCGCCGTCCTCCTCGGCCCGGTCCACGGCCTCCCGGGCGAGCGCGAGGGCCCGGTCGACGTCGCCGCCCGCGGCCTCCGCGAGCGAGGTGAGCATCGCGGTCGCCGCCTCGCCGATGCCCGTGTCGCGGGCCAGCCTGAGGCTCTCCCGGGACAGGTCCAGGGCGCGGCCGCAGTGCCCGGAGCGCAGTTCCGTCTCGGCGAGCCCGCGCAGGAAGTGCAGTTCGCTCTCGACCATGCCGCGCCGCTGCGCCTCGCGGAGCAGTGCGGTGACGGTCGTACGGGCCTCGGCGAGCCGGTCTCCCATGACCAGCCAGCGGAAGCGGGCGGCACCGGCGCCGTTGTGGTCGCACGCCACCCGGGGGTCCTGCGGTTCACGCATCGCCCGCTGGATGGTCGAGGGCGCTTCCGGGTGCCCCATCAGGGTCTCCATCTGCGCCTGGAAGCCGAGCGCGAGGAGTTCGGTGCGCCGGTCCCCGGCGCGGGCCGCGAGCCGTGCCGCGTGGGCGGCCTCCTCGCGGGCCGTGGCCATCTCGCCGTCCATGAGCAGGGCGCGCCAGGCGAGTTGGTAGCGGACGAGGGCGACGAGGCCGGGGTCGTCACCGGCGTCCGCGAGGGCCTGCGGGAAGACGGCGTCGATCTCGGCCATGGCCTGTCCGGCGGAGTCCACGACGACCATCCAGGCCCGCACCCGGTCGGCGGGGGCGGTGGCGCGCGCCAGCACCTGCCGTGCGATGTCCCGTGCGAGGTCCGTCTCGCCGGCCGTCAGCGCGTCCTCGGCCGCCTGCAGCCGTCGTTCGTCCGGGCCCGGCCGGGCCCCGGCGGGAGTGTGCCGGGCGGCGAGCAGTCCGAGCCCGACCGCGACCGAGGGCGCGCCGCGGTCCCGGGCGGCCGTCGCCGCCTCACCGAGCCGGGCGGCGACGGCGGGGTCGGTACCGGTGGTGGACAGGGCGAGGTGGCGGGCCCGTTCGATGGGGTCGGAGGCGGCACCGGACAGGGCGGCGTGGGCCGCGCGCCGCTCCTGGGCGCCCGCCTCCGCGTAGAGCGCGGCCGAGACGAGGGGGTGCGCGAAGCGGATACCGGGTGACTCGCGTTCGGTGGCGAGCAGCCCGAGTTCGGCGGCAGACGCCGTTTCCGCCTCGGCGTTCAGCCGGCCCGCCGCGTGCAGCAGGGCCAGGGTCGGGCGGGCTCCGGCGCTCGCGACGAGGAGGGTGCGGCGGGCCTCGGGGGAGAGCATCTCCAGGCGGCTGAGGACGAGCGCGCGCAGGGACGTCGGCACCGGGAGCGGCTCGCCGGGACTCGGCGGCGTGGGGGACTCGGCGAGGGCGCGGCCGAGTTCGAGCGCGAAGAGCGGGTTGCCGCCACTGGTGCGGTGGATGTCGCGCACCGTGGAGCGGGACAGTCCCGTGTAGCCGCGCCGGCCGAGGAGCTCGGTCACGTGGGTCCGGGACAAGGGGGCGACCCGGACGGCCAGGGTGTCCGGCGGGGACGCGCGTAGATAGCCGTCGTGCTCCTGGGCCTGCGGTTCGGTGTCCGTGCGGACGGCGCAGAGCATACGGACGGGCATGCCGCCGAGCCGGCGGGCGGCGAAGCCGAGCAGTTCGGCGCTGGCCGGGTCGAGCCACTGGAGGTCGTCGGCGACGATCAGCACCGGACCGCGCGCGGCGAGGGCGCGGAACGCGGAGAGGACGGCGAGGCGCAGCGCGAGCCCGTCGCGCTGGAGGGTGGACTCGCCGCGGCCGGTGAGGGCCGACTCCAGCGCGGTGCGCTGCGGCGGGGGCAGCCGGTCGGCGATCTCGTCGACGACCAGACCGAGGAGATCGGCCAGCGCGAGGAAGGGGAGATGGGATTCGGACTCGGTGGACGAGCAGCGCAACACGGTCCGGGCCGATTCGGCGCATTCTGCGGCCAGCGCCCGCAGGACGGTCGATTTTCCTATTCCCGCGGGGCCGTGCACGAGCACACTGCCTCCGCCGGAGAGCTGCTCGCGGGCGCCCGTGAAGAGTTCCTCCCGGCCGATGACCAGGTCGGGGCGCGGTCTCGCAGGTTCCTGGAAGTCCCCTCGCACGGTCACCGCTCCCCTCACGTGTCGTGTCCGGGCCAATGTTAGGCAATGTCTCTTTGAATTTCGGACAGTCGGGGTGGTGAGGGAAATAACAGCGGCTCCGCATAGCTCATTTCAGAGCACGGCGGATTGAATGGCGGGCCCCAAGAAGGCGGTTCCGTCCTACCGGTGAGCGTCACCGTCCCGCGGAACGAAGGGTCCCGCAACGGCGGGACGCGCGCCACCGTCACGGAAGCGCGTTCCTGTCACGGCAGCAGCCCGGCCCGGCGCGCGGCGACGACCGCCTCCAGGCGGGTGTGGGCGCCGAGCTTGCGCATCGCCGAGCGCAGATAGCCCTTCACCGTCTCCGGGCGCACGCCCAGCCGGGCGGCCGCGATCGCGTTCGTCGCGCCCGCCGCCACGCACGCGAGGACGTCCAGCTCGCGGGGCGCGAGACCCGCGTCGCGCGAGGCCGCCTCCTCGGCCGGTGCCGCCGCGTCCGCCAACCGGCCGCACACGGAGAGCAGTTCGGCCCGCAGCAGCGGGTCGGCGATCCGCGGGGCCAGCGCCCGCAGCTCCCCGTGTACCTCCCGCACCTCCTCCCACGCCGCGCCGCCCGGCCCGCGGGTCCCGTCCGTGGCCGGCCCGGGCGCGCGCAGTACCCCGAGCAGGGAGCGCGCCTCGTCCCGGACGACCAGCGCCTGCTCCACGTCCCGGGCCGCCGCGACGGCCGCCCCGAGCGTGCGGTCGCCCAGGGGCTGCGGCGAGCGCAGGGCCCCGTACAGCACACCGCGCACCCGTCGTCGTACGACCACCGGAACCGCGAGGACGGAACAGAGGCCCTCCGTCGCCACCGCCAGGTCGTACTCGTGGCTGATCTGCCGGGACGCCGAGTAGTCGGTCACCGCGCAGGGCCGGGCGAGCGCCACCGCCTTGCCGCCCAGACCGTTGCCCGAGGACACCCCGAGGGCGCTCAGCGCCGCCGTCGACGTGCCGCTCAGTTCGCTGATGCGTATCAGCCGGCCGCCCGGGTCGACCAGGCCGCCGAAGGCGACGGGCAGCCCTGTCGCGCGGCGCAGCCGCACCAGCGCGCCCCGCACCTCCACCACCTCGGCTGTGTCTGCTGCCACCTGCTCGCCCCTTCGTCGCGGCGCACCCCCGTTCGGGGGTGGTGAGACCTGCATCACGGAATACACGATGGTAGGCGGCGGTCCGGCAACGAGGAGGAAACATGACGGCGACCACGGGTGCGACGGAGGAGTTCCGCGCCGCGCGGGACTTCCTGCTGAAGCACCGCGCGGACTACACGACGGCCTACGAGGGCTTCCGCTGGCCCCGCCCGGAACGGTTCAACTGGGCCCTCGACTGGTTCGACGTCATCGCGCGGGACAACGACCGCACCGCCCTGCACATCGTCGAGGAGGACGGCGACCGCGTCCAGGTCTCCTTCGCCGAGATGGCCGAGCGCTCCGACCGGGTCGCCAACTGGCTGCGCGAGCGGGGCGTGCGGGCCGAGGACCGCATCCTCGTCATGCTCGGCAACCAGGTCGAGCTGTGGGAGACCGCCCTCGCCGCGATGAAGCTGCGGGCCGTCGTCATCCCCGCCACCCCGCTCCTCGGCCCCGCCGACCTGCTCGACCGGGTCGAGCGCGGCCGCGTGCGGCACGTGATCGTACGGACCGAGGACGCCGCGAAGTTCGACGCCGTGCCCGGCCGCTACACCCGTGTCACCGTCGGCGGCGCGCGCCCGGGCTGGGAGTCGTACGAGGACGCGGCCGCCGCCGACGCGGCCTTCGAGCCCGACGGGCCCACCCACGCGGACGACCCGCTGATGCTCTACTTCACCTCGGGCACCACCGCCCGGCCCAAGCTGGTGGAGCACACGCACGTCTCGTACCCGATCGGCCACCTGTCCACCATGTACTGGATCGGCCTCCGGCCCGGCGACGTGCACCTGAACATCTCCTCGCCCGGCTGGGCCAAGCACGCCTGGTCGAACCTCTTCGCTCCGTGGAACGCGGAGGCGACCGTGTTCCTGCACAACTACACGCGCTTCGACGCGGGCCGCCTGATGGCGGAGATGGACCGTGCCGGCGTCACCACCTTCTGCGCCCCGCCCACCGTGTGGCGGATGCTCATCCAGGCCGACCTGACCCAGTTGCGCACCCCGCCGCGCGAGGCCGTCGCCGCCGGTGAGCCGCTGAACCCCGAGGTCATCGAGCAGGTCCGGCGCTCCTGGGACGTCACGATCCGGGACGGCTTCGGCCAGACGGAGACCGCCGTCCAGGTGTCGAACAGCCCCGGCCAGCGACTCAAGACCGGCTCCATGGGCCGGCCGAGCCCCGGCTTCCGCGTCGAACTCCTCGACCCGGTGTCCGGCGCGCCCGGCGCCGTCGAGGGAGAGATCTCCCTCGACCTGTCCGAGCACCCGGTGGGCGTGATGACCGGCTACCACGGCGAGGCGGACCGAACGGCCGAGTCGATGGCGGGCGGCTACTACCGCACCGGCGACATCGGCTCCCGCGACGCCGACGGCTACATCACCTACGTCGGCCGCGCCGACGACGTGTTCAAGGCCTCCGACTACAAGATCTCGCCGTTCGAGCTGGAGAGCGCGCTCCTGGAGCACGAGGCGGTCGCCGAGGCAGCCGTGGTCCCGGCCCCCGACGCGCTGCGCCTCGCCGTCCCGAAGGCGTACGTCGTCCTCGCCGCCGGGTACGAGCCGGGGCCCGACACCGCCAAGGTGCTCTTCGAGCACGCCCGTTCGGTGCTCGCGCCCTACAAGCGGATCCGCCGCCTGGAGTTCGGCGAGCTGCCCAAGACCGTCTCCGGCAAGATCCGCCGGATCGAGCTGCGCGAGGCCACGGCCGCCGGTTCGGACGCCGAGTACCGCGAGGAGGACTTCCGGTGAGCGAACTGTCGTACACACACGGGACGAGCGGCACGCCGCTGCTCGGCGACACGATCGGTGCCAACCTCCACCGCGCGGTGGCGGCCTGGCCGGACCGTGAGGCGCTCGTCGACGTGCCGTCCGGACGCCGCTGGACCTACGCGCGGTTCGGCGCCGCTGTCGACGAGCTGGCGTACGCGCTGCTCGCCTCCGGCGTCGCCAAGGGCGACCGGGTGGGCATCTGGGCCGTCAACTGCCCCGAGTGGGTGCTCGTCCAGTACGCCACCGCCCGCATCGGCGCAGTCATGGTGAACATCAACCCGGCGTACCGCACCCACGAGGTCGAGTACGTCCTCCGGCAGGCCGGGATCTCGCTGCTGTTCGCCTCCCTCAGCCACAAGGGCAGCGACTACCGGGCGATGGTCGAGGAAGTGCGGCGCAGGTGTCCGCAGTTGCGGGAGACCGTCTACATCGGCGACCCGGGATGGGACGCCCTGCTCGGACGCGGAACACCTGACCGGGCGGAGGAACTGCGCATCCGAGCCGCCGAGTTGTCCTGCGACGACCCCATCAACATCCAGTACACCTCGGGCACCACGGGCTTCCCGAAGGGAGCCACGCTCTCCCACCACAACATCCTCAACAACGGCTATTTCGTCGGGGAGTTGATCGCGTATTCGGAGCAGGACCGGATCTGTGTCCCGGTGCCGTTCTACCACTGCTTGGATACGTGACCACCTATGCAATCGAGCGCAGAGGCCGCATACTGGCCAGTGTGAGTGATGGGGAAGAGCTGCAACCTGAGCAACTGATGGACATCTACACCCGTAAGTCCGTCAAGATCGCGGGACGGCGGGGAGACCTGTCTCCGTCCATGCAGGAGGGACGGGGACGACAGTGGGGGGAGTGGAACGACCTTCAGGTCCGCAAGACCTGGAGCGACAAGCTCAGCGCGTCGAAGGACATCAAGCGCCCCGACTACGACCGGGCGCTTTTGGCGTTGGCAGCAGGAGAGATCAAAACCCTGTGGTGCTACAAGCTGGACCGCTTCAGCCGTAAAGGCGCACTTGCCGTGCTCTCCGTTCTGGAGGGTCTGAACGGCGGCCGAATCATCTTCGGAGAGGACGGGTTGGATACCTCCGACCCCAATCACCGTCGCATGATCATGTGGAAAGCGGAGGACGCACGCGAGGAATCCGAAAGGATCTCGCAGCGCGTCACAGACACGAAGACGGCGCAACGGGATAACGGGGAATGGGTTTCCGGCCGCGTCCCGTACGGGCTCATTGCCGACGAACACAGAAAGCTCGTGGAGGACCGGAGGCCCGCCCGCGTCGACCACCCGCGCAAGGGCAGTAAAGCGACCGTCGCGAAACGCATCTTCCGCGAGGCGGGCGAGGGGCGAACCCTCCGCGAGATCGCTGACGGATTGGACAAGGACGGCATTCCCGCGCCCATGGGCGGACAGTGGAGCCACAACTCCATCCACAGGATGGTTCAGAACCCGGCGTACAGCGGTTGGCAGGTTGTGAAGCTGGGGAATGGCCCTGGGACGATCTACACGGACGCCAAAGGTAAGCGGGTACGCGTTGGCGCGCCGCTTATCAGTGACGCCAAGCGAACTCAGGCTTCACGAATGCTGAGCGGGCACGCGACGCCTAATCCGACGGTCACAGGGTCCGCCCGTGGAAAGACAATCCACCTTCTGACGGACCTCACGAGGTGCTACTCCTGCCGTCGCGCTGCGCCCGTCATGAGCCGCTCACACTCGTGCATGTCGACGCAGGGCGGAGCCCCGTGCGCGGCGCCGGCGTCGGTCTACCGTCCTCCGCTGGAGGAGTTCGTCTCGTGGGCATGGCTGGAGCGTCTGACGAACGCTGACGAGGAGGACCCGCTCCTCATCATCGTTGCGCAGCGATGGGGGGCACTGACGCAGCCCGAGGAGACCGCGGAGATAGAGGCGGCGCGCGCCCAACTGAAGTCCGCTGAGGCGACGATGGAGCGGCTTCTCCGGGACCGTCGGGCGGGGCTCTACGAGGGTCCCGCGGCTCGGTTCTTCGAGCCGGCGTGGGAGGACGTCAACCGGGACATGTCGGAGGCACGCGACGCCCTCAAGAGCGTCGGTGGGGCGTCCGTTGATATCGGGTTCCTCATGGAGCCCGAGCAAGCGCGGGAGGCGTGGGACGCCGCAGATCTGCCCATGAAGCGCGAACTCCTCCGCCTGGCCATCGATCAGATTCTGATCAAAAAGGTGTCCACGACGTCCGGTCGCGCTCGCTTCAACGGGCTGGAACGCGTCGAGATCCGGTGGGCGACGATCTCCGAGGAGTGAGTAGGTAACGGATGGGTAACGGTATGCGGGGCGTCGCTACCCCCGTTCGGGGGTGCCCAGGACCAAACTGAGCACGTCGGCCTACGTGGGCTAGCGTCCTCGTCGTCCACAGGTGCCTGTGGATAACTCCAAGGAGTGACGGACTAGCCGTCGATAGCTACGCCGGGTAGTCGTGAGGCCAAAGATGGGCACCAAAACGTCAAACTAGCCCCTGTTTTTCCCTCTCTATAGATCGCGTTAGAGAGAGAAGGAAAACAGGGGTTAGTTTGGCGTTCTGGTTCGCAGTCTGTTCAGGGGAGGACGCGTTCAAGATCACTCCCGCGTCACACTTCCCCCATAACCATAGTAGGAGGGGAAGACGAAGCGACGCCGGCGAATGGCGCGGCTCCTCGCTCCCCTCCCCGACGGCCGACGTCGCTCCTGTGCTCCCCGCACTCTCCTCCGGGTTGAAGCACGGTTGAGCGACGTCGGCTGTCCCATGACTACCTCCGCAGTGTCTTAGGGCGCGGAGGACGAGCAACAACCACATAAGCGGACGCGGCTGATCCCCGCGTCAAGAGAAGCCCCGGCGTCCCTAAGCGTCGGGGCTTCTCGACGTTCTCTTAGGGGCTCAACGTGAGTAACAATCGCGTCTGCTCGTTCGAAGGGTGCGGGGGACGAGTTAGGTCCCGCGGCCTTTGCGGGACCCACTATGAGCAGTCCCGCAAGGGGCTTACGCTTACTCCAGTGCGTTGGCGCTGGGGCGCAAAGTCTGATGTCGCATGTTCCTTTGAAGGGTGCGGGAAGCCCGTTCAGTCGAGTGGGCTGTGCGCCGGGCATTACACGCAGCGTCAGAAGGGTAAGCCACTCGCGTCGCTTCGAGTAAGGCGTACTCCCGGAGGGGAGTGTGCTGCCGACGGCTGCGGTAAGCCGTGCACTTCGTTGGGATTCTGTGCCGGGCACTACCATCAGCAGCGGGCGGGACGCGCTCTGACACCATTGCGCACGCTGCGTACGGCTGCGGCCCGGGACGCTGAGGGGCGCAAGCAGTGCCGGACGTGCGATCAGTGGCTCCGCGAGGACGCTTACTATCGGTACGCGGCTGCTACCGACGGTCTGAATTCGATCTGTATCCGCTGCGTGCGCAGTGACTATCTACGCCGGCAGTACGGCATCACGGTTGAGCAGTACGACGACATGCTCGATGCACAGCACGGTGTATGCGCCGTGTGCGGTGCTGCTGACCCGGCAGGTAAGGAACTTGCGGTAGACCACGACCACGCATGCTGTCCCGAGCCCGCGAAGTCCTGCGGTAAGTGCGTACGCGGACTCCTGTGCTGGCCCTGCAACGTGGGCATCGGTCATCTCCGTGACGACCCGAAGATCTTGACGGCCGCCGCAGCGTATCTAGTTGCGTGAGTCGTTTGACGTATGTTTCCGCTCGACGTCCAGGGGACGGACGAGGGGGAGGTGAGCGTGTGCCCGAGTCTGGCCAAAGGGTGACACTGACAAGACGCGGTCCCGCCGTCAGACAGGCAACGGGTTACGCGCCGCGGGTTCGAATCCCGTCACGCTCACGGCTGTACCGGACGGACGCTTCGTCAGCGACCCTAGTCCCGGTACAGAGGGCACGGCGGGGTGACACCCTCCGCACGCGCGGTGCCCAAAACGACGAGCCGGAGCCGTGCGCAGGCGTACGCGGTAGTTCAGTCAGGCAGAACAGCGCTCCACACCCGTGCGGTCCCTGGAGCGTATGGTCGCGGGTTCAAATCCCGTCCGCGCCGGCTCGTCGCACACCTTTCGTAGCTCAGTGGTAGAGCGGCGCGTTGTGGTCGCGCTGACTCCGGTTCGACTCCGGGCGAAGGGACGAGACGCACCTAACGGCCATCCTGGAGGCACGGTGCGTTCCGCTGGAGCTAGGACGGGGTCACGCCCGTTCCGACGATGCGACGGCGTTGACGTCAAGCACCGCGGGACCTCTCGCGGAGAGCCTCTGACGTTCTGAGAGCCCCGGAACGATCCCTGTAGTCCCTTGGGACCGATCACATCGCCGGGGAGGGATTCGTCAGGGGGAACACTGGACTCCTGACTGACCGTGGGTTGGCGGGGACGCCACGGCACGCCGCACTAGCCCAATTTGGCAGAGGCGCCTGATTCAGGATCAGGAGGTTGGGGGTTCGAGTCCCTCGTGCGGTACGCAACCCACCTTGCCCCTTGTGGGCAAGGTCTTTCCTCGTTAGTGCAACGGGAGCACGCCGGGCCCTGGACTCGGAAGTCGGGGTTCGAATCCTTGACGAGGAGCACAACCCTGGAGCGCTCGGGACGCAAGCGTGCCTGTAAAGCCTGCGCTGGAGACGGCTTGCGTGGTTCGATTCCACGGCCAGGGACGAGGCGTCTTCGACGTCTAGGGGCGCGTGAGTCGGTGGGCTCAGGTCGCGGCTCCGGTTCGATTCCGGGTGCGCCTCGCATGCCTCCGTAGCTCAGTTGGCCAGAGCGCTGCTCTCGTAAAGCAGAGGTCGCGCGTTCGACTCGCGCCGGGGGCTCTTCGAGAACTCCTCCGCGGAGGACGAGCACTGCGCTAGCGTCGTTCCTGACGCCGTTGGTGTCGGACTCCCATCCGGAGTAGTGCCCTCCCTGTGCCGAACACGGGGGAGGGCACACCGCAGCCCCCTGACTCTTGTCAGCGGGGCTGTTGGCGTTTACGGGACGTAGCCAAGTCCGGCCTACGGCGCTTGCTTTGGGAGCAAGAGATCGAAGGTTCGAATCCTTCCGTCCCGACCACACCCATCCATCCTGGCGGAGGACGCCATGCCTGTTGAGGTTCCTAGCGCGTCCGACGTCGACGCCATAGCCACGCGCACTGAGGCCCTGGAGAGCGCCGTCGACGCCCTGTCGAAGCGTCCCACGCCCTCTGTGGCGGCGTACATCGTCCGCCCGGAGGATTACGGCGCGCAGCCCGGCAAGGACGCCACAAAGGCTTTCCAGGCCCTCATGGAGGACGTGGACAAGCGACTGACGGCAGACGCCGGCGGAAGCGTTCCGGTGGCCACGGTGACAGTGCTCCTGACGGGCGTCTACAGCGTCTCGGACAGCATCATGCGGCCCAAGAGCGGCCGTGCGCAGGGACTCACGTTCCGGGGCCAGGGCAAGCGGACGTCAGAGATCGTCATGACTGGCACGGCGCCGCTCCTCGTCAACACTGACCGTTGGATGGGCGTCCGCTTCTACGACGTCTCGTTCCGCTCGACGAACGCAGGCGCCTCGTTCCTCCTCAGCTCCAGCACCGGAGCGTGCCAGGACTGGAACTTCACGAACTGCGAGTGGCGCGGCTCCTGGAAGTACGGTGTCGGACTCGACGGCCCCACGGCGAGCAACTGCAACAGTGAGTTCGTCTTCGACAGGTGCACGGTCACTGGCTCGTACGACGTCGCATGGTTCTGGTCGGGGATGACGCCGGCCAACGTGCAGCAGGATCAGTTCCTCAACTACAGCTTTCGTGACTGCAAGATGGAGCCTGCATACGGTGACGTCCTCCGCTTCGACAAGGGCGGATCGATCAACGTTTCCGGCGGCTCATGGATCTTCACCGGGAAGCGGCCCAACGGCTCGCCCTCCCGGTTCGTCTACTTCCCCGCAGGCAGTCACTTCGACTCCGTCCAGAACCTCACCGTGACGGGCGTGCGCTTCGAGCCGCGGGACGAGGCGAACATGGTCATCGACTCCGCATGGAAGGGCATGATTCAGTTCGTCGGCTGCATGGACGACGCATGGGCGTTCAAGGCGTACTCAGCCGGCGACGCCTACGCCCCGCACCGCTACACGAACCCTTCCGGAGTGCGCTATCAGGGCTGCACCCTGACGGGACGCCACGCGTACGTACAGAGCGACGCTCCGTCGCGTCAGAGCATCGTCTACGACCAGTGTGCACGCACGGTGGCGACGAGGCGGACGAAGGCGGCGTTCCTGACGGTCACCGGCACGAAGGCGAGCGCTGTGAAGGTTGTCCACCGTGACGACCGGGACGGCATCGTCTAGCCCACACACAAGCCCCGCCGCGGAGGAGCGTTCCCGCGAGCGGGGCTGACTACGTTCCGGGGACGTTCGGCACGGCGCGGAAGGTGCACGTCCAGTAGCGCTGTGCGTAGCCCATCTGGAGCCGCGTTCCCTCGGTCTGTTGCTCCAGCTTCCAGCCGGCGGCTTCGACGCGGGAGATACCGAACGCAAGGCCCCCGTCCTGACGGCCCGGAATGGCGTGGATGGTGGCGACGTAGACCGTGTCGCCCCGCTTGTACGCCTTCGATGCCGCCCTGTCGACGGTGCGTCCCCCGAATATCCCCATGCCCAGAGCTTAGCCCCGCAGATGACGCCAGGGAGGCGCGATGTTCGGATGGGACTTCTACCGGTACTCCGCGTACGACGGCTTCCGTTGGGGTGTTGGCCCCGTCGGTGACGGCACATGGCGTCATGCGCGTGGCGTGGCCGTAATCCTGGCCGGCCATGGCTTCGCCCTCTTCCGCTGGACGCGGGAGGAGCGACGGTGGCTGAGGGACGTGCCTGCGTAGTGGCGTGGGAAGGCAGCACGCGAAGGCAGCGTCTCCCGAAGGACTGGCCCCGCATACGGCGCCGCATCATCCGGCGTGACAAGGGCGTCTGTACGTGGCGCTACAGCGACGACAGACAGTGCGATCTACCAGGCACAGACGTGGACCACATCGAGCCCGGAGACGACCACAGGGACGAGAACCTACGGCTCCTGTGCACGTGGCACCACGCACGCAAGAGCAGCAGTGAAGGTGGTACAGCAGCCGCCCTTACACGCGTGCGTACACACAGGCCCAAGCCCACACACCCTGCACTGGAGGACTGATGGAGCCACGCACAGAGGCACCCACGCAGGACAGCACCACGTGTAGGTGGGCGTGGTACGCAGGGCGTAGATGGGTGGACAACGGCAGCACACACCCACGTGACACGGATGGTGACGAGGCATGAGCGGTGCCCACGTGGTGCTGGAGGAGGCAGACGACACAGGCGCAGACGGCGTGATCGTCACGCGCGTGAGCGTCAATGGCGTCGACGTCGGAAAGATGGCGAAGCCTCCGAAGATCAACGTCGGTCATGATCGCGAATGTACGACGATCACGCTGACGCTCGTACCCAGCGTGCTGACGATCAAGGGTGAGCTGAGCGACGGTGATCGTCGCGAGCCTCGCGCCGGCTTCGCAGCCAAGATCGACTAGCCACGCCCCCAGGGGGGTGATCCCCTCCGGGGTGATCTCCTGACCGAAGAGGTGCTGGTCCTCTCTGTCTGTACGGGTCTGGGGGATGCCGTCATGGCGTCCGCAGGAGCCCGCAGGAGCCCGCAGGAGCCCGCTGGAGCGGCGAACGCTGGCCGGCTGGAGTGAATTCGACCCCCATCCGGGAGGCGGGCGTACAGGGCCTCGGTCGCAAGGGGATTGGAATCACCCCAGGTCACAGGCTTGAAAGTGTGACCGGCCGCATCTAGAATGGACCCATGATGAAGACGTGCGAGCACTGCACAGGGCCGATGCCGATCATGGCTCGTGCTCACGCAAAGTCGTGCTCGCCCCGGTGCCGCAAGGCACTGTCGCGTGCGAAGGCGCGCAACCCGCTCCCCGACGAGCTGACGACCCGCGCCAGGTGGATTCGTCGCTCCGCGAAGAAAGTCCCGTTGACCGTCGCCGGCATGGCGGCCTCCTCGACGGACCCGCGGACGTGGAGCACACACGCTGACGCCGTCTCCTCGACGGCTGGCGTCGGTCTGGGCTTCGTTCTCTCCGAGGACGACGACATTGTCTGTCTCGACCTGGACCACTGTCTCAACCCGCTCACTGGGCAACTCGCCCCGTGGGCCGCAGCTATCGTCCGCGACGCGGGGACCACCTACGTAGAGGTCTCCCCGTCCGGCGACGGCTTGCACATCTGGGGCCGTGCCGACGTCCGTCATGGACGGAAGCTCAGGCGTCCTGACGGTACGGCCGTGGAGATCTACGGAACCGGCCGCTACATCGCAATGACGGGGCGCCGACATGGCTCTTCCCCGTCCATCCTCGCGGACCTCTCCGCGGTGGTTTCCAAGCTGACGGCGTAGCTCCCGACATGGGCGGCTCCGGCCGTCCGACCCGGGAGGTACCCCGTGTGCTCACACCCCGACCACGAGGTCGTGACGCTCCCTGACGGCCAGGTCGACGAAACGCATGTCTTCACCGACGAGGACTGGCAGCACGTCCGGATGCTCCGCGCTGTGGACCGCACGATATGGGCTATGACGGTTGCTCGGCACGCCCACAGCTTTCCGCTGACGCTGGACGTGACCTGATGGCTGGCCGCGGACCCGCCCCCAAAGACCCCTCGAAGCGGCGCCGGCGTAACGCGGGCGAGCCGGAGACGGTGATCACGCCTGACGACGAGCTTCGCGGCCCCGAACTCCCCGCGGGAGTACTCGGGTCGGAGGACGGCGTCGACGTCGAGTGGCACGCCATGACGAAGCTGTGGTGGGACGCATGGCGCTCCAGCGCGCAGGCTCAGACCTTCGTCGACACGGACTGGCTCTTCCTGATCGACACCGCGCTCATGCATCACACGATGTGGGCGAAGGGCCGATGGGAGTTCGCATCCGAAGTACGCCTCAGAGCAGCCAAATTCGGCGCCACGCCGGAGGACAGGGCCCGCCTGAAGCTGAAGGTCGACGACCCCGCCACGCGCCCGCAGGCGCCCGTACAGAGCCCCGGCAACGTCTCTGACATCAACAGCCGCAGGGCTCGACTCACAGGTTAGGAGACCGGATGCCGCGCGCTCTTGTGCGCGCTCCCGGTCACGACCGCTCCCGCTCTCTCGGGTGGATGGCGGTCGCATGGATGGAGTACTTCGTCGTGCACGGCCCTGGCGACGTCCAGGGCATGCCGGTGAAGCACGGTGACGAGTACACAGGCTTCGTCGTCGACTGCTACGCGCTCGACGTCGACGGCCGGCGCCTCTACGACTCCGGATTCTTCTCCCGCCCGAAGGGCTGCGACAAGTCCGGACTAGGCGCGCGACTCGGTCTCTTCGAAGGTCTCGGCCCATGCCGTTTCGACGGTTGGGCCGAAGGCGGGGAGGTCTACCGCGACCCGTGGGGCCTGGGCTTCGAGTACGTCTACGAGGCCGGCGAGCCCATGGGCCGTCCCGTTTCCGTGCCGTACATCCGGATCATGGCCACTGAAGAGGGCCAGACCGGAAACGTCTACGACACCATCTATTACAACCTGACCGATGATGACGCGCTCCTCAGCCACGTACCGGGCATCGACCCGGGACTGACAAAAATCAACCTCCCTGACGGCGGAGAGATCACGCCGTCAACTGCCTCGTCCTCCTCGAAGGACGGCGGTAAGGAAACGTGGGTCTGCTTCGACGAAACCCACCTCTACAACACGCCTGAACTGCGGCGCATGTACGCCACGGTGACGCGTAATCTCCGCAAGCGTAAGCGGCTCGCGGAGCCCTGGTTCCTCGAAACCACGACGATGTTCGCCCCGGGGCAAGACTCCGTGGCGGAACGCACCTACGAGGAAGCGGAGTCCATCCGCGAGGGTCGTAAGAAGCGCGGTCGCGCGCGACTGATGTACGACCACCGGTACGGCGAATGCGCAGACCTCAAGAACGAGGCCGCGCTCCGTGCAGCCATCATCGACGCCTATGGCGACGCCATGGAGTGGATGGATCTTGACTCCCTCGTCGACGACTTCTACGACACCCGCAACGACTCCGCGGACGGCAAGCGGTACTTCCTGAACTCCCGCACCGTCGCCTCTGACGCGTGGATGGACCCCGACGCATGGGGCCTGTGCCGGCGCGCAGAGGAGCTAGCGGAGGGCGACCTCGTCACGCTGGGCTTCGACGGTTCCATCCGGGACGACGCCACGGCGCTTACTGCGTGCCGCGTGTCCGACGGACATCTCCAGCTCCTCGGAGTGTGGGAGAAGCCCGAAGGCCCCGAAGGCGAAGACTGGCAAGTCGACCGCGTGGCCGTGGACGCAGCCGTCGCGCGTGCCTTCGACCGATACGACGTCTGCGGCTTCTACTGCGACCCGCCGCACTGGCAGGACTACGTGGACGCCTGGACTGCGGCGCATGGTGAGGGCCTTCAGGTCCGTGCCACGCAGGCGCGCCCCATGGAGTGGTGGACCAACCGTCCCTCCCACATGGAGACCGCGCTCGACCGCTTCCACGAGGCCGTAGAGGACAAGGGGCTCTCGCACGCGTCGACGAACGACGTCGACGAGGCATCCCGCCCCGCTTTCGTTCTCGGAGCCTCCCTGACGCGCCACGTCGTGAACGCGTTCCGGAAGCCAATGGGCCGAAACCACATGGGCATTGCTAAGCAGCATCCCAAGTCGCCAAAGAAGATCGACGCCGCCATGAGCGCCGTACTCGCCTACGAGTGCCGCGCGGACGCCGTCGCCGCAGGAATCACGAAGCGCAAAAAGCGCTCCAACCGACTCGTAGCCTTCTAGGGAGGTCCGTAAGTGCCTATCGATGCTTCGAAGGTGGAGTCTCCCGGGTGGTGGCTTCAACGGCTCGGTAAGAAGCTGCTCGACGAGGTGGACGACGCCGTTGACGCTGACGGTGAGACGGAGCCAGGACTCGAAACCCTCCGCCGCTTCGCTGAGAACAAGGCGCCGCTACCGAAGGTGCCCGGTGTCGACCCCCGCGAGGCTCGCGATTGGATGCGGGACGCTCGAACCAACTGGACGAGCCTCGTCATCGACTCCCCAGTCGAGCGCATGCACGTCGACGGCTTCCGCTTCGGCACACCGGACTCGAACGCGAAGGACGCCACCAAGGGTGACAGCGACGCTAACCGGGTCTGGCAGGAGAACGCGCTCGACGCTGACGCCGACCTGATCCACTATGGCGCCCTCTCGCAGCGTCGCTCCTTCGCGCTCGTCGAGCGAGGGGACGACGGTCGGCCCGTCATCACGCACGAGACTCCCCGTCAGGTGGCCGTCGAGCACGAGCAGGGCAACCGCCGGCGGCTCGCCGCAGGGCTGAAACTGTGGCGCGACGACTGGACCGGAGACACCCGAGCGACGCTGTGGACGCCGGAGAAGATCTACGACTTCGTCACGAAGACACAGCGCCCGCAGTTCTCCGGCTCCGCCGCGAGCCTTCGGAGCTGGGACGCCTTCACACTGCCCAACACGGCGGACGGAGAGCGCGCGAACGACCTGGACATGGTCCCGCTCGTCCCCTTCATCAACCGTCGCAACCGGCGGATCAGTGGCTTCGCGGAGCACGAAGACGTGCTCACGATTCAGAACCGGATCAACCTCTCCCTGATCAACCTGATTGCGGCGATGAAGTACGGCGCCTTCAGGCAGCGCTACGCCTCCGGCCTGGAGGTCGACGAGGACCCGATCACCGGCCAGAAGCTCCAGCCGTACAAGCTGGACATCAAGAGCTTGTGGACGAGCGGCGACCCTGAGACGAAGTTCGGCGAATTCGCCGCGACGGACCTGAAGCCGTACGTCTCCGCGGTTCAGGCGGCCGTGCAGGATCTCGCAGCCATCAGCCGCACGCCCCCGCACTACCTCATTGGCGCGGTGGTCAACGTCAGCGGCGACGCTCTGAAGGCCGCGGAAACCGGCCTGATCAGCAAGGTTCGCGACAGGCAACGCACCTTCGGTGAGTCGTGGGAACAGACCATGCGACTCGCGTTCCGCGTCCTGGGCGACGAGGCGAAGGCGACGGCGTTCCACGCTGAAACCATCTGGCGTGACCCCGAGTCGCGCAGTGTCTCCGAGCTTGCCGACGCAGCCGTAAAGAAGGAAGCCGCCGGAGTCCCGTGGCGTCAGCGCATGGAAGACATGGGCTACACGCCGACGCAGATTGCGCGCATGGAGGTCGACAGAGCCGAAGACGCGATCAACGCGCAGGCGGTTGCCGACGCTACGGCGCCCAAGGTGACGAACCTTGACGACGCCCGCGCTAAGCGTGATCAGCGCCCGGTGATCGGACGGGGTGACAGTGACCCTGTCGCGGCTTGACCGTCAGTACGGTTCCGCGGTCCGTAGCGTCTGGGGAAGTGTCCTCGGGCGCACGGGCTCGGCATTCACCGGGCTCGGGTCCTGGCGTGACGCGGACGTGAAGAGCTTCCAGCGACGCACACTCCCGATGATTCTCGCCGGCGAGCGCCAGATAGCGAAGCTCACCTCGTCCTACCTTCAGCAGCTCTACAAGGAAGTGGACGCGAGCGCCGGGCGCGTAGCGCTCGACCTGGACGCCGTGACGGGCACTGCGCTCCGCGGCGTCGACCCGGTGGAGGTCTACGAGCGGCCGTTCAAGACGGTATGGACGGCGCTCGGCAACGGCGATCCCCTTGACGTCGCCGTTGACCAGGGCTCGCACCGGCTAGAGACGATCCTTAAGACGGACCTCCAGCTAGCCCGGACGCACACCGTGCGCGACGTGAGCGACGACCTGCCCAAGTTCGAGTACACCGTTCGCGAGCTTCAGGGCGAATACGACTGCGCACTCTGCATGATCGCGGCCACTCAGCGCTACCACAAGAAAGATCTAGCCCCGATCCATCCCGGATGTGACTGCCTCGTGAAGACGGTCACCGCGGACTACGACCCGGGCCAGGTCATCGACGAGGCGCGACTAGAGCAGATCCACGACGCGGTAGAGGCGGCCATCGGCACCTTCGACCGCGGAGGCCGCGCCGTCGATTACCGAAAGATCATCGTCGCCAACGACCACGGCGAGATAGGGCCCGTTCTGGGCTACCGGGGCCAACGCTTCACCGGCCCTGACGACATCAACCTCCCGACCTGACGCCCGACATGGGCGGACGACTCCCGACAGGGGAACCAAACATGCCTCGTCGCACTCTCGCGCGCCGTAACGCCCTCCTGACGCTCGCCCACGAGCCCTGGACCCTCTTCGAGGACGACCCCAACGCAGGTGGCGGGGGCGGAGGTGGTGGCGCTCCGAAGCTGAACGAACACGGCTTCCCGGACAACACTCCGACGGCAGAGATGACGCCGGAACATCAGGTGGCCTACTGGCGCCATCACGCCCGCAAGCACGAGGCGCGCGCCAACGCTGTCCCCGACGCCGCGGAGCTGGAGCGCCTGCGCAAGGCGGACGAGGCCCTGAAGGCGCGAGAGGCCGCGGACCTCACTGAGACACAGCGACTCCAGAAGGAGCGCGACGACGCTGCGGCACTCGCCGCGACCAACGCGGCTGCGGCTGCGACGGCTACCGCGGAGCTTCTGAAGCTCCAGGTGATCGGTGAAAAGCAGCTCACCCCCGCGCATGCGGCGTTCCTCACCGGTACCACCCGGGAGGAGCTGGAAGCCAGCGCTGACGCACTGAAGGCGCTCTCAGCTCCGGCCGGCACGCCCCCTCCGCGCTCCGGAGGCAACCGCGGGAGCGACGTCAACGGCGGGGCGAAGACCGTCACCGCCGGCGCGGACCTGTACCGCGAGCGCCACGGCAAGAACTAACCATCCCCTCTCGGAGGACACATGAACCTCGGTCTCATCACTGAGAGCTTCTCGCAGGACAAGCGGGACTGGCTCTTCAGCGACCACGGCACTGACATCGCGCTGAGCGCGACGCTGGACGTCTCCAAGTTCACGGCCGGCACCCACTACCCGGACGGCTACATCAAGAGCGGCATCCCGCTCGGCAAGATCACCACGGGCGGCAAGTACGGCCCGTACGACGACGCAGCTTCCGACGGTCGTCAGACCTGCGTCGGCTTCCTGTTCACGAGCGTGGAGGTCGTCACGCGACGGGGCGCAACGCTCCCGTCCGCGGTCGCTTCGATGCTCGTCCACTGCGCGGTGAAGGAAGCCAAGCTCCCCGTTGCCGTCGACGCCGCGGGCAAGGTCGATCTTGCCTCCCGCGTCATCTTCGTCTGAGAGGTAACCACCAACTATGCAGCTCATTGACGAGTTCGCGACTCCCGCGGAACTCACCGGCTACGCGCGTGCGGCTCTAGCGGACCGCCCGGAGAACGCGGAGACGCTCGACCGCTGGCTCCCCAACCGGACCATCAACGACCTGAGCTACCGCTTCACCCGGGGCGGAGGCGGCCTCACTGAGGCGGCCGTGTTCCGTGGCTACGACGCGTCGTCTGACGTCGGTACGCGGCCAGGTGGCGCGCGTGTGAGCGGCGAACTGCCGCCCATCTCGCGGAAGATCCCTGTCGGCGAGTACGAGCGCATCCGGCGCCGGAACGTGGACACCCAGAATGCGGAAATCCGCGACGCCATGCTCGACGATGGTGTGCGTCTCGCCCGCCAGATCGAAGCCCGTCTCGAACTCGCGCGCGGTGAGGCCCTCTTCACCGGTGGCGTCAGCCTGAACGAGAACAACGTCCAGGCGAGCGTGGACTTCGGTCGCAACGCCGCGCACAACGTGACGGCGTCGACCCCGTGGAGCACCTTCGCCACGGCCGACGCGTACGGCGACCTGTCGAACTGGCTCGACGTCTACAACACGACGAACGGCCGGCTCCCGGCGTACACGCTGATGTCCCGCACGGCCTACAACTGGCTCCGCCGGAACGTCGGTCTGACGAAGCTCGCCAACACGCAGAACCCGCCCACCGTCCTGACGCGCGACGCGCTGAACACGGTCCTCGGGGACTACGACATCCCGCCCGTCATCATCTACGACGCGCAGGTCTCCGTGAACGGCGTCGCAACGCGAGTCACGCCCGTGGACAAGATCCTGTTCCTTCCGGAGGTCGGTGACGCCGTCGGTCAGACCCTCTGGGGTGTGCCCGTGGAGGCGGACGACCCGCGCTACGGTCTGGCGGGCTCGGAGGCCGGCATCGCCGTTGGCTCCTACAAGAGCGAGGACCCACAGACCGTGTGGACCCGCGCAACGGCCATCGCGCTCCCCGTCGTCGCTGCGCCTGACCTCACCTTCCAGGCCGACGTACTCTGATCCGAAACGCGAGGCACTAACGCATGGCAACCCTGGCAACGAACGTCCACGTGACGGACGCCGAGGGCACCGCCCACGTGTTCGGCCCTGCGGACGAGGTCCCGGAATGGGCGCAGTCGCTCATCACGAACCCGAAGGCATGGGCGGAGGCTCCGACGAGTCGCGCTAGTCGTTTGACGGAAGTTCCGACGGCGAAGGCACCCGTGAAGCGCACCGCCCGGCGGAAGGCGGTCGCCGGTGATGCTGTTCAGTCCGGTTGAACTCCGGACACTCCTGCGGAGTCCACTCACCGACGCACAGTGCGATCTCGCGCATGACCTCACCGTAGACGCGTTCTACGGTGAGGTCGGGGACCGGCTGACGGACCCTCCGCAGCGTGGAGTGAAGAGCGTCGCAATCATGGTCGCTGCCCGCGTCCTGACGAACCCGGGCGGGCTCCGTTCCGAGCAAGCCGGCGGCATGCTCCAGTCGTATTCCGACTCGGAGACAGGCGTCGTGCTCTCGGATGACGAGCGCAAGCGGCTCCGTCGCGCCGTGGGCATGGCCTCCGGAGCGTCCTCACTGAGCATCGCTCCGGAGGACTACACCCCGGACACCACCATGTGGCAGGCGACATGAGCCTCATCACTCAGCTCATGTCGGAGACGCTCATCATCGAGCGCCCCGGTGCCCCAGTCCGTGACTCCACGGGCTCAGAGACGACGGGCCCACCGACTCAGATCACCGTCGAGTTCTGCACGATCATGAGCCCGTACGGCGTGACGGTCGGAAGCTCGACGGAGACGCACGACGCATCGACGACCGTCGAGACACGGCGCGTCTTCGCTGCCCCGCTCGGAACAGACGTCCGCTCGTCCGACCGCATTCTCCGCGGCGACGAGGTGTGGCAAGTCGTCGGGAAGCCGTTGATCTTCCCCTATACCTCCCTCGCGCGAGTGGAGGCACCCGTAGAGGAGGTCACCGGCTGATGGCATACCGCTCGAAGTACACCGGTCGGTACTCCGGTATCGGCTCGATGCTCTCGCGGCCGTGGTTGCAGCGCGCATGCCGCAATGCTGCCGTGGAGATGAAGGCAATCGCGGAGGCAGGCTCACCCGTCGGTGACCCCAAGAGCGACCCGCACCCGGGGCGCTATAAGGCATCGTTCGACGTCGTCCCCGTCTTCAAGAACGTGCCCTTCCGCGGGAAACCACGGCTCCGTGCCAGCGCCCGACTCGTGAACACCTCTCCGGAGGCGAGCATCGTCGAGCACGGAAACGGACGGACGCCGCGATACGCAGTGCTCTCGAAGGCCATCGACACGATGAAGGGTACGCACCGTGCCTGACATCGAAGCCGTACTGGCCCCGTGGGCGGAGGCCACCTTCGACGTCTTCGCCGGCGCGGAGACGCCCGCGGACCTGGAGACGCGCCTCCCCGTCATCCGTGTCGAGCGGGGCGGGGGAGTGGACGACCGCTTCGCAACGCATCCGCGCGTCTACGTCGACGTGTTCGCCGCTACGGCGGACGAGGCGCGGACGCTCGCGGCCTCCGTCCGGGACGCGCTCCTGTTCCTCCGCGGACCTGTCAACGGCGCCGTCATCCGCGACGTCCGATGCGACTCCGGCCCCTCACGGCAACCGTGGGCGAACGAGCGCGTTCACAGGCGCGGAGCCACGTACACCGTGAGCCTTCGGCCCGCGTAACCACCTGATCCTTCAGACCCGACGTCACAGACGCGCGGGTCTCTCGCATGCCCTGGAGGGCACATGGCGGACACCCGCGATGCCGATCTCACTTTCGGCGCAACTGACTACCTGATGTACCTGGCTCCGCTGGACACTGCGGCGCCTTCAACCCCCTTCGCTGACCCCGCGACTGCGTGGCACTGCCTCGGATGGGTCACGACCGACGGCGGGCTCTTCAAGATCGACGAAGAGTCGAAGGACATCGACGCGGCCGGCTCCCTGGAGCCCATCCGGACCCTGATGACCAAGTCGACGAAGAGCCTTCAGGTCACCTTCCTGGAGGGTCTGAACCCCCTCGTCAGGTCGCTCTACGACAACGTCCCCGTTGCCTCCCTGGAGCCGACGACCGGCGTCGCTTCGTACGACCTCCCCGACAAGCCCAACGACCTTCGGTACGCCTTCGTCGCGGACACGATGGACGGTGACAAGCGCATGCGTTTCTACATGCCAAACGGCAAGGTCGTGGAGCGCGGGGACGAGCAGCCGCAGACGTCGGATGTCATGTCCGTCCCGATGACCTTCAAGTTCTACAAGGGCAGCACCGGTGCGGCCGTGAAGCGCTACATCGACTACGGCGACGTGGACGTCAGCTCGTTCTTCCCGACCGGCTGACGTACGCAAGCCACTCACGAACCAGCGGGGCCCGTATCTGCGCGGGTCCGGGTCCCGCTAGCTCCACAACGACCCGCGCACATCCCCAGAACCACAAGCTGAAAGGCAGACCCGCGCATGTCTGAAACCACCACCACCCCCGCTGAGGCGCAGGAGAACGAGGCCACGGAGGCGTACTCGACGGCCGAACTCCTCGGTACCTCCCTTCGCGTGAAGAACGTGTCCGAGTGGCGCCCGTCGTACATGCGAGCCCTGCGTCAGAGCGACTTCGACACGTGGGCCGGCGGCGTCCTGCACGAGGACGACGTCGCGACCTTCGTCGACCTGGACGCGACGTTCGCGGAGATCGGTCAGTTCGTGTCCGACGCCGCAGAGGCCGCCGGAGAACCGGTGGGAAAGTCTCCCGCACGTGCGCGATCCTCGCGGAGCACGCGGAAGCGCTAGAAGCTGATATCCCGCGGTACTACCCGGGCGCGCGAGTGCTCGACGTGTACCGCGGGACGCTCTCACTGCGGACCCTCCGCATCTGGATTGCAAACCTCCCTCCGGAGAGCGCGACGAGGACAGCGATGCGGAACGCCATACCGGACGACGAAATGCAGCGCGCGACTAGCGAGGGACGGCCAGACCGGGCGCCCTGGAGCGGACCGGAAACGCTGCTTGCGCAGGTAAAGGACGAGATTCGGATACTGCGCTACACGCTGCTTTCGGTGAACGGCACACAGCCTCCCGAATTCACACCCACGCCACGCCCCGGGATTCCCCCGAAGTCCGCGCAGAAGCGAGGGCTGACAGACGAGCAGCGCCGCGCGCTTGACCCGCGGCTGAGAAATCAGACGCAGGAGGCGTGATGGCTGGCGATCTTGACATTGTCGGTGGGGCAGCGGTCGACGTTGTCCCCATCGTCCCCAATTTCCACACGAAGCTGAAGGCCCTCGTTCTCCCCATCGCTGACAAGGTCGGCGAAGAGGCGGGAAAGAAGATGGGGGAGGCGATATCGAAGAACATCGTCATCTCCATCCCGCAGGCCATCAACCAGGGCGGTAAGGCCGGCGTCACGGCCGCACGGCGCCAGGGCGACAACGCCGGCGGAGCCTTCGCTAACTCCATCCGGCGCAAGCTCGAAGCCGCCTTCAAGGCCATGCCGAAGCTCGACGTCAAGTTGAGCGACACGGGCGTCGACGCCGAACTAGCTCGCATCCGGGCGAAGCTCGAACAGCTCTCCAACAAGCGCGTTGGCGTGGACATCGACGTCGCGACGGCTGAGGCGGAGATTACCCGCCTGGAGGCGCAGCTCCGCGAACTGGGGGCGCAGCACCCGAACGTGGCCGTCCGCGCCGACACGGCGACGGCCCGTGCGGCACTTGCACAGATCCGCGCGGAGATTGCCTCCATCGGTGGGCGGAAGACAATCGCCCTGGAGGTGGACGGCTCCTTCGGCGCGAAGCTCCGTGCCGTCGTGGCGGAGGCGCAGGCATCTCTCCCAGACATCAACGTCGACGCAGACACAACGCCGGCGCGTGCTGAAGTCCAGGCACTTCGCGAGCGACTCGCGGCGCTGTCTGACGTCCGCGTGGGAATCGACATCGACGCCGCTACGGCGCTCGCCGAAGTCGAAGCCATCCAAACGCGGCTGGAAGTCCTGTCGATTCAGCACCACGACATCGACGTCCGCGTCGACGCCGCGCGAGCGGCTGCGGAGCTTGCAGCACTGCGGGCCGAAGCGGACAGCATCAAGGTATTCCGGATCAAGGCTCTGGCCGACACCTCCGGAGCCTCGTCCGCGCTCATGGGGCTCGGTATCCAGATGGCTGCTCTCGTGGCTATCCCTCTGGGGCCCGTCCTGGCCGCGGGACTTGGAGCCGTCGTATCCGCAGCAACAGCCGCAGGAGCCGGCGTAGGTGTCGTGGCACTGGCCGCGATTCCCGCTATCAAGGGCGTCACGGAAGCCATCACAGCGAAGTCCGCCGCGGAGAAGGAAGCGGCCTCCGCGACGAGCAATGCCGCAGCCGCCAACGTGAAAGCCTCGCAACAGGCTCTCCAGATGGCCGGCGCACAGCAAGCTCTCACCTCCGCGCACCGCAACGCCGCACGCGCTATCGCGCAGGCCAACCGGCAGATATCTGACGCGGAACGCTCCGTCGCACAGGCGACTCAGCGTGCCGCAGACCAGCGACGCGAGTCAGCTGAATCCGTCGCTCGCGCGGAGCGGTCCCTCGCAGACGCTCAGCGCTCGGCACGGGAGGCTGAGCAGAACCTCACGCAGGCGCGCAAGGACGCCGCACAGCAACTTGCCGACCTAAACGACCAGCTTGAACAGGGTCAACTAAACCAGCGCGACGCCACACTTCGCGTGAAGGAGGCGGCGCAGGATCTCGCCTCCGTCCAGGCTCAGTACGACGTCGGCGCCGCAACTGACCTCCAGCTAGAGCGCGCTCAGCTTGCCTATGACCAATCGGTCGAAGCGGCCAAGCAGCAAAAGAAGGACAACGACGAGCTAGTCAAGTCCGCGGCGGAGGCAAAGAAGGCCGGAGTCAACGGCAACGCGGAGGTTAAGCGCGCCGCGGAGCAGCTCGCCGACGCTCAGCGCAACGTCCTCGACCAGACGAAGGCCGTGGCCGACGCTCAGCGGGAAGCCGCTCGCGCGCAGGTCGACGCCGCACAGGCCGTCGTTGACGCGCAGCGTGGTCTCTCCGACGCCGTGGCTTCGTCCGCAGACGCTCAGGTTCAGGCCGCGGAGTCTGTGGCCTCCGCTGAACGAGGCGTAGCGTCGGCTCGCCTGTCGGGCATCGACACCACGGTCAAGGCCGTGACGAAGGCGGACGAGTACCGCAAGGCACTCGCGAAGCTTACGCCGGAACAGCGCAGCCTCTATGACTCCATCGCCGGCCCGAAGGGGCTGACGTCGGCGTTCAAGGCGTGGAGCAAGGAACTTCAGCCGGACGTCCTCCCGCTCTTCACGCGCGGGGTGAACAGTGCGAAGAACTCGCTCCCGGGTCTGGCGCCACTCGTCAAGACCTCCGCGGACGCCATCGGACAACTGATGGACCGCGCGGGTGCGCAGCTCAAAACGCCGTTCTGGAAGGACTTCAAAAAGGACATCACGGAGAGTGCGGAGCCGGCAATCGTCGGGCTCGGCGTCTCCTTCGGGAACGTCTTCAAGGGCATCGCGGGAATCATCGACGCTTTCCTTCCGCACATGGACGGCATCGCAGCGACGATGGAGCGCATCACCGGGCGCTTTGCCGACTGGGGGAAGAACCTGAAGGGCTCCCCGGAGTTCGAGCACTTCCTCCAGTACGTCAAGGACACCTCACCGGGCCTCGCGGAATTCCTCGGGGACCTGATGAAGGCGGCGCTCGACGTAGCGCAGGCCATCGCGCCACTGAGTAGCCTGATGTTCGACGTCTTCGGCCCCGTCCTAGACGGCCTGTCGTGGCTTTCCGAGCATGCCCCCGGAGTTATCCAGATCCTTTGGGGACTCTACGCGGTAAACAAAGCAATCCGAATTGGGATGGCTGCGTTCGCGATAGCCATGCATCTCTACGAGATTGCCATCGCGGGCGCGACACTCGTGACGTCCGGTTGGGCTGTGGCACTTCAGGCGACGGGAATTGTCCCGCTGATCGAAGCAATCGTTCTCGGGGTTGCTTTGCTTGTCGTCGGCGTCATCTACGCCTACAAGCACTTCACATGGTTCCGCGTTGCCGTGGACGCAGCTTGGACCGGAATTAAATTCGCCACGCTGCTTCTCTGGGAACAAGTCCTAAAGCCCACGTTCGACGCGATCGTCATTGCCGTAAAGGGAATTGGCGCCGTATCGATCTGGCTGTGGAAGAACGCCATAAAGCCAGCCTGGGACGGGATTTCCCTCGTCCTCCGCATCGTCGCGGCCATCATCCTGACGGCAGTGATCGCGCCCCTGATCATTGGGTTTAACCTGATGGGCAAGTGGGTCACCTGGCTTTGGAAGGACATTTTCAAACCAGCCTTCGAAGACATAGGCGCTATCTCCGTATGGCTCTGGAAGAACGCGCTACAGCCGGCGTTCCAAGGGATCTGGGACCTCCTGAAGTGGCTCGGAGACAAAATTGCGTGGCTCTACACGCACATAGCGAAGCCGTACTTCCAGGGAATCGGAACGGTCGCTACCTGGCTTTGGAAGAACGGGCTGAAGCCTGTGTTCTCCGCTATCTGGGATCTCCTGAAGTGGCTCGGAGGTAAGTTCGAATGGCTGTACATCAAGGGCGTAAAGCCTCAGATTGAAGCCATCGCGATTGTCGGAAATTGGCTGTACGAGAAGGCCCTGAAGCCCGCGTTCAATAAGATCAAGGACGCTGTAGCCCTCGTGGGTCTCGCTTTCGAATTGGCCCGGAAGGCCATCGGAAAGCAGTGGAGCCAGGTCTCCGACATCGCCAAAAAGCCCGTGAACTTCATAATCGAGTGGGTTTACGAAAAGGGAATTAAGGCTGTCTGGGATAAGGTCGCTAGCTACGTCGGACTAGGGCCGCTACCGAAGGGCCCTAAACTCCTGGAGGCAGGCGGAACGGTTGGCGAAGGATGGGGCGTAGCCCGTCCGATGAAGACCAACCGCCCGACGGCAATCGTGGGCGAAGGTGACCCGCGGTATCCCGAATACGTCATTCCGACCGACCCGAAGTACCGGGATCGCGCGCTTGCACTGCACCGTGACGCGGGGAGTCAGCTCCTCGAATCCGGCGGCGTTCTCGGCGGAGCGTGGGACTGGACGAAGGACAAGGTCAGCGATGTCGTAGGTACCGGCATCGACTGGGCGAAGACAGGGGCGAACCTCCTGACGAACCCGGGCGACGTGTGGTCGAAGCTCATGCGGCCCATCCTCGGCAAGGTCAAGGACGGAATAGGTCCGCGCGGCGCTTACGGCAAGGCACTCGCGAAGTACCCGACGAAGATGGTCGGGGGCTTGAAGGACAAGATCGTCAACGCCGCTACGTCGATGCTGTTCGCCGGCGAAGGCACAGGCGGACAGTGGATCAAGCCCGTCAACGTCCCGTTCGGAACCCGCTTCGGCGTCTCCGGCCCCATGTGGTCCTCCGGGCATCACACCGGACTCGACTTCCCCGCAGCCACGGGGACGAGGGTCAACGCGGTCGACGACGGACGAGTCACCGGCGCCACAAGCGGCGGACCGTACGGCAACCACGTGACGGTCAGCCACGGTGGAGGTCTGTCCTCCCTGTACGCGCACATGTCCCGCATCCTGACGTCCGTCGGCCAGGTCGTGAAGCAGGGACAGCAGATCGGCAAGGTAGGCGCGACGGGCAACGTCACTGGCCCACACCTCCACCTGGAGGCACGGAACGGTGGACGAACCGTCGACCCAATGAAGTACCTGACGGGTGGCGGGGGCTTCGCAGCGAACGCCGTAGGCGCCGCACAGAGCTACGCGAAGAGCATCCTCTCCAACTACGGGTGGGGACAGGGTCAGTTCGGACCGCTGAAGAACCTCTGGAACGGCGAAAGTGGTTGGCGCTGGAATGCGGACAACCCGACATCGGACGCCTACGGCATCCCACAGGCCCTCCCGGGCTCGAAGATGGCCTCCGCCGGCTCCGACTGGCGGACGAACTACAAGACGCAGATCCGTTGGGGCATGGACTACATCAAGCACCGCCCCGACTACGGCAACCCTGCGGCTGCGTATTCGAAGTGGCTCTCTCGCTCGCCTCATTGGTACGACGAAGGCGGCTACCTCCCCGAGGGCCTCTCCCTCGTCGCCAACGGCACCGGCTCCCCTGAGCCTGTTTTCACAGGCACTCAGTGGGACGACATCCGCGCCGCAAAGGGCGGAGGCGGCTCGCCGACGGTCCACGCCGACGTGCGGGTCTACGTCGGAGACCGAGAGATCACGGACATCGTCCGCGTGGAGGTCGACGCACGTGAGGCGGCCACGGCCGCAGACATCAACACTGGAAGGTGGGTCTGACATGCCCGACGAGCCCGAAGAGCCCACTGGCGACGGTGAGGTCATCGAGCCGGCAACGCCCTACACGCCAGAGGTACTGGAGCCCGAAGAGCAGCCGACGCCGTCCGTCCCATTCCCGACGGACGGCGGGTCGATCTTCGACGGACCTCAGTACCCGGCGCCGGGGGAGGTCACTGAGTAGTGGCCATCACCGGCAACCTACTGTCGGCCAACGCGGAGAGCATCGAGACAGATGCCTCCGCGTGGTCGGCCCTGGTCAACGCATCGGGGCTTGCGCAGGGGACCGGCGGGACGAGCGGCTCAAAGAACCTGCTCTTCAAGAGCACGGTAGCGGGAGACACACAGATCGGGCTAACCACCCGCGTCAACGTGGTGCCAGGTACGGAGTACTGGTCATGCGCGAGCATCTTTCCGCCGGCTGTAGGCGCACAATCCCGCATTGAGGTCCGTTGGTACACGCTGGGCGGCTCCCTGATTAGCACGTCTCAGGGGCCACTCATCACCGCCCCTTCCGGGACGTGGCATCAAGTCGCCGTTGTCGGCACCGCGCCGTCGACGGCCGTGACTGCGAACGTCGTGATCCGCACGACGGGAACGGCGAGTAACCAGAACTGGTTTACGGACCGGATCTTCCTGGGACCGACGACGCAGTCAGTCGGCAACCTCCTCCCCTTCAACACGGAGACGATGGAGGTCGACACCTCCGGATGGTTCGCAGCGACGAACTGTTCCCTTGCCGTCTCGTCCGCAGCGTTCACGTGGTACCAATCGCTCCTCGTCACGGCCACGGCCGCGGGCGACGTCATGGCGCGCACTGCGCTATCGCAGGCTCCGACGGTCACGCCGGGAGTGGAGTACGCCGCATATGCGTACGTCACTCCGAGCGTGGGTGGCCTGACCCTCAAAGCACAGATCTACTGGCGTGACGCCGGCGGGACGGAGATCAGCACCTCTTCCGCCACCTGGACGCCCGCAGCCGGACAGTGGACGCGAGTTGTCGTCGTCGGCACGGCTCCGGCCGGCGCATCCGTCGCACGCATCGCAATCTCTCCGACGGCTACGGCCGCAGGACAGGCGTGGGTGGTGGACCGCGCGGTCATGGCGCCGACAAGCGCACTGATGATCTCGGGCAACCTCCTGCCGTACAACGTCAGTGACGTCGAAGTCGACACCACTGGTTGGACGGTGACCTCCGCAGCGACGAAGACGCAGACGACGGAGCAAGTCCTCGGGGGCGCCTACTCGATGAAGGTTGTCGCCACTGGCGGAGACTTCACCGTAGCGACGGCTGTCCCCGTAGACGCGACGGGCGGACTGGGATATCAGTACACCGCGTGCGTGCTGAAACCCACGAGTCGCAACTTCCTCACGCGCATGGAGTGGCTGAACTCCGCGGGCGACGTCATCCGGACCCGACTCACGTCGTGGGCTGGAGCCGCCGGAGGATGGATTGCGTGTACGACGTCGGACCTGGCGCCGGACGCAGCCGTGTCCGCCCGCCTCTCCGTCACCGTTCCTGACGCACTCGCCGGCGAGGCGTACTACTTCGACCGCGCGGAGTGGAAGTTGGGCGGGCTCACCGCTCGCGCAGTACCCGCGGGAGGAGGAGGCGCAGCTATCACGCTGCGTGGCCTGACGACGAGCGGGCCAACGTGGAAGTGGTCACTGACCCGCTCCATCTCCGGTCAGGCTCCGCAGCCCGTACGTGGCTACTCCGGTGACCTGACGTCGCAGACGATCTCTGGTGACATCGCCGTAGTCACCGACTACGAGGCGCCGCTAGGCGTCCCCGTGCAGTGGCGCGTATCGATCCAAAATCCATCGGGTGTCGGACTCCTCACCTACACATCCGACGTGCTCACGCTCGACGCAGAGACCACGGACGTGTGGCTTAAGGACCCGGGCAACCCCTCGAAGTCCCTGCGCGCCACGGTCGCAACGCCCATGCCGACCTGGACCCGCCCCGCTCGTCAGGGCGTGAGCCAGGTTCATGGGCGTGTGCTCCCCGTTGTCATCAACGACGTCCGGGGAGGACTCACCGGGACTCTGAACCTCGTCACGCAGACCGACGACGAGGTAGCGGCCCTGTGGTGGGTGCTCGAATCCGGCGCACCCCTTCTCCTCCAGTGGCCTCCCGGATGGGGCCAGCGGGACATGTACGTCTCCGTTGGCGACGTCTCGGAGGCGCCTGTCGTCGAGTACGCAGCCTTCCGCGATCAGGTGTGGGCGCTCCCACTCACCGAGGTTGACCGTCCCATCGGGGGCGTCACCGGAAGCGCTGACCGGACCTGGCAGACCGTCAAGGACGCCGGCTCCTCGTGGTCCGAAGTGCTCGCGAACGCGACAACATGGCTCGACGTCTACACCGGCTGACAGGAGGCCGACGATTTACCCAATCTCCGCCGGCTTCCGCGCGGCCCTGGCTACCTCACACACGATGGTGGCCAGGGTCGACGCCTTCTACTCCGGCACGCTCAGACTGGCAAACCTCCCGGTCACTGACGGCGCCGTCACGGTGGACCGGGGGAGCAAGACACGACGCTCCCTCTCCCTGACGATTGCCGACCCGAAGTACCTCCCATGGAACGCGCTCGACCCGCTAGCGGTTTACGGGCAGCAGCTAGTCGTCTCCCGCGGCATCCGGTTTTCCAACGGCGCCGTGGAGTCGGTCCCGCTCGGGACGTTCCGCATCAACGAACCGACCGGCGACGTTCACGCGGGCCCCATCACCCTGACGGGGACGTCGATGGAATCGGCTCTGATCGACGACAAGTTTCAGGGGCCGACGTCAACGCGCGGCTATGGCGGTTGCATTGAGGCAATCACGTTCCTCATTCGGCAAACGCTCCCCGACTCGGTAATCGTCAACCTCACGGCTGACGAACGCAACCCACTGTGCGCGGTTGCCGTTTGGGACGGAGGCGCGGACCGTTGGGACGCCGTTACGCAGATCGCAACATCAATGCAAGCGGAGATCTACGTCGACGCTCAAAACCGATTCGTCATTACCGATCTGCCTGACGTCGTAAACGGCTCCGTTGCGTGGGACATCGCGGAGGGAGAGGGAGGAACGCTCATCTCCTCCGCCCGAACGATGTCACGAACGGCCGTTTACAACGCCGTTGTGGCGTCCGGGGAAAACACCGCACTGGGCAATATCCCCGTGAGCGCCGTTGCCGTGGACGACGACCCTTCAAGCCCCACGCTATTCGGTGGCCCATTCGGCAAGGTGACTAAGTCGATCTCCTCGTCACTGTGGACGACTACGGGCGCATGTCAGGCGGCTGCGAATTACGCGCTGTACGACGCCGTGGCCCCGAATATCCAAGCCTCCATTGCCTCGCTCCCGAACCCCGCACTCGAAGGGAATGACATCGTGCGCGTCACCCACGTCGGACGCAAGCAGCGCTTTCTAGTGCAAGCAGTCTCGGTCCCCCTGATCGCAGAAGGCTCCTTCTCCATCAGCCTGCGGGGCGGGAAGGACGAGACCCCATGAGGCTGACGAAAGCCCTGGCAGACGCCGTGCAGATGGCCGCTCAGCGGGCCGTGGAACAGCGCGCCTCAGCGTGGTTCCTGGCCTCCGTGACGGCTGTCAACTCCGGCGGGACGGTCGACATTTCGACGGCTCGCGGTCCCGTCCTGGCGGTCCGCCGGCTCAAGAGCTATTCCGCCCCAGCGGTGGGCGACGTCATCAAAGTCTCACGTAACGCGGACGGCAATTGGGTTGTTGACGGCGCGCTTGCGTAGCAATTCAATTCCCCGACGTAGGAGGAGGCGCTAATGCCGAAGAATGACAGCTATTCCCAGGGCGTGCAGACGCCCGTACTGGGCGACTCTCCGGACATCGAAGTTGCACTGTCAACGCTCGCAGCGGGCATCGTTCCGAAGACCATCATGCGTTTCGCGGACGCCAACGCACGTGCCGCAGCGTTGACCGGGACAACGAAGCCTGTTCCCGGAATGGTCACGTACCTAATCGCGGAAGACCGCTACGACGGTCGAATGGGCGACGGAACATGGCAGGCGTTGACGCCGGGCAACTGGCAACCGATCACGACCAACACGGGCGTTGCGGCGCAGTCGGGCTCTCCCGGATATCGCGTCATCAACGGAATCGTTCATCTCCGCGGGAGATTCCGGAGGACGAACAACGGTCAGTTCGCAACGGGAACTGACTGGAGCATCGCAACGCTTCCATCCGCGATCCGCCCGGAAACGGATCAGTACTGGGTGACGCCCGTCGAGATCGGCGCCGGCATCTACTACGGCCGGACACAGCTCAACTACGACACTGGCCTGATCATCGTGCAAACGCCGCCCGGTGCCACGTCGACGAGCAACGGGTTGCACTGGACCGGAATCGACGGCCTGAGCTACAGCCTCTGACGCACACCGCAAGACATTCACGCCTCGCAGCAGCGGGGCGCTTTTTCATGCCCTGGAGGGGATCACCTATGGGTGAGATTTGGATCAAGGAAGCGGAGCGACTGGGGGACGGCTCGGTTGGCGGCGCGATGGATTCGCCGTCTGCCCCGGGTCGCGTCGTCTGGCACACCACAGAGAGCGGCCACGGGGACGCCAACTTCAAGAACGTCGGTGACTACCTGCGCACCGTCGCCTCCGAGCCGCACATCCTCTACGACCCGACGACTGACCGGCTCGGGCAGTACGGCCCGCTGAACCAGTCCGCACGGGCGCTGAAGAACGACGGGATCACGAGGACCAACCGGACGGGCAAGGTCTGCATACAGATCGAAGTCCTGGCGAAGGCATCGAACCCCTTTACGGGCTATTGGAAGCCGGGCCCCAACTTCAAGGCCCTCATGCGCGCAATCCGCTCGTGGGGCGTCCCGGACACCTTCCCCATGGGTACGCCGGCCGCGACGTCGTCCACGACGAAGCGCAACAGGACCACGTGGGCGACGAAGGGTGGCCACTACGGGCACTGCAACGTCCCCGGGAACGACCACTGGGACCCAGGCGCGATCTCGACGGCCGCGCTCTTCAAGGCGGCTCCTGTTACTCCGGCGGGTGGCGGCTCGACGTCCACCCCCTCCGCGTCGACGTACACCGTCAAGGCGGGCGACACGCTCTCCAGCATCGGGACGAAGACCGGCGTGAAGTGGGAGACGCTCGCGTCTCTCAACAGCCTCAAGAGCCCGTACACGATCAAGGTCGGCCAGGTCCTCAAGCTGAAGGCTTCGACGACCACGAAGCCGGCGACGAAGCCATCCGTCTCCGTCGCGCACCTGAACGCCGCGCGAGCGAAGGACATTCCAGCGGCCACCGGTCACACGACCTACGCCGCGGAGGTCAAGGTCGTCGAAGCTGCGCTGAAGGCGGAGGGCCACCTCGACGCGAAGTACGCGAGCGACGGCTCCTGGGGGACGACGACTGACGCCGCTTACGAGGCGTTCCGCCGGGCCCACGGCTACAAGGGCGACGAGGCGAAGGGCGCCGTCGGCCTGGAGTCCCTGAAGATCCTCGCCTCCCGCCACGCCTTTACGGCGAAGGCGTGACGCCGGAAGTCCTAGTTGCTCTGATCACGGCCGCAGGAGCGATCCTCGCGGCCGTGGTCATGGCCATTCCCGCTCTTCGTGCGCTTCAGCGGCACACGGCGGGGGCCGTGGAGGAGCAAGGGACAGCAACCCGGGAACACCTGGAGGCTCTCGGAGCCCTCCTGAACACGCGCATCAACGACGTCCGCGAAGACATCGACGTCGTCCGCGAAGACGTCGCTCGCGTACGTGAGTGGCAGGCCGGCCACGACGCGGAGCACCTTCTCATTGGCCGTCAGAGCCCACGAGGTGACACACCATGACCATGCCCGCGGGCATCGCAACCGTGACCGTGACGGGTCAGTACGTCCGTCCTGACGGCACACCCCTTAAGGGGAAGATCACTTTCAGCACCCCGGCGCTCCTGACGCTGGCCGGCGCTGACACGGTGGCCACTGGCTCCGTAACCCTGACGCTCGACACGTTGGGCATGTTCACGGTCGTGCTCGTCGCGACCGACAACCCGTCGATGCAGCCGACGGGTTGGGTCTACACGGTCACTGAGAAGTTCGACGAGTTCCCGGGCCGAACCTACGCCCTCGATCTCCCCTCGTCCGTCTCCGTCGTCCAGATTGCCGACGTCTCACCGGCGAACCCCGGACAGTTGAACTACATCCCCGTCGCAGGCCCCGCGGGAGCGGCTGGAGCTGCGGGAGCCGACGGTAAGTCCATCCTGAGCGGCCACGGCGCACCGTCGAACGGCACCGGCAACAACGGCGACTTCTGGCTCGACCTGGACGCCGTGGCCCTCTACGGACCGCGGAACAACGGCACATGGCCCGGCACTGGCGTCTCCCTGGGCGCTGGTGGCCTCTCGACCACGGTCAACGATCTGGGGACGAGGACGACGGCCCTGGAGACGTGGAAGACGGCGACAGACACGAAAGTCACGGCGAACGAGGCGGCCGTCACGGCATTCAAGCGGCGCGCCATACGCCGTGGCGGCATCGCGGACCCTGCGCTTGCCGACGCCCTGTACTCCGGCTCGGCTCCAACGATCACGACGGCGCAGTCCACGACGTCGAGCATCTCCAGCGCCGTCAAGTACACGCCCCCGCTGGTCACGCTGGCCGGCAGTGACGTCCGCGGCGACTTCCTGTTCGTGGGCGCGACGGACTTCCAGATCGGAGGGTCGGCGCCTGACACAAGCTACGCCCTCCCGACGTCGAAATATCCGCACACCTACGCGAGCGGCCAGAGCGCATGGTCCTTCGAGTTCGTGACGGACGCGGACGCCTTCGAGCTGCGCTTCAAGTACATCGGGACGTCCTCCATGTACAAGCTCACCATCGACGGCAAGGCACTCACCGCCACGCCTGTGAGCGTGGGCGGGACGACGATCGGCTCCGGCCACATGCTGAAGGTGGCGTTCGGGTCGGCGGCCCTGCGCCGTGTGAGGGTCGACCTCTTCACGGTTCCGTTCGGCGGGATCTACATCGGCCCAACCTTCCAGCTCTGGCGCCCTGTGTCGACGCGTGGACGTTTCATGGTCCTCGGGGACAGCATCACGGACGGAAGCGGCCAGAACGCCGGCCAGGGCATCGGAACGTGGCTCTACTCCGCTGCGCGGATGATGGGCATCACGGACGTGTGGGATCAGGCGCGCGGAGGGACGGGCTACATCACCCCCGGCGCCTACGCGATCTTCGGTGACCGACTCGCGGCGGACGTGACGGCCTACTCGCCCGACGTGCTGATCATCAAGGGCGGGTACAACGACAACGGCGGGAACCAGTCGAGCATTTCGACGGCTGCGGCAAGCCTTTACGCCGCAGCGAAGACGGCGCTCCCGAACACGCAGATCATCGTTGCGGGACCGCACGCTCCCACGGCTTCGCCGGCGACGTCGATCACGAACACGGACAACACGCTCCAGGCGGCTGCGACGGCCGCGGGTCTGCCGTACATCTCCCTCGTCACGGGCAACACCTACAACGGGACGGGGACGGTCGTCAGCACTCAGTCCCCCTACATCACGGCCGCCAACGTGGCGACGGCGATTGGCGTCGACGGCATCCACCCGACGGACGCGGGGCACGCGATCCTCGCGCGGTGGATGGTGCGGGCACTGGCCCCGGTTCTGCCTCTCTGAAGTTCTCGACGTCTCCGCGTCACATCGTGGCCGGATTCCCCCATTACCCCTCTGACACCAGATGGAGGAGGGGCTATGGGGAACATCGGCATCATCGGGCGGGCTCAGCACGGCAAGGACACGGCGGGGAAGTTCTTCGTCGACGGCCACGGCTACCGGCGCGTGGCACTCGCCGACCCGCTGAAGGAGGCGGCGCTCGCGCTGGACTCGCTGATCCCAGTACATGACGGCCAGTACTGGCGGTTGGCAAGCCTCGTCAGAAGTCTCGGCTGGGAGCGCATCAAGGACATGTACCCGGAGGTTCGCCGCACCCTCCAGCACCTCGGAGCCGCCATGCGCGCCGTCGACTCCGAGATCTGGCTCCGTGCCGCCCTGGCGAAGACGCAGGAGGCGAACGACGCTGGCGTCCCCGTCGTCATCACCGACGTCAGGTACCGCAACGAAGCGGAGAGCCTGAAGCGCGCCGGCTTCCACCTGATCCACATCCACCGTCCTGGAGTCCCGAAGCTCGACCACGAGTCGGAGGGGGCGTTGGGGTGGGCGGACGCGCACTTCACCGTGGTCAACAACGGCGACATCCCGCAACTGCACGGGCGGCTCGAAAGCATCTGGGGCGAGATCTACGCCCTGGAGTCCGCCCGCCACCTGGCCCGTATCTAACGAAAGGCACTCATGTTCCGCAAGCTCACAGGATTCATCAACCATGCCGTCCTCCGCGCGTACGTCGCGCTCCAGGTCTTCGCGACGACAGAGCCCGTCCGGTTTCGTGCCTACCTGACGTCGCTCATCATCGCCGGAGGCGTCCTCGTGCCGGCCCTGGCGAACGAACAGCTTGCGCAGGCGCTCGCGGGTGTCGGCGCCGTCGCGCTCCCCGCAGCCATGGCGGAGTACACCCGGTCGAAGGTGACGCCCGCCTAGCAGTGCCGCAGCCCCCTGTGTCTTCGGATGCAGGGGGCTTTTGGCGTAGGAGGAGACATGGATCTGAGTGACAGCAAGGTCAGACGGCGCGTCAACAAGCGCTTCCGGGAGAAGCGCATTCCGGCGAAGGCATGCGGGAAGTGCTTCGTCGTGAAGGGGCATGCGGCGTTCAGCGTGGCCAGGCGTGAGAACGATGGACGGGCGTCTGTCTGCGCTGCGTGCAACCGTGCTGGAGTAACCATATGGAACGCCGCGAACCCCAGCCGCAGGGCCGCCAATCGGCGTCAGTGGCGCGCGGCAAACCGGGATCGGAAGGCCGAGACGGACCGCCAATGGCGGATAGCCAACCCCGATAAGGTCCGTGCTTACAGTCAGGCCACGGAGGCGCGTAACGCCCTCGTCCCCACCGAGCCCTTCACCGCCAGCGACCTCCGTCATGATTGGGAGGAGCATGACCTCTACGCCTGTGTCTACTGCGGTGGCTCCCTACCCGACGGCTACGACGTAGAACACTTCTACCCGAAGTTCCCTGACGACGAGGAGACAACGCCCGCTGGCCCGCACGCCCTCTGGAACCTCGTCCCCTCCTGCGCCCCCTGCAACCGCGGAGTAAACGGAAAGCACAGCCGCGAGCCCTGGCAGTTCCTCCGCGACTCCCTCGCGGAACAGGGCGTAGACCTGGACGCGTGCTTCGCCACCCTCGACGCGATCGCGGCTCGACGTCGTCGCAAACCATGATCGTGTCACGCCTTACAGTTACTAGTGGGGAGGGGTGTATGCGGGCGACCCTACTGAAGCCGCGCCACAGCGGAGCCCCTCCCCTCCTACGTCCTGACGTCAGCCTCACTCCCGATCCCTGTGACGAAATCTTTACCACTGGTCTAGACCGAAGCCCCGTCTTCCCACCTGGGAGGACGGGGCTTTTTGCGTTTCCATGAAGCGTGAAACGACTATCGGATCTGACCATCCGAGTTGTGCCGGACGACATAGCTCATATACTCCGCCCATGCCGACCTCACCCGGCCCTCTACTACAGGCGCTCGACGTCCTGTGGATTCGACTACGCGAGGGCGTCCCAGATCTACCACCCATGCGGCCGGCGGTGTCCCCAACACCGCTACGTCAGGACCATGGCTCCCACAGATGGGTGCGAGAGGACGACGGGGCTGTCACGGGCCTAGTCGTCAGCGCCGCACTCCTGCAAGAGGGACCGGAAACCGTCGTCGAGTTCGTACTCCACGAGGCCGCGCACATTCTCAACTGGACGCGCAACGTCAGCGACACCACCATGCGCGGCGTGTACCACAACGGGAGCTTCCTATCAGCCGCGGAGGAGGTGGGCCTCCATTGGCCTGACGGTGCAGCACGGATCAAGGGACGTGGCTACTCAGAGCCAGTGATGAGCGACGCCGCGAGGGAACGATACGCGTCCGACGTCGCGTCGCTGACCGAAGCCATCCCCCAGGTACTCCCACACCTCGTCGTCCCCGTCGTGACGACAGGGGGGAGGCCAGGACGGCTAACCCTCCAATGCCAGTGCGACCCGCCGCGCAAGGTGCGCGTAGGAAAGACCGTCGCGGCTCTCGGGCCTATCACCTGCGGAATCTGTAAGGCGGAGTTCACAGAGGAATGATCAGCGGAGCTACCGTGGGGTAAGGTCTAGCAATAGTCAGTGCCTCACGGTACTCTCAGCCCGTCAGCCATGTGTCTTCGAGAGGTCATGATGAGCCCTAAGGATGTCGCCCGCAGGGATGCGCACGACGTGGCGCCCGTCACCGACGGATTGCCAGCCCTCCAGCTCGAAGACATTCAGGACGAGACAACAGAGCAACTCATTGCGCGCGGTGCCGCCTACGTACGTGAGTACGCGCAGATCGAACACCGTCCCACGATCCTCGCAATGAACATCGCCATGGTGCTACTCGCCATTCGCCGCAACCATGGTGACTGGCTTGGACGCTCGTACGACTACAGGCAAGTGGCGGGGGAGGTCTACCGTCAAGCCAACGTGCGTGACGGTGACCAGCTAGTACGCCTCAAGACGGCTGTCCGATACCACGTCGGGAACCTGCTCAGACGGCAACTGACTCCCCGTGAGCTGAAGAGCCTTGAACTGCTCGACTCCTCACCCATTGAGCGGCAGCAGGACCGACGCGCGGTGGACGCCGTCATCCTCAATGCCACGCGCATTGCCACGTCCGCTACAGCCTCCACGCCAAAGCCAGCGACCACCGGGACGGCCCTGAAGGACGAGGTCGTTCCCGAGCAGGGCGGAGGAGCCGGCTCGGGAGTCAAAGCCACGGCCGATCACCTTCGTTTGGCTGAGGTGGCCACCAACATCCTCGCTCAGATGAGCGTTGGCGTCATCGATGACCACATGACCGCCGGACAGCGCGCCAAACTGGACGAGTACCTGACGTCGCTCCAGAAGACCATCACCTCACTGCGCCGGCACACTAAAACCCCCAGGTCAAAGGGCTGATCGACGTCCGACGTCGATCGCGTCCTCGTCCTCCAAGGTAGCCAGAACGTCAAACTAGCCCCTGTTTTTCACTCTCTATAGATCGCGTTAGAGAGAGAAGGAAAACAGGGGCTAGTTTGACGTTCTGGTGCACAGTTTGGCCCACGGGGCGGACGACGAGGAACTTCGAAATCCCGCGTCACATCGCGTCCTGATTCCCCCATAACCCATGTGTCAGCAGAGTGCGACGACACAGGAGGCCGCATGGCCGGAGTCAGTACGATCAAGCGCGGAGACTCGCGTTTCTACATCGACCCGAACGACGGTGACATCAAGGTCCCGGGCGTGACGTCTGTCGGCAGCATGCTCCCGAAGGACTTCCTGACGTTCTGGGCAGCGAAGGAGGCCGCGGAGGCGGCTGTCTCCAACTGGGACATCGTCTCCCAGCTCATCGAGCGCGACCCGAAGGGCGCCGTCGACTACCTCAAGAACGCGCACCGGCGGAAGTCGAAGGCCGCGAGCGATCTCGGTACGGCCGCTCACGACTACTTCGAGCGGCTCGCCCGCGGGGAGACGGTCCACGACCGGCACGTCCACATGGACGTCAAGCCTCACGTCCGGTGGTTCCGCGAGTTCCTCGACGAGGTGCAGCCGGAGTTCCTCTACCTCGAAGAGACGGTCTGGAGCGACACCCACAAGTACGCCGGCTCGTTCGACGCCATCGCGAAGGTGGACGGTGAAGTCGTGATTCTCGACTGGAAGACCTCGAAGTCGATCTACGACTCCGTGGCGCTCCAGCTCTCCGCCTACCGCTACGCGGACCGCATCATCCTGGCGGAGTCCGGCGAGAGCGTACCCGTCCCTGAGATCGTCGGAGGCGGCGCTCTCCACGTCCGTCCGGAGGGTTGGGCCCTCCATCCCGTCCAGTGCGACGAGGAGGTCTTCGCGACGTTCCAGCACCTCCGCGGTGTTTTCGACTGGGAGAAGGGCGGAAAGAAGGGCGTCATCGGCAAGCCGATTGCGTCGGGCGGGGAGTTCGTCACCGGCACGCAGAGGCGGGCGGCATGACGGGGCGCTATGCATCGACGGCCCTAGCCCTAAAGGGGACGTTCGAGGAGGCCCGTAAGCCGCTCCTCGAACTGCGCGGGGACCTCATATCGGCATACCAGGTAATCGACCTGACGCGCCGGCTGGAGGACGCATCGTTTGCGGCTCTGTATGCCGAGAACGCCCGCGGGGGTGAGGCACGTCAGGTCGTGGCGGAAGTTGCTAAGGCGCTGTCCGTCGACAGTGACGAGGGTCCGGGACATCGCTGGGATGTCGTCAACATGCGACGCACCGTCGACCGCGCACAGGCTCTTGCCGACGACCGGGACCGCTGGCAGCAGGAGGCGGAGAACCAGGCCAAGGAAACGGAGCTGTGGCGGACGCTCTCCCAGCGCCAGGACAACACGGCGCCCCTTCGTATCGAGCTAGCCGCCATGGAGCGCGAGCGCGACCACTGGCGTAGCCGGTACGAAGGCGCGCAGGCCAACGCGGAGTATGTGCGCCACGAGTACACAGCGCCGGACGAGGTCGAGCAGATGAAGGCCGCCATCGTCCGACAGGCTCAGGAGATCTCGCTACTGAGAGGGGAGGCGCCATGAGCAAGTACGGCGAAGGCGTCGACGAGCCTTACGCACACACCGGGCTCGTGAGCCTCACCGTCCGGGACTACGACGGGCGCGCCGTTACCAGCATCGCTCCCGACGAGGCCCGGCTCCTCGGGCTGCGACTGATCAAGATGGCCGACGAAGCGGAGGCGCAGGAATGGTGAAGCAGCAGCCGAGCAGCAGCGCAGTAGTCATCGGGTGTGTGGTGGGTCTGGCCGCCCTCCCTGCGGAGGCATGGCTCCTCATGCTCGTCATCGGAGCCGTGCACAGCGTGGCTCTCGTCGTGCCGGCCGTCGGGTTCGGCACCGCGATTCTGTTCGTGATCGGCATCAACATGCTGACGGCCTACTCGCGGAAGCTCTTCCGCCGCAACTAGCGCAAGGCACACACGCGGGGCGTCCACACCGGGCGCCCCGCTTTGCATGCATGCCCAAAGGGGAGAGGGAATGGCCGACTACGACATGAACGTCTACTACAACCCGGAGAAGCACGGGCTGAAGGTGCTGGGGGAGATCGACACCGCAGACTCCTATGAGTTCTGCATGCTCGTGGTGTGGGAGCGCGAGGAGGACGGCGCACTGTTCTGGGACACCGACTCTGGCTGTTCTTGCCCGTCACCCTTCGAAGACGCGGACTCTGTCGCGCAGCTCACTCGCATCGACGACGCGTCGGAGTTCGCGAGCGAGGCGCGGAAGTGGCTGCGTGAGTCGTCCTACTCCGGCGTGATGGCAGACGACCGTGACGCTCTTGAGCGACTGATCCGCAAGGTGCAGCGCAAGGCGCGGAAGGTGGCAGCAGCATGAAGGTTCTCCGCTACTGGCCGGTGGCCCTTTTCATCCTGGCCGCCGTACTCCTCGTCGCCGCTTGCGACGACCCGAACGCCCCTGCGTCGCCCTCGTCCGTGGAGATCGAGCACCACTACCACCACTACCCGTCGCACCCGAAGACCGTGAAGCCCCGCGCGAAGGTCAAGGCGCCGGCGTACCGCGCTCCTTCGAGAGTAGGGAGACGGCGCTAGTGGCGACGGAAGAGGACATGCGTAGTCCCAACTGGTGCCACCGGCACGGCTGCATGCGTGGCCAGTGCCCCGAGCCGGACTAGCGCCAACCACACACGCACCACCTCAGCCCCCGGTTGCTTCGGCGCCGGGGGCTTTCGGCGTGTAACCACCCGAGAGGAGTGTTCAGTGAGCATCACAAGCGACGACGTTATACGGACCCTTCGTGAGGTTGTCGACGAGCAGCCTGACCACGTCTACCAGCGACCGGCGGACATGGACGGAAGCGAGCCATGCCTGTACGTGCACACCGACGAAACGGGAGCGCAGGTTCCCGGGTGCGTGGTGGGCCATGTCGTCAGTCGACTCGGAGTCAGCCTGAGCAACGTGGCAGACCACGAAGGAACCAACGCCAGTGGTCTTTTGGAGGTGCTGCGCATCTCCGTTGGCGACGACACCGCGGAGTTCCTGGACACCGTCCAGGGTCATCAGGATCTCGGCTTTTCGTGGCGCGAAGCACTCATGAGGGCCGACGAGGAGAAGGCGGGGACAGAGCTGTGATAAACGGCGGACGCACCATTCACACGGCCGACGGATCGTCGGTCACCATCACGCCCCGCGGCATCGAGTACGACCTCCACGTCCGTGACGCAGCCGGCCGGACCATGGCCACTGTCGCCATGAACGCTGACGACCTGGAGGCGCTGCGCCTGGACATGGCGGATGCGGCATGAGCGCCCAATTCGTCGACAGGGACGGCGACACCTGGACGCGCGACCCGGAGTCGGGCGAATACTTCAACCGCCACGTACATAGCGGGCGCACCCTCAGCGAGCTGCGCACGGAGTGGGGCCCGCTGTCGGTCCGCGAGGGGGATTCCGGCCGGCTCATTCCCGAGGAGGAGCACCGGACGACGAGCATGATCCGTCGCATCATCCGCGAAGAGCTGGACCGACGCTTTGGCCCGGTGACGTCATGAGCGAGCGTGGGGACGAGCTTCGCAACGACGAGATCAGCGTCATGAAGGACATGCTGGACGAGTTCGCGGACAAGCTCCGCCACTACCCCGACGCCGAACTCCACTGGGACGCGGCCGACTTGGCAGCGTTCGAGCGGCTGTCGGTGCGGAACATGGCGGAGGCTCGGGCCGCGGGGTTCTGGTGGGCCCGATGACAGCGCGAGACACCCTCGTCACGACCCTGGAGAGCCTCTTCGCGCGCACCCGCAACGGGCGCATGGACGCGCACCGCGCGGAGGCGGAACGGCTCGTCGACGAGGCACTGAGGGAGCAAGCCGGCGCACTGTCTGAGGGCTTGCTCCACGTCGCGGACTCCGGCCTGTGCTGCGTGAGCCAGGTCGACGGCATGTGGGAAGCCGCGGAGCGTTTGGGCGACGACTTCGACGCTCTGATCCGGGCCTCCGTCGAGCGCGCGGAAGAGAAGCGTAAGGCACGCCTGTACCCGTATGACCTGGAGGTCAACGTATGAGCATGGCCGCACTCGTCGGGCTCGGAGCGCCCGAACTCCCCACCGGCTACTTCTACCGCGTGAAGGAGGACCGTTACGCGGGGGTCGAAGTGGAGGTGCGCGAGCAGAGGAATTGGGGCTCACGTCTCGTAGCCGGCGTGTGGGTCGACCCGACGGAGTTCGACGACATGGCGCCCGCGGTTGTCGACGCCTGTCACCGAGTCTGCGACGCCGCAGCGCAGACCATCGAGACCCGGGCGAAGTACGTCTCCCTGCGCGCGTTCCTGGGGGACCACGATCCGAAGGGCGGAAAGTGACGCTCTACCGAATCGCAGATCTCTACTCCTGCGCAGGCGGCGCCGGTTGGGGATACGCGCGGACCGGACGCCTGAAGCCCACCGGCTACGACATCGTGGACCGTCCGCGCTACCCGCTCGACTTCGTCCAGGCGGACGCCGTGGAGACACTGAAGCGGATCATCGCCGGCGACATTGTCGTCGACGCCATTCACGCGTCACCCCCGTGTCAGAAGCGGTGCTCCCTCACGCGCGGCACGAACGCGCACCTTGCCGACCGGTACAGCGACTTCTACCCGGAGACCCGCGAACTCATGGAGGCAACCGGCCTCCCGGGAGTCATCGAGAACCCGTCCGCTCGACCTGACGTCGTGCTGTGTGGCGAGATGTTCGGGCTAGGGGTAATCCGTCACCGGAACTTCGAACTCGTCAACTGGACGACGGACTTCAACTACAAGCGCGACCACAAAAAACACCGTGGACGAGTCCGCGGCTACCGGCACGGCGAGTGGTTCGACGGCCCGTACGTCGCTGCCTACGGCAACGGTGGCGGTAAGGCGTCCGTCCAGGAGATGCAGGACGCCATGGGCATTCACTGGACCGATGTGCGTGAGGAGCTTACGGAAGCCATTCCGCCGGCCTTCACGCACTGGATAGGTGGGCGGCTCGTCGAGCACTTGGACGCAACGACTCTGGAGGTAGCGGCATGACAGACACACCCAAGGATGCCCGCGGCGTAGACATCCACGTCGGAGCCACCTGCGTCTACGGCGCCGGAGTTGGCCGCTCCATCGCCCTCGTGGAGGCCGTGGTCGACGGGTTCACTGACGCCGGCCGCGTATGGCTGAAGGTCGTTCGTCGCTCGTACGGCGCCACGACGTGGGGAAAGCCCCGGGATCGCGTCCACGTCGGTCCGGACCGGCTTGTCATCGTCGAAAGGCTGCCTGACTGCGATCTCCCGACGGACCTGGAGAAGGCAGAGGAGAGCCGACAGGATCGCATCCGGTCGTACCGCGAGGGCATTGCCAGCCTGGAGGCAGGCGGGGAGGTCCCCAGCTACATGGGGTCGCGTGACGAGGCGTTGGCGTACTACCGCGAGTGGCTCGCAGAGCTGGAGAGCCGGTGAGCTACACACTCGCCGACGCGATCCGTGCGGAGTTTGAGCGCACCCACCCGCGGGGGAAGAACACGCTCCTGTGTGACGGCCGTTGCCGGCGTCGCAAGGACCGGAACGACTTCCGCGAGACCCCGTGGCACGGTCGTGCAGCGCAGTGCAAGAGCTGCGAAGGCACGCGCTACACGGACGAGCTGAACATCCGTGACCGGTGGCTCCTGGAGCAAGAGCGGGAGCGGACGCGGATGCATCGGCGCCACATCGCATACCTGCGCATGCGCCGGATCTTCGACCACGTCCCCGCGTCGGCCGACGCACTTCGCGAGATCGAAGAGCCCTACATGCGTGCCGTCCAGCGCGCTAGCGAGAGGTGGAAGCGAGCACTCGCCTTCGCCCTGACGACCTACGAGGAGAGTCAGTGAACAAGTTCCTTGCCGGAGCCGTCCACGCCCTGTGGGCGGCTCAGTACGACCGCGAGCCGGACATGGGCGTCGTTCAGTCGTACCACACGTACGTGGCCCTGATGTGCCCGCACACCGTGGCGCCCATGGTCCCCGAGACCCTCCGCGGGCCGAAGTGGGGGAAGCGATGATCCCGTACCCCGGAGACTTCGCTCTGACGAAGATCCACGGCGTCACGGGTGCCTTCGTCAACGCCGGCCAACACCTCGTGGGCGACGGCTCACCCGTGCAACATGCCTTCGTCTACGTCGGCAACGGGGAGATCGTCCAGGCCATGCCCGGCGGGGCGGAACTGATCCCGCTGGAGGAGGCGAACGCCCCCTACATCTGGTCGACGGGACGTATCCCGCTGACGGCCGCGGAGCGCGTGCGCATCGTCGGCGCCGCGCGTGGCCTCGTCGGGACGCCGTACTCGTTCCTGGACTACGGCTCCATCGCGCTCGCGCACTTCCGCATCCGGCCAGCGTGGGTGCGGGACTACGTCGCGGATAGCGGCCACCTGATTTGCAGTCAGTTGGTCGACGAGGCGTACCTCCGCGCAGGCGTTCACCTTTTCGACGACGGCCGGCTCCCGGGCGACGTGACGCCGGGGGATCTGTGGTGGCTCCTCCAGGCGGATCGGCGTGTGACGTCGACGGATCGGGAGCTGTGGGGGTTGGCGCATGGGTGAGCTACCAAGGGGGATCCGCGAGTGGCCCTGTGTGCAGTGCTGGTCAGAACTTCGGTGGACCACTCGGGGAGGCAACAGACGTCGAATCTGTGCCGAGTGCGCCCCATCAGAGCGGTGGAGAGCCCTCGTCCGTCGGTACGGGGTCGACAAGGCGATGCACGACGCCATGTACTTCGACCAGGACGGCGCTTGTGCAGTCGGTCCATGCACCCGTGAAGCGAGAGTAGTGGACCACTGTCACAACACGGGCAGAGTCCGCGGTCTCTTGTGCCAAGGGTGCAACGTGGCAATTGGGTTCGTGGAGTCCGAAGCGTGGATCACGGCCGTCGGCGCATACGTGGAGGCAGCATGACCACGGCACGCCGATACCGGCTCGCATGGCTCTCCGCCCGTCGACGTGCCGCGGACGAGGCTAACTTCGGCCTTGAGGCCCTGGACCGGGAGCGGGAGAAGTACGCCGTCCTGCGCCGCGCGTACCTGCGCTCTGGCGAAGGAATCGCTGACCTCATGGCGGCGCTCGTCGAGCAAGGGAAGGAGTTGGAGGAGGTCCGTCAAACGACTGACGCTCCTCCGCGGCTGGAGTGCGTCGGCACGGAGGAGGACGGCGGCACCATGTGGCAACTCGTCGGGTCGGGCATCAAGATCCGCTGAAAGTCGCGCGTCACATCGGGTCCCGATTCCCCCATAACTCATGTGTAAGGCCGAGAGGCCGCACACGACACGCACACTCACCTCACGAGAGGCACTCACGTATGGCTAACAACCTCCGCAGCATCTGGGACGCCGACCCCGACGCCGCTCCTAAGGAGCGATCCTCCTTCTCTGACGACATTGTCGGCCGATTCCGTTCCGGTCGTCAGGTCAACGGCATCCCGGAGGCACTGAGCAACTGGCGCGTGACCACCGGGGACCCGGAGGTCGCGGCCGGCATCGTGGAGCTTCTGGGCGGCGTCTCCGAGGAGTGGGAGACGGACAAGGAAGACAACCTCCAGGTCCTCACCGACGCGCCGACTGTCCGCATCGTCATCGAGCCGGACACGCTCGATGCGAGCTTCAAGCAGTTCGTTCCGGGCGTCGGCATGACGCACCACTGCGACGGGTTCGCGTTCCTCTCCCCGGAGGAGGACAAGGGCAAGGCGTGCAAGTGCCCGACCCTGATCGCGGAGCGGAAGAACGAGGCGAGCAAGGGCCGTGGTCCGAAGCCGTCCGTCGACGTCACGTTCCGGCTGACGGACGCGTACGACCTCGGCAAGTTCCGCTTCAACTCCGGCAGTTGGAAGCTCGTCGAAGTCCTCGGTCCGCTCTTCGCGGAGCTGGACAAGTACGGGGATCAGCAGGTGGAAGCGACACTCACCATCGAGAACGTGACCTACACCCCGCAGAAGGGCCCGCGCGCCGGCCAGGAAGTCAGCTACAACAAGCCGGTCATCAAGATCTTGCGCGCCTACGAGGCCGCGGGTACCGCGGACCTGGCGAAGGCCGCCTGACCAACCGCAGCACATCGCCCGCTCCTCCCGAATTGCGCTCGGGAGGGGCGGGCGTTCGCACGATTCTACGCACAGAGGGGGTTGAGTGGGAGGCGTGAGTTTCGCTTCCGTCGATGGGTTTCCCGGGTACGTAGTCAGCAGCGATGGTGACGTGTACGGGCCACGGAAGCGGCTGCGTAGTCACCCAAAGCGTGGGGGGTATCTCCACGTTGGCCTATACCGGGACGGGGAGCGGAGATCCCGAAGCGTTCACTCGTTGATCGCCGAAGCCTTTCACGGCCCGCGACCGTCCGACGAGTACGACGCCGACCATGTGAGCCGGGTGCGGACTGACAACTGTGCGAGCAACCTTCGGTGGCTTCCGGCGTCAGAGAACAGGCGGTTTGGCGGTGGCGGTAAGGGAGAGGCCAACGCGAATTCTCGCCTGATGGTGTCGGACGTCCGAGAGATCCGCAGGCGCCGTGCGCTGGGGGAGCAGTGCACGGCCTTGGGCGCTGAATTTGGGGTCACGAAGACGATGGTTTCGTTCATCGCCCGTGGCAAGAGCTGGTCACACATATGAGGAGAGAGCCATGAGTAAGGGTCGCTTGTGCGATTACACCGGAGCCGAGATCCGTCCCGGGGTTCTCGTCTCGTACGCGTCGCGACAGGGCAACGTCGTCCGCTTGTCGGAAGGCGTCGTGCAGTCGTTGGAGAGCAACAAGGCTGCGGGGCTCATCGTCCCGAAGGTCAAGGTCAAGCCCACCGGGCGTGACTCCGGGTTCATCGCCCGCAAGACACTGGCGGTTCAGACCGTCGCCGCGGACCGCATGGTCGTCATCGGGGACACGGAGGAGAGCAAGTGAGCGAGACATTCGAGGTAGGTCAGCAGGTCCGCATCGGTGATCACGCGGACGGCGAGATCACCTACGGCCCCTTCCCCAGTACTCACGGGACGTTCACGGGCTACGTGGTCCGTACCGACGCCGGCGAGCGGTTGCAGCGGGGGAATGACCTCGTCGCGATCCCCGAGCCTCCGAAGTTCAGCGTCGGGGACAGGGTGACGTCGACCATCGGCTCTAACCCCGAGGGCTTGCTCGTCGCTGGCCCCTTCGTGTCGACGTTCAGTGGCGGCAACTTCTGGGTGGTGGAGCGGGACGGCAAGCACACGGCGCCTCCCGAGGAGGGGCTGACGAAGGTCGTCAAGCCTGAGCCGATCAAGGCGGGTGACAAGGTCCGCGTCACGGACGACGACGGGGGCGGGCGGAACCGCTTCAACGGCCGTGAGGGCGTCGTCATCAGCGTCGCCGCACACTCGTCGCTCCCGTACCTCGTCAAGTTCGGTGACGGAGAGGGCTACCACGGCGACGTCAACGGTACGTGGCACTGCGGGGGCGTCGAGCGCATCGAGCCGGCCGACACCTTCAAGCACGCGGGCATCACGTACGACCTCACCGCGAAGTACACGGACCGGGACGGCGACGTCTGGACGCTCGCGCGCTTCGGCGACAAGGTCGTCACCGGCGCCACGCACGGTGAGACCCCGGACGCGGACAGTACGTCGCTGGAGTTCATTGTCGGGCGCTGGGGTCCCCTCACCCGCGTCTGACCAACCCCGCCCCACGGCCCCCGGGCATCGATGATCCGGGGGCCTTTGCGTGCAACACTCACGGAGGAGAGAGCATGGAAGCGACGTTCAAGGCCGGCGACAAGGTCAAGCACTTGGAGCGCGGGGAAGTCGAGATCACCTACGGCCCCTACACGAACTCGTGGGGCGCTGAGCGGTACCTCGTACGGCTCGCGAACGGGCGCGAGACGGCGACTGACCCCGGCACGCTGGCCGTCATCCCCGAGACCCCGAAGTTCGCCGTCGGTGACAAGGTGGAACACCGGACCTTCGGCGCCGGAGAGGTCGCCTTCGGGCCCTTCGACCACCACAGCGGGGCTGACACCTACCTCATGCGCGACGCGGAGGGGAAGCACTCGCTCTCCTTCGCGGAGGCGCTCACGAAGGTGGAGCCCGCGCCCCTGAAGGTCGGTGACCGAGTCCGTGTCGTGGAGGACGACGAATACGCCCGGACTGGTGAGTTCGTCGGCAAGGTCGGCACTCTGAAGACCGAATACGACCCGAACAACCGACTCCGTTACCTCGTCGAATTCGGCGACGGCTCCGGCAGGCACGGCGACGCAGACAACGGTACCTGGAAGGTCGCTTCCGTCGAGCGCGCGGACGAGAACACCTACACCCACAACGGCGTGACGTACGACCTGTCGGCGAAGTACACGGACCGGGACAACGACGTGTGGACTTTCGTCCGCTTCGGAGACAAGGTTCGCGCGGGTCTCGGGTTCACCCCCACATCCGCCTACTCCGGTGACTCCCTCGAACTGGTCGTGAATGAGTACGGCCCCCTGCGCAAGGTCTGATCCTCAGCCCCCGGTGACTTCGGTCCCGGGGGCTTTCGGCGTAGGGAGACCCTTCGAGCTTGGGAGAGAGCATGGCGAAGTTGGTAGCGCCGGAGACAGTGAACATCGAGCTGACGTCTGGCGAGCTGGAGATCATCCGGACCGGGCTACGGCACACGGTTGTATACGGCACCGTGGAGGAGGAGGACCGGGCGAAGTACCTGCTCGCGGACCTGGCGCAGTGAGCGCACTCCACGTCATCGACGACGCCAACGCCCCCGCACTCGGGGACATCCGCGACGCCGGCCCCGACGACCTGATCTACATCCGTCCCGCAGCAACGTCCCGGCGCGACTTCCCGAAGTACTGGGAAGCCGCGGGGGTCGCGCTGAGTCGGGGCGCGCAAGTGGTTGTGCTGAGACGAGAGGAGAAGTAGTGGCCACGCGCAGCTTCACCCGCGAGCAACTCGAAGAGATGGGCGTCCCGCATGAGTGGGACGCGGAGCCGGGCAAGGAAGCGGAGATCCTCCGCGATCAGCAGACCGACACCCGACGGTGGGTGTCCTGGCACGAGTGCCTCTTCCGCGCACCGGATGACGGCAAGGTCTACGCCGTCGACTATCAGCGGGGCCTCACGGAGTCGCAGGACGACACGGATCTCTGGGACGACGAGGACACCGTCAAGGCCGTCGAGATGGAGTCGTTCGAGATGACCGTCACGGAGTGGCGGGAGGCCGCCTGATGGGCGTCTTCGACGGCGACGTCTATCGCATTCGATCCCGCATGAAGCACAACATCGGTGGCCACACCGTCGAGACTCACGCCACCCGTTACGCGGACACGGAGCGCGAAGCGCGGGACGTAGTCGACGACTGGCGGGACTACGGCGTCGACGCCATACAGGTCGACCACCTGATGTTTGCGCACTCCGGGCGGGACCCGGGCCTGTCGTTCGGGGACTACCACGGAGACGGAGAGGAGGACGAGTGACCCGCGAGCCCAACACGGTCATCGTTCGCGCCGTGCCCGACCCGATCCCCGTCGAATTCCCCCTCTCGCGGTGCGCGTATGCCTCGTGGCCGTGGCTGACGGAAGAGTTCATGAAGGAGCTGGAGGACGGATGAGCTACATCAACGTTCGTGAGCTGACCATCCCGGAAGGCGAAGACGTCGTGAGTGTGCGGCTCGATGCCGACGCCGACCACTCTTGGACCGACGGCGAGGAGCTGGGCGCCGCATCCGAGATCATCGCGCTTGTCCGGGAGCTGGACAACGGCGAAGCCCTCGTTATCACTCGCGACATCTTCTAAGGAGAGCACGTGTTCCGAGTAGTGCAGACCGTAGAAGCCTTCCGCTACCCCGTCGGCAAGATCTGGGGACCGTACGACGAAAAGGCGGACGCGGACGAGCGGGTCTCCACCCTCCGCAGCTTCCGCGGTGACGGCGTCATAGAGGAGGGTGAGTTCGGCGCCCCGTGCGGCATCCTCGTCAGTGCCGGCGGAGGCGGTGGGGGAGTTCTGGCGCTCGCGTGACGGTCGTGAACGTCCGGTGACGTCGGAGAACATCTCGCGAGCAGCCGTAACTCGCACATTCTTTCGGAGTTGGTCCTCTTACTAGACCGTGCGAGCGGGTATGACGTGCGCACGTGTACAGAGAGGCGACGGCATGGGCGCGAACGAAAACCCCGCAGATCGTCAGCGGAGCGAAGTGAGCCGGGAGAACAGGCTCGTCTACAAGGGGGAGACCTGGCAGGTTCAGGCTCCCCCGACGGTCGTTGACTCTGACGGTGGCTGGGAACTTGTCGAAGTGTGGGTGACGAAGGAGGAGAGGACGTCTGGCTAACCCATCGAAGGCAAAAGGCACAGCGTGGGAGACGCTGTGGACCAACTACATACGCGAGCAGCACAACCCGGCGGCCCATCGGAACGTTCAGATGGGCCGTCTCGACATTGGTGATGTGTCGGGCTACTACCTCCACGCCGCGGAGCTGAAGGCGGAGAAGACGATCACGCTCTCCGACTACATCGCGCAGGCCAACCGCGAGGCTGTCAACGCCGGCCAACCCTTCGGCTGCGCGGTCGTGAAGCGGCGCATGAAGGGCGTTGCAGACGGCTACGTCGTCCGCGACGTGCGCACTGACGCGCGGCTCATGAACCGGTTGCGGGACATGGAGGAGGCGTTGAAAGACGCCGACTTCGACAGGTGGTTCGACATCGACGAAGAGCACCGGGAGGCAGCGTGAAGCGTAAGGCATACATCCCCTTCTCCGGGACGATCACCATCTACCAGGACGACGACGAGTACGAGGGCGGGAAGATCTCCGCGTCCGACGCTCGTGGGTGGATCTGGCATGCGCTCTCCCGTGGGGACAAGCACGCGGGCAACTTCGACGCGTCTGGCGGACCGGACGGAGAGGTCACGTACGAGGACTACAGCGAAGAGGAGTAGTCCGTAAGTCGTTTCACGCACACAGGGGGCGTCCTTCCGGGGGCGCCCCTTTTCGCATGACAACTGGAGAGGGGAGAACCTTGCGACTGTCCGAGATCCTGGGGCGGCTGAGCGGCGTAGAGGAGGACCACGACGGACATCTAGCGCTCTGCCCCGCGCACTCAGACCGGAATCACCCGTCGCTGAAGCTCACGCTGAAGGAGGGCGGGAAGCTCCTGCTCGTCTGCCGTACGGGCTGCGACAAGGGTGACGTTCTGGAGGCCATGCGCATGCGGGAGGCCGACCTCTTTGACGTCGTCAACGACATGGGCGCGCACACCATCTCAGCGAAGGTCCCGGAGTCCGTGGGCGTCGCGGAGATTGCTGGCCTGCGGATGTTCGTCGACGAGTGCGCCGACGCGCTGACGTCCATCGAGTACGACTCGGAGGAGTCGCAGGCGGCACGGGCCTACATCGCGGACCGGTTCGGACTGAGTCCCGAGCAGTGCGCGGACCTTGACGTCGGCTACTGTGCTCCTGGCCCCCGCGCTCAGCCGTGGCTAACGCGTGGCTTCACTCGCTACCCGCGCGTGACGGTCCCGCTCGCGGGGTTCGACGGAGTGATCCGTGGCCTCCAGGGTCGTGACCTCTCCAAGAAATGCCCCGCCCGGTGGGTGTCTCTCGCCAACCTGGAAGGACGGACGTGGGCGAAGTACGGCGTCCTGAGCGCCGGCACCGGCTATGACACCATCCTCGTCACGGAGGGCCCCGGGGACGGACTGACTTCCGTTGGGGTCGGGTACGACGCGCTCATCATCCGCGGTGCCGGACTGGCACGGAACGCCGTCCTCGTCGCGGAACTCGTGACGCACCTCCGCGGCCGTGACGTCATTCTCGCCTTCGACCCCGACGACGCTGGAGCGCGCGGTATCGGCGCACTGGCGACGGCCCTTGCGGAGGACGGCAACGCCCCGCGTCAGCTCCCCTTCCCGAACGCTGAGGAGGATCTGACGGACTGGAGGGAGCGCACGCCCGCGACCTTCGCCGCGGAACTGCACCGTGCGGTACGTGCCGCATCGGTAGTCGAGCTGGAGGACGACGCGACGCCTGCGTCCGCTCCCACTGTCCAGTCCGACACGACAGAGTCCGGTACGGACACCGCACTCCAGACCATGAGCCAGAGCGCGCGTGAGTCGTTTGACGCTACTGACGTCGGTCTGGCCGTGCGCCTGCGCGACTACATGCGACGCACGGGCGGGGGAGTGCGCTACGCCAGGGGGTTGGGCTACCTCGTATGGGACGGATCGATATGGGTCCAGAACACGGACGCCGTTCGGGAGGCTCTCCATCAGATGGGAGCCGAACTGATCGCGACGGGGACGGACTTCGAACGGAAGCTAGCCCTGAAGGCACTCACCAACCGGCACATCGACGGCATCCTTAAGGAGCTGCCGTCCGTCCCGGGCGTGCCTGCGTCGGCCGACTCCTTCGACGCCCGTCCGGAACTCCTCTCCGTGGCGAATGGGACGGTCAACCTGCGGACGGGAGCGATCCACGCCCACTCGCCGGCGGACCTGATCACGAAGCGGCTCGACGTCGCGTACAACCCCGCAGCACAGGCGCCACGGTGGGAGCAGTTCCTCGCCGAGGTGTTCCCGAAGCATCCGGAACTACCGGCGTACATGCGGCGGCTCGTCGGCTACGGGATCACGGGATCGACGAGTGAGCAGTGCTTCGCATTCCTCCACGGACAAGGGGCCAACGGGAAGTCTGCGTTCCTGGACGCACTGCTCTACGTCTTCCGCGGCGTCACGAAGAGCACGGAATTCAGCACCTTCGAGCAGCGGGTCAACGTCGGTCAGGCGAGCCCCGAACTCGCATCGCTCCGTGGCGCACGGCTTGTCACGGCGAGCGAGACGGAGAAGTACTCCCGGCTCGCGGAGGCACTGGTCAAGCAGCTCACGGGAGGTGACCCGGTGACGTGTCGATTCCTGAATCAGAACCCGTTCACCTACGTCCCGAACTTCCTGCTCATCGTCGCCGGCAACTACAAGCCCGCGATCCTGAGCCAGGATCTCGGGGTCTGGAGGCGCGTCAAACTCGTCCCGTTCGAAGCGACGTTCCGTGGCGCGAAGGCTGACCGGTCTCTCCCCGCAAAGCTGCGGGAGGAGGCGGAGGGCATCCTCGCGTGGGCCGTGCGCGGCGCTCAGGAGTGGTACGCGACGGGGCTGGAGGAGCCATCGTCCGTTGCCTCCGCCACGCAGGACTACCGGGAGAGCGAAGACCGGTTGGCGGAGTTCATTGCGGCTCGCCTCGTCCAGGAACCCGGCGCCCGTGTCGCTCCCATGGCCGTCCGTCGCGCCTACGCGGAGTGGGCGGAAGACGCGGGTCTCTCGCGGAAGGAAATCCTGTCCGGTTGGGCGCTTGGAGTCGAGCTGGAGAGCCGCGACTTCGTCAAGGACAAGCGCGGGAAGAGGTGGGGCTTCAACGGCATCCGCCTTATGTCGGACGCGGAGACGCAAGCCGCGCGAGCAGACGCGGAGGTCACAACGACGGACGACCCGGGTGACGCGGGCTCGACGGACATCTTCGGACAAGCGAAGGAGAGCGCAGCATGAGTGACACACAGGTCGTTTACGTCGTGACATCGGGCGAGTACAGCGACTTCACCCTTCGGGGCATCTTCCTCGACGAGGTGCGCGCGAACCAGTACGCCGACGAAATCCGCCGAACGTCCGATGACGTCGAAGTGGAGAAGTGCCCCGCGCACGGACCTGAGTTCGTCGCGGGCCGTGACATGTCGCTGTGGACTCAGATCGACGCAGCCACGGGCGATGTCATGCGGGAGTGGGGGTCGGAGAGATCCCGCAGTGCAAACCAGTGGGACGGCCAGTGCTCGACGTACGTCTACTCGTCGAGTCTTGCAGCGGGGCGGGTCCTGCATGTCACCGTGCACACAACGGCCGACATCAAGCAGGCGGAGCGCGCGCGTAAGTCTCATGCGGAACACGTCGCAAAGAAGCGCGCGGAGGTGATGGGGCTGTGAAGTACTTCCCGTACACCATCGCGGGCACGGAGACCATGACCCGCGTTCCGGAGACGCGTGCGGATCTCGACGAGTTCCGTCGGTGGGTCGAGCGCAAGGCCGTGGCCGGCGAGATGATCGGCGCGGACACGGAGACGACCGGGCTCGACACCTTCTCCCCGACGTACCGCCTGCGCACTGCGCAGTTCGGGGACAAGCGGGACGCGTGGGTCGTCCAGACCGAAGTGTCGGACCGCAACGCGGACACTGCCCGCTGGGCTATGGAGTCCCTGCCTCGTCTCGTCTTCCATAACGCCACCTTCGACATGTTGGTCTTGGACCGACACCTCGGGGTCCCGCTGGCGACGCTGGCCCCCAAGGTGACGGACTCAAAGATTATCGCGCACCTGTTCGATTCGCGACCCAAACACGAAGGTGGATGGGGACTCCGGCTCAAAGAACTCTGTGCGCGGGACGTCGACCCTGCGGCGCCGGACACGCAGGAAGACCTCACGGCCGTCTTCCGCTCCATCGGGGAGACGAAGGCCACCGGGTGGGCGAAGATCGACATCAACCACCCGACCTACCTCCAGTACGCCGGCTTGGACGCGATTCTCGTCTCCCGGTGGCTTCCCGTCGGGGAGGAGCGACTCCGCAAGGTCGGGGTCCGTCAGGCACTCGTGGACTTCGAGCACAAGGTCATGTACGTCTGCGCGCTCATGGAGCGCCGCGGGATGCTCGTCGACCAGGACTACGTCCGTCCGCTCGTCGAGCGGCTGGAGGAGGAGGCAGCACTCCACGCGGGGCGCGCGTCGAAGTACGGCGTGACGTCGGTGAACGCTCCGAAGCAAGTCTCATCTGCTCTCGTGGGCATGGGGGAGACGCTAACGGAGACCACTGACAGTGGGGCCCTGAAGGTCGACAAGGAAGTCTTGCAAGTCCTTGCCGACGTCGACCGCGACTGGGTCCGCATCGGAGCCCGGACGCCCAACCCCCTGGCGGACGCGGTTCTCCGCAGTAAGCGCGCGGGGAAGTGGTCGAAGAGCTACGGCGTCGCCATGCGCGACGGCATCGACGACGCCGGCCGTATCCACCCGAAGATCAACAGTCTTCAGGCACGCACGGCGCGCATGTCCATCTCGGGTCCTCCGCTCCAGCAACTCCCGTCGGGGGACTGGACGATCCGCCGGGCCCTGATCGCGGACGAGGGACACCGCATCTTCTCCGTCGACTACAGCGCCGTGGAGATGCGCGTTCTCGCGGCTCTGGCGGATGAGAAGACCATGAAGCGGGCCATCGCGGAGGGCCGTGACCTCCACGACTTCACCGCGGAACTCATCTGGGGTCCGAACTTCACGAAGGCGCACCGCAAGATGGGCAAGGGCGTGGGCTTCGGCAAGGTCTACGGAGGCGGAGCAACCACCCTGAGCCGCCAGACCGGAGCGCCCATCGACGAAGTCCGTTCGGCCGTCGCGGCGTACGACCGCGTGTACCCAGGGATCAAGCGGTTCTCGAACAAGGTCCAGCGGGAAGCGCGGGGCAGCGGATACGTGGTCATCACGCCCACGGGCCGACGTCTCCCGCTCGACCGTGACCGTGTTTACGCGGCCACGAACTATGCCGTCCAGTCGACGGCGCGTGACGTGCTGTGTCAGGCACTTCTCACCATGCATGACCGGGGCCTGACGGAGTACCTCCTCCTTCCGATCCACGACGAGGCTCTCGGCTCCGCGCCGGCGGACATCGTCGACGATGTGGCGCGGGAGGTCGGCGCGGCTATGGCGATGGACTTCTTCGGAGTCCCGCTCGACACCGACCCGGACGTCGGTGGGAGGTCGTGGGGGTCGCTCTACATGAAGACTCCTGACGGGAAGTACGACGCCGCTCTCCGCGCTCGCGAGGATGAGTGGTACGCGTCCGTGGGGCTCGCGGCGTGAGGCCCGCGCGTCTTGCTGCGCCAACTGCGGGACGCGCGGCGGCACCTGCCCGAGGGGTGGCGGAAATCCATCCCTCGGGGACCCGCTCCGTTGCCCGTCCCATGCACACCACACCTTGCCTGCGGCCCCCGGAGCCCCCGCTCTACCCGTCGCGACGTGACGCACTGCGACGGTGGGAGGAACAGGAGTTGTGGACTTGCACCTACTGTGACAGCGCGTTCGGCGAAAAGGTTGTACTGGAGATGGACCACGTACGTCCGCTTGCGAAGGGTGGCCTTCACGAGTGGGCGAACCTCGTCCCCGCATGCAGTCTCTGCAATCGGTCCAAAGGTGACCAGGACGTGTGCAGTTGGCTTGCACAAACCGCAGGCCAGGGGTCTACAGCGTGAGCGGATTCGACTACACAGCGGCACTTGCGACGCTATGGGCGAGATCCACACGGCGCACACATGTCACAGATTCGTAACGGGTCTTTGTTGACCATTAAGTTGTGCCGTCCGACATAACCGCAGGTGAGATTGGGCGGACGACATAAGTACTACCGGGTAGCCGCCAAGCTGTCGCACGGTAACAACCGGTCAAAAGGCTACAGACCAGTACAGACGCCGGACTTTGTTCGGCCACATGGCAATTGCCCGTGGAGGTTTGGTGACCTACAGTCCTGATCACGTCGCAGACGGACAACGAATGATCGAGCTTCTGGACACGCTCCAACGTGATCTAGACGAGGTCCGACAGTTCGTGACCGCCTACGGCGATGCAGTAACCATGCCGGGGCGACGTCCCGACGTGGATGCGGACGGTACAGGCCGGCAGGCGACGCACGGACCATCCCGCCCGACCGAAGCAACGGCGCTCGACGAACGCCGTGCAGCTCTTCATGAAGAACTGAAGATCGGCGCCCGGCTCCTGCCCTACGCAATAGCGACAGTCCGTGGCGTCTCCGCATCCATGGACCGGATGCTCTCCCTGTGGGAAGGGGAGTATCCGGACCAAAGCTCCCCAGGGGGGGACTAGTTGATCATTTTGACGGGGCCGCAGAGCACTGACGACGAGCGGGGCTTCCTTGAAGAGATGGCTGCGTTCTTCGACGCGAAGCTCACGTGCGGATGCAGTGTCGAGTGGGCTGCGGTAACCGATCTGTACTGCCTGCCTGGTTGGGAGGGGTGTTCCACGGCCGTCGCTGACGTCAGCATCGCGGAAGCCTTCGGGCTGCTCATCCGGTACATCGTGCTCTGAGACGCGCTAAACGACTCACGCACTAGGCGCCCCCGTTCCTGCGCGGGACGGGGGCTTTCGTTTACCTAAATCACTGTGTGACCCAGGTCACAAAAGTACCGCGTCACATCACCCTCGAATTCCCCCATTACCTAAGCGTCAGACACTCACGGAGGAGCCCGCATGAACCGCATCGAAGTCACGGACGAGCAGATCCACGCAGCGCAGGCCGGGGACAGCGACGCCATGTGGGCCATCGTCCAGCGCGTAGACCCGATGCTGAAGAGCATCATCCGCAGCACCATCCCCGCCGCGAGCACGGAGGACGCGGAGGACTACTTGCAGGAAGCGCGTGCGGTTCTGATCCAGCACGTCCGTGACTACGACTCCTCCTCGTCCGCCGCGCAGCTCACTTCCTACGTCTACCGCGCCGTACGCCGTGCGGTGATGGAGGCGGACATCATGACGAAGTCGCCTCTGACCCTGGACCCGACGGCCGCGATCCGTGTGCGCCGCGCGCTGTGGGAGTGCGGGGGCGACATGGAGAAGGCGTGGGCAACCTTCCGTGACGCTGCCTCCCCGACGAAGCGCATGACGCGTGAACTGTTCATCGCGATGGTAGAGGCGCTCGCGGGCACGGAGAGCCTGGACGCCCCCGCTAACACCGGATCTGGGCAGGAGACACACGAAACACTCACACTTGCCGACGTCATCGCCGACAAGGACGCCACCGTGACGGACCCGCTGGAGCGTCGGGACCTGGCCCGGTGGCTCATGACGCAGATCCCGCAGCGTCAGTCCCTCGCACTCCGCGCGTTCTTCGGCGTCGGTATGGAGCGTCGCCCCGACCAGGACGTCTGTGCCGACCTTGAAGTCAACGGAGCGGCTCTCCGCCGGCTCCGCTCCCGGGGTACGTCCTCCGCCCGCTACGTGGCCGAAGCTCACGACCTCGCAGCGTGAATCACTCACTCGCAAAGGACTCCAGACCATGAACCGACTTCCCTCCCTCGACGACTACGACGTCCAGGGCGTCCGCCCCGACGAAGCCGCTCTCTGGGGCGACGACATCAGATACGCGGTGGAGGCCCTGAATGACTCACCGCTCCCCGAAGGTTTCTCGATCGACTTCGCCTGACCGACACGCGTTAAACGACTCACGCTTCTAAAAGACACGAGGAGAGCACATGTACGCGGCTGAGACGCTGAGCGAGGACGAGGACAACGGCACGATGCCGGACAACGTGGCGAGCCTGAGTGAGGCCGTCGTGGGTCACCGCATCGTCAGCGTGGAGACGGGCGGCACTGGCCGTTGGGGCAATGACCGAACCGTGATCACGCTGGACAACGGCAAGCGTGTGGTCCTGGAGGGTACGGACGACTGCTGTGCGTACACGGAGCTGACGAGCTTCCTCCTGCACGCGGACAAGGTCGACCACATCATCACGGGCGTCGGGACGACGAACGGCTTCAACACCTGGCACATCTTCGCCGACATGGGCGACGTGCTTGAACTGTCCGTCGGCTGGAGTTCCGGAAATCCGTTCTACTACGGCTACGGCTTCAAGATAAGCGTCTCCGACCTGTCCGACTGACCGACGACGCAAGCCACTCACGCACAGACACGAGGAGAGAACATGACCATCGAACTGAGCTGCATGCACGACGCAGACGACCGCGTCTCCGTCTACCGGGACTCTGACGGGGAGATCGCGTTCCGCACCCCCGGCGCATCCGTCTACACCACCGATGAGGACGCCCGCGCGTTCGGCCGCAAGATCCTGGCACTCGTCGACGGGGACGAGCCGGCCCCCGTGGCGGAGGTCATTCGCGTCGGGGACCGTGTGGAGATCCTGCCGTCCCGGCAGAACACGACCACTGCGGGCCGTGTGGGCGTCGTGACCAGCATCGACGTGTACGACGACCAGCTTCCCTACCGCATCGCCACCGAGGACCCCGACCCGCAGTTCGTCGCGTGGGCTTCGCAGGTTCGCAAGATCGGTGCTCCGCCCGCGTCCAGCGACGCCCGAGACGACACGTTCTCGCGAGCGAAGCTGTGGCTCGTCGACACGGAGCACACGGCCGCAGACATCATCCGACTCGCGGAGTTCCTGGCCGGCCCCGCGTAACCCCGCAACGTTCTACGGATCGCACGACACTCGCAGAGGAGAGAACATGACCGCGTACATCGCCCGTTGCCGGGACCGCTCGTCTGACTACATCGTCGCCACGAAGCGCGGGGCGGACGTCGAGCTGGAGATGCACGTCTTTGGTGACTACCAGGGTGAGGTGTTCGCCAATCCCGCGGACGCCCGCACCTTCGCCCGCGGCATCCTGGCCCTGGCGGACGAGATCGACGGGGGAGAGGTGAAGGAGGCGCCGGCCGTCGACGCCCCCACTCGCAGCTACCGCGCGAAGTACGTCGTTGAGGCGTGCGAACTCCTGGAGAACCTGGCCCCCGACGCCGATGCGATCACTCGTCTCGCGGAGTTCCTGGCCGCCGGCAAGTAGACACGCTAGTCGTTTGACGCTCCCCCCTCCAGAGGTGTTGTGCCGGACGCCATAACTGTGCGATAGTCGAGGAACGCAAGCGACACACGCAGCGGGGCGCCTCACACGGGGCGCCCCAGGGGAGGGGACGAGATGTTCGAGTTCGGCGACGTCATCCGGATCGTCAACAACTACGGTCAGGCAGGTACGGCGACGGTGATCCATCAGGACGGCGACACGCTGACGGTCGACTACCTGAACTGCATGCACACCTTCGACGTCTCCCGGGTCATCGGCTAGTGCCGGCACTTCGTGTCAACGAGGCGAAAGTGTTCGCCACCCGCGCTGGCGCCTCATGGTGGGCCCTGTACCGCCAGCGCGGGACTGAAAGTCGGTTCACCCCCGTGATTGTGAGCATCGCCGGAGACCTTGTCGACGTGGCGTGTGAATCGCCAGAGGACGCGGAGTGGCTTCGGTCGCACATGGTTGCGGTCGGGGTACCAGCCACCGCACTGAAGCTCGTCAACTAGCAGTCCGCCCCGCAGAGGCATCGCCCGATCACCCGGCACCCCCAGTGCCGGCGGGCGCGCGGTTCGAATCCGCGGCGGGGCACTCGAAGACCCGAAGGAGAAGGCATGTTCCAAGAGATCAAGGCTCGTCGCGCTGCTCGCCGGCTCGTCGAAGCGTTCCCGGAGGTCACGGAGGAACGGGCTCGTGAACGAGCCCGGAGGATGCTTCGTGAGTACCCGTCGCTGACGGCCGCGCACGTTGCTGACTACCTCGTCTACGGGGAGCACACGGCGCAGACATACGAGCGGCTTGCCGCGATTGGGAGGGCGTGGGCATGAGCAACTCCCGTGACGACGCCGTCAAGGCCGCGTTCGACCGTTTCCACACCACGTCGACGACCAACCGCAAGAGCGCCGTCTCCCAGCTCCACACCGACATGAAGCGCGCGGGTGGCCCCGTGCCGGCCCGGGACGAGGAGAAGTCATGATCTACAAACTCATGGACGGCCGACGCATCCGCGTCGTCCCGCTCCGCGGGGAGAACGAGGGGACCTTCGAGTTCGAGACGTACCACGTGACGCCCGCGCCCGAAGCGCAGCGCGTGACGGACAGCGTCGAGTACCTGAGCGGGGACGACGCGGAGAGTCGCATCTCCGCACTGCGCATCGGCAACGCGATCCGCTTCGGCGCCGTCTACGGAGGAGGCCCCCAACTCGCCCACACCGGACGCCCGTCCCGCGCTCCCTCCCGCATCGCCGGAGCCCTGGCCGTCGTCGCCACGGTAGGCGCTCTGTCCGTCGTCACGTCCCCCGACGCCGCGACCCCGACGCACCTCTCCGACGTCACCACGGCGCCCGTGCTCACGCCCTCCCCGACGCACATGACGCCGTACCGTCCGACGCCCCGCCCGTCGACGCACACGACGCGTGAGGGGGTGCGTGCGACACTCACGGCCATCCCCTCCACGTCGCTCGCCACGCCGTCGACGAGGCCGACGAAGCGCCACCCGATCGCGAAGGCCCCGGCGGACATCAGGATCACGTACTACCGGAACTGCACCACAAACCCTCAGCCGTGCATCGACGCCGGAGCGCTGACGTTCTACGCAGGCCGCATCCTCGCGGGGCACAACTACATGGGGTATCAGTGGCTCTCGCGCGTGCCCGTGGGGAGGACGGTCCGCGTCATCTCCGGCCCCATGGCGGGGACCTACCGGGTCTACGGACACCTCGTCATCCCGCGTCAGGGCGGCGCGATTCCCGCCTTCGCCGGCTCGCCTGCGCTCGTCCTCCAGGCGTGCGAGGGGAGCGGGACGGGGTTCTCGTTGCTGCATCGAATCTAGGAGGCTCCATGCCCATGCTGGGTTCGAACTGCCCCGACGGTCCCGGAGGACGTGACTGCCACTGCTGCGGACAACCGCCGGGACGGGCTCGACGGGCGGCGCGACGATCCGCCCGTCGGAAGGAGCGGCACTCGTGGCGGCGGGAGGTGCGTCAAACGACTGACGTTTCTCGCCGCGAACCGTTGTGCCGGACGCCATAACTGTGCGATAGTTCTACCAACGCGAGGCACACACGAGGGAGACGGACATGAATACCTGCACCGCCACTCACCGCAAGATCGTCCGCTCCTGGGGCACCGCCACTGAGTACGGTCACAAGGCGTGCGGTGCGCCGGCGACGAAGGTCCGTCAGGTCAAGCAGGCACACGGCGACTACACGTGGCCGGTGCACTTCTGCGACGAGCACGCCCGCCCGACGGACGAGGACATCGTCACGGAGGAGCTGGCCCCCGTCGAGCACCGCGAGACCACGGTCCGCGTCGCCAGTGTCACGCGCGTCATTCGCACGGAGGTTGGCGGCAAGATCCGCACCGTCAAGCAGCTCGAAACGGCGCACACAAAGGCCGTGCGCACGTTCATCGACGCAGCTCGTCAAGCCGAGTTGGACGAGCGATACGCCGACATGGTGACTGCCGCGCAGGCGCCACAAGAGGACGCGGAAGGGTGGCCCGGTTCCGGGGAGCGTCGACGTCGACGTGCCCTTGCCGACGCTGACGCATGGCGCGCAAAGTATGGGAAGGTTAAGTCCGTCAAGGTCATCGCAAGCGCGTGGGACGCGGCAGTCAAGCCGCTTACGGCGCTGCGCACGACGGACCCCACGACGTACCTCACCGAGGTTGCGCCGGGCCACTACGCCACGGCGGAGGCCGCGGAGGGGCTCTTCGACCTCCCGGAGGCCCCGGAGCCGGAGCCGAGCCCGATTGTCCGTCTCGACGGTGAGTCGTTCCTCGACGCTCTTCTGAAGAACGTCGCCGCGTAACCCCCCTGGAGCCCCCGTCAATTGCGCTGACGGGGGCTCCGCCGCACGAACCATTCACACACCCCCGCACACGAACCGAGGAGCCATGAGAGCCGCCAACCTGCGTGACCCGCTTCTGATTCAGGCCGTCATTGCCGGATCTCTGTCGTTCGCCCACATCCACGACATTGCCGAAGCGGCCGGCCAGGGCGGATGGAAGGCGTGGGCGTACCCGGTGAGCGTCGACCTCTTGCTGATCATGGCCTGGAAGCAGGTGCGGGAAGCGGACGAGGGTTCGAAGCGCTCCGCAAAGGTGTGGTTCTGGCTGTCGCTCGCGGCGTCCATGAGCGCGAATGTGGCCACGGCCGGCGTTCTGGACCTGGCGCACCCGCCCGTGTCGATGCGCGTGCTCGTCGCCGTGTGGCCCGTGCTCGCGTTCTTCGGTGGATCGCTCCTCGTCCACTCCCGCAAGACACCCACGGAGACGCCACAGGAGCCCGCGGAGGAGCCGGCGAAGGAAGAGACCCCGGCACCGCCGGTAGCCCCCAGGAAGCCCCAACTAGCGACGTACGCGGAGGCTGCGGCTGTCGCCGGTGTCGACCCCGTGACGATCCGCGGCGCAGCGAACGGCCCCCGTGCCCGGCTCGCGAAGTTTCAGACCACCGAAGGACCCCGCGTCGACCTGGACGAGGTCCGTAAGGTCTACAGCCTGCGCCCCGTGGGCGCGTGAGGAGCGACGATGCAGAACATCACGGTCCCCGGAAACAGAGACTCTGACACGACGGTGAGCGCGACGGACGGGGAAGTGCAGATCTTCTCCGACGATGGCGACTACGCCCCTCCCACTACGGCGTTCCATACCCCCGCGCAGGCGCGCGAACTCGCCGACGCTCTCCTCCGCGCGGCTGACGATGCGGAAGGACTGGGTACACCTTGCCTCGTCCTGCGCCCCGTTCCGGCGGACAAGATCCACGCCCGTGCCCGGGAAAGAATGCGGACGCACGTGTTCGTGAAGGTGTGCGCCACCGACCGGAACCCCGACGACAAGGGTTACCGGCTTGTCGGTTACTACCTCTTCGCAACTCGCGAGGCATGGTACGGAGCGTCGGACGAAGAGCGAGAGCGGGCGGTAAACGTGGCCGTAAAAGTTGTCGCGACGGAAGGTGGGGTACGTCCGTCGGACGATGGGGCGGTGAAACGATGACCGACGAACCGAGCGGCCACACGATTGTGACAGCCGACGAACTGAGGGAGGGTGATGTCCTGTTCGCCGACCGTGCCGTCACCGTTGCCAACGTGGTGAGTCTGCTCAACCGCGCGGTCCTGGTCACGTGGCGCCACGGAACCGACACGTGGGACAACGTGTACGGAGCAAAGCGGAGCATTCAGCTTGCGAGCCGCGGGCCCAAACCTGAGTAGGAACACGAGAGCCCCCGTCACACCACGTGGCGGGGGCTTTTCGCGTTCTACGTCAGGCGACGTCGCCGGACTTCAGGGCGTCGACGAACACGCCCCACGTGGTGTCAGCGAAGACGACCGCCGGGCCGGCGGGAACCTTCGAGTCACGGACGGGCATGGCAGAGGTCATGGCGTTGTGCGCCACCTCCACGCAGTTGTTGTCTCCGCCACTGTACGAGGACTTCGTCCAGTGGAACCCGGTGGACGTCGAGTCAGTGATCATGGTCATTGGATGCTGTCCTTCAGTCGTGCGATGAGGTCGGCCGATTTGTCGAACGGGAGCGCTGCGGCCCTCAGCCGCTCGAACGCACCCCCGTACCGACGAACTTCCGCAGTGTCCTCGACGTATAGCGCGCTCGTCAGGCTCTCCACGAGGACGACGTCAAGATCAGCCGTCTCGGGGAACCCCAGCACTGCAAACGCACCGCTCATCCCGACGTGCGGAGGAGCGTCGAGCGGTAGAACCTGTATCGACACGTGCGGAAGTCTCTGTCTGTCGAGCAGCGATTGCAGTTGCTCGCGCATCATCTCGGGGTTGGTCGTCACCCGGGGGTGGAGAGCCGCTTCGTGGATGACGGCCCACAACTCCAGGGGCTCGCGGCGGGACAAGACGGACTGACGAGCCTGCCGGACGGCGACGAGGGCGTCAGCGTCTTCCGGCTGAGAGTCCATCCTGATGGCATCAATCGTGGCGCGGGCGTACGAGGCCGTCTGAAGGAGTCCAGGGATGAGCGTCGTCTCGTAGGTGCGCATGGATTTGGCGCCGTCTTCGAGACTGATCAAGTCTGCGTACGCGGGGGAGATGATGTCCCGGTAGGTCTGCCACCACCCGCGCTGACGACCGTGCCGGGCGATGCTGTGGAGGACTTCCCGCTTCGCCACGTCGAGCACCCCAACGGTGTCCATCAGCGCGTCAAGGTCGGCCGGCTTGACTCCGAGAATGCCCTTCTCGATTCGGCTGACCTTCGACGGCGTCCAGGAGAGACGGGCGGCGGCCTCTTCAATCTTCAGCTTGGACTCTTCCCGAGCGCGGCGAAGCTCTCCGCCTAGCTGACGTGTCCGTACCGTCGGCTCACCCATGGCCCACCCCCTCATGCCGAATCATCGCGCCCTACTTGTCTCCAGGACCACACCTTTCCATAGGTGACCGTTCCGCGCGCTGATCAGAATGCAATTTTGCAGACTTGAGCTTTCAGCTTGCATTAACGGCCCGTCAGTCGCCACACTAGAAGTGCCATTCCGGGCACGGTGAGTGATCACATGCACGGAAGACACCGGGGCGCGCTGCGTCCAAATCCGGCATGGAACTCCGACGGGGAGGCACAACCGTGGCAGCACTGGAAACGTTCCATCGGCCGATCAGGCCCGACGACGTCAACAACTACGAACCGCCGGTGCCCACTCCCGGTTGCGATATCTGCGGCGCCTGTGCGCGCCAGATGCGGGAGGCGAAGGACCCAGACAGTCCGGCGTACGACCTGTCGCACGCCACTGACCTTGCGGTGGAAATCCGGCGTCACCCGCACGACTGGAAGAAAGGGAAGCTCCGATGACGCTCCCTGGACTCGTCGTCGACGAGGCACCCACCCGCCTGGAGTTGGGACCAAGCGCGCTCCAAGAATGGTTCGAGTGCGCTAAGTGCACGGAGTCCATATACCCGCAGCGCGACGGCAACCGCGAAGGCTGGGCGACGGAGCACGCGCGTCAGAACCCCGGACACACCCGATTCCGCACCGTCCGTCAGCAGGAATACCGCGTAGTCCCCAACACCCCCTGAGCCCGCATGCCGGCCCGTGACGCCGGTGTGCGGTGGGCGCCGCGGGAGTGGTTCGGGTTGAGGTCGTTGAGGTCGGCATCTCCCCACACTCCCGTTGGCGTCCGAAGGGCTCCGTCCCTGGGTTACCTCACCTGGGGACGGAGTCCGCACCTCTCGACGGCGGTCCTTCTTTCCCGCCCGTGAGAGGCGTCCGTCCAGGTGTCCGCCAACTCCCCGTGAGAGGGCCTGGACGGACATGCGCTTCCCTCCCTCCGCTGCTCATCACAAAGCCCGGAGGGAGGGGCGCCGCTCCGACGGCGAAGCCTCCTAGGAGGTGTCAGGAGCGGCACGGAGCCCCGCTTGCCAACGGTCCCCACCGTTCTCGGCAAGCGGGGCTCTCTCGTTTTCGCTGATGGGGTAGACGGTGCACGGGTGTCTCGTTACTCTTCGGCATGGTGATGGGGAACCTGGCCGCCACCTCGCACGGCGCGTGCATGGTCATCCCGGCCCCGTCGTTCGACCCGGCGGCGACTCTGGAGGCCGTACAGACGGAGCGGTGCACCTCGCTCTACGGCGTCCCCACCATGTTCATCGCGGAGCTGAACCTCCCCGGCTTCGCCACGTACGACCTGTCCACCCTGCGTACCGGGATCATGGCGGGCTCTCCGTGCCCGGTCGAGGTGATGAAGCGGGTGGTCGCCGAGATGCACATGGCGGAGGTGTCCATCTGCTACGGCATGACCGAGACCTCGCCGGTCTCCCTGCAGACGCGCCGGGACGACGACCTGGAGCACCGCACGGGCACCGTCGGCCGGGTCCTGCCGCACCTCGAGGTCAAGGTCGTCGACCCGGTGGACGGCGTGACCGTGCCGCGCGGCAGCGCCGGAGAGCTGTGCACCCGCGGCTACAGCGTCATGCTCGGCTACTGGGAGGAGCCCGAGCGGACCGCCGAGGCCGTCGACAGCGGGCGCTGGATGCACACCGGGGATCTCGCGACGATGCGCGACGACGGCTACGTCGAGATCGTCGGCCGCATCAAGGACATGATCATCCGCGGCGGCGAGAACATCTACCCGCGCGAGATCGAGGAGTTCCTGTACGCCCACCCGAAGATCGCCGACGTCCAGGTGGTCGGCGTCCCGCACGAGCGCTACGGCGAGGAGGTGCTCGCCTGCGTCATCCCGCGCGACCCGGCGGACCCGCTCACGCTGGAGGAACTGCGGTCCTTCTGCGAGGGCAGGCTCGCGCACTACAAGATCCCCAGCCGGCTGCGGGTCCTGGAGTCGTTCCCGATGACGGTGTCCGGCAAGGTGCGGAAGATCGAACTGCGCGAGACGTACGCCGAGTAGGAGGCCGGGTGCCGGTGCCGGTGCCGGTGCCGGTGTCGGTGTCGGTGTCGGTGTCGGTGTCGGGCCTGCCGGTGCCCGGGCCCCGCGCAGCGTCCGCCGGTGGTCAGCCCGCGACGGCGATCAGGTCGTCGGCCGGGCTGTTCACCGGCTGCGGGGTGCCCGTGAGGTCCAGGACGAACAGCGGTACGCCGAGGGCGTCGGCCCGTGCCAGGGCGTCCTCGGCGTAACCCGCGAGGGAGAAGTACACGCAGGCCGCCGACTCCGTCATCGCCGTCAGCCACAGGCACTCCACGTCCCGCAGCGAGGCGGGGCGCACGGTGGGGTCGACCTGCGCCAGGATGCCGCGCGCGGCGAGCCCGATCCCCGAGGGTGGCCGCTGGTCTGCGCGGCGGACGTCGGGATAGCCCAGCCAGCGCAGATACAGCGCGGCGGCGGTGACCGCGTCCCGGGCGGTCCGGATGGTCACCGGCCGGAACGGGGCCCGCCCTCCGGCACCGGCGTCCCGCGTTCCGACGGCCGCGGCGGCGCGGTCCCGGTCCTCGTCCGGACCGGCACCCACCGACGTGCCGGTGCCGCTGCCGTCGTCCCGGCCGGTGTCCGCCGCCGGGACGGCCGCGTCGGCGAGGGTCCCGGCCTCGTCGCCGGTTCCCCCATCCCCCTGTTGTGCCGCTGCCGCTGCCGCTGCCGCTGCCGCTGCCGCGTGGGCGGACGGAAGGCCCTCGGCCCTCGTGGGGTGACCCGGGCCCGGGGGCCGACGGCTGTCGCCCTCGACCGGCGGGCCGCCCTCGAGGCCGTGCTCCGTGCGTGCTTCCGGGCCGCCGTCGGCGCGCCGGTCGCGCCCCGCGCGGCCCGTGCCCCGATCGGGAGGCGGTGCCCCGGCCGCCCGGACGGGGATCCGCAGCATCGTCCCGCAGTCGCAGCCCAGTTCCGGGTGCGGCCACTGCGTCTCGCGGGCGCAGGCCCCGCAGCGCACGGTGGCCCACTCGTCGTCCCACGCCCGCACGGTCACGACGGTCGGTTCCACAAGTGCGTCGAGTGAGGGCGCGACGGGCACCCCGCACACACAGGGATAGGACTGCGCCGCGTAGACGTGCTCGCGGCGGCAGGCCGGACACCGCACCGGCACGCTCTCGGCCATGGCCCACTCCAGGACGTCACGTCGGGTCAGCGTGCCCATCGTCCTCCAGCCGGGCGGCCTTCGGCAGCGAAACGGCCCGACGCCCCGCGAAGGGGCCGGCCGGACGCCCCACCCTTGACGCTCTCTCCTCCTCCGCCTACATTGCTTCCAGATAGTAGAAGTTAGTTTCCGCAATACGGAATCTAAAGCTCTCCGCGGGGCGCGACGGGGGCGGGAGAATCCGACATCCGAAGCAGGAGAACTCCATGGCTCGTATGACCGCTGCCCGCGCGGCAGTCGAGATCCTCAAGCGCGAGGGCGTCAGCAACGCGTTCGGCGTCCCGGGTGCGGCGATCAACCCCTTCTACGCGGCGCTCAAGGCGTCCGGCGGCATCAGTCACACCCTCGCCCGGCACGTCGAGGGCGCCTCCCACATGGCCGAGGGCTACACCCGTACGCACCCCGGGAACATCGGTGTCTGTATCGGGACCTCGGGCCCGGCGGGCACCGACATGATCACCGGCCTGTACTCCGCGACCGGTGACTCGATCCCGATCCTGTGCATCACCGGCCAGGCGCCGACCGCGGTGATCCACAAGGAGGACTTCCAGGCCGTCGACATCGCGTCGATCGCCAAGCCCGTCACGAAGATGGCCGTCACGGTGCTGGAGGCCGCGCAGGTTCCCGGCGTCTTCCAGCAGGCGTTCCACCTCATGCGCTCCGGGCGTCCCGGGCCGGTCCTCATCGACCTGCCCATCGACGTCCAGCTCACCGAGATCGAGTTCGACCCCGACACCTACGAGCCGCTCCAGGCCTACAAGCCGGCCGCGACCCGCGCCCAGATCGAGAAGGCGATCGGGCTGCTGAACGCCTCCGAGCGTCCCCTGATCGTGGCCGGCGGCGGTGTCATCAACGCCGACGCCACCGAACTCCTCGTCGAGTTCGCCGAGTTGACGGGCACTCCGGTCGTCCCGACGCTCATGGGCTGGGGCATCCTGCCCGACGACCACGAGCTGAACGCCGGCATGGTGGGACTGCAGACCTCGCACCGCTACGGCAACGCGACGTTCCTGGAGTCCGACTTCGTCCTCGGGATCGGCAACCGCTGGGCCAACCGCCACACCGGCAAACTGGACGTCTACACCGCCGGCCGCACCTTCGTGCACGTCGACATCGAGCCCACCCAGATCGGCAAGATCTTCGCCCCGGAATTCGGCATCGCCTCCGACGCGAAGGCCGCCCTGGAGCTCTTCGTCGAGGTGGCACGGGAGTTGAAGACGGCCGGCAGGCTGCCCGACCGCTCCGCCTGGGCCGCCTCCGCTCAGGAGAAGCGGGCCACGCTCCAGCGCCGTACGCACTTCGACGACATCCCGATCAAGCCGCAGCGCGTCTACGAGGAGATGAACAAGGCCTTCGGACCGGAGACCCGGTACGTCTCCACCATCGGCCTCTCGCAAATCGCCGGCGCCCAGATGCTGCACGTCTACCGGCCGCGCCACTGGATCAACTGCGGCCAGGCGGGCCCGCTCGGCTGGACGATCCCGGCCGCTCTCGGTGTCGCCAAGGCCGACCCGGACGCGCAGGTCGTCGCCCTCTCCGGCGACTACGACTTCCAGTTCATGATCGAGGAACTGGCCGTCGGCGCCCAGCACCGGATCCCCTACGTCCACGTCCTCGTGAACAACGCCTACCTGGGCCTGATCCGGCAGGCGCAGATCGGCCTGGACATCAACTTCCAGGTCAACCTGGAGTTTGAGAACATCAACTCCCCCGAGCTGGGCGTCTACGGCGTCGACCACGTCAAGGTCGTCGAGGGTCTCGGCTGCAAGGCGATCAGGGTCACCGACCCGAGCGAGCTGGGCGCGGCCTTCGAGCAGGCCAAGAAGCTCGCCGCCGAGTTCCAGGTCCCCGTCGTCGTCGAGGCGATCCTGGAGCGCGTCACCAACATCGCCATGAGCAAGACCAACGACATCAGCGCCGTCGTGGAGTTCGAGGAGGTCGCGACCGAGCCGGGTCACACCCCCACCTCGATCCGGACCCTCAAGGTCTGACGCGTCACCCACGCGAACAGCACCCACGCGATCAAAGGGGCGGCCCGTCCGGGGAGGACGGGCCGCCCCCGCGCGTTGTTCCCAGGAGCGGACCGTTCCGGCATGCTCGGCCCATGCGGATGACCGTCCCCACCCCCCTCGGCGACATCGCCGTACGCTGCCTCGCGGAGCCCGTCGGCCCGACCCGGCCCGGGCCGGTCCCCGGCCGGTCCGAGGCGCCCGCACTGCTCCTGCTGCACGCCAACCCCGGCGACGGGCGGGACTTCGACGCCGTGCTGCCCGCCCTCGCCGACCGGCACCGCACCTATGTCGTCGACTGGCCCGGCTACGGCGGCTCGACCGCGCGCGACCCCGAACGGGTCACTCCCGAGGGGCTGGTGGCCGTCGCGGAACGGGTGCTCGACGTACTGGCCGAGCGGCACGGAGTGCGCCGGATCGCCGTCCTCGGCAACAGCGTCGGCGGCTACGTCGCCTGCCGTCTCGCCCAGCGGCCGCACCCCGCGGCGGTCACCGCGCTCGTCCTGGTGGACCCCGCCGGATTCACCCGGCACACCGCGCTCACCCGCTGGTTCTGCCGCGAGGTGATGGGCCGCCCCGTACGCGCCCGCCGGCTGGTCGTCCCGCTGGCCCGCGCCTACCTCGGCCGCCTCGGCACGCCCAGCGCGCGGGAGACGTACGCCCGCACCCGCCAACTCCCTTACGAGGAGCGGAGACTGGCCGTGCACTGCGCCATCTGGCGCGGCCTCGCAGACCCGGACTTCAGGCCGGCCGACCCGGCCGGCCTGGACCTGCCGATCCTGCTGCTGTGGGGGAGCCGCGACCCGGTCGTGCCCGCGTTCCTCGACGGCCGCCGTGCCCGAAGCGCGCTCCCCGCACGGGCGTCGAGCGTGCTGCTGCCGACCGGCCACGAACCGTACAACGAACGCCCGGGGCTCTTCCTGCGGCACGTCCTGCCGTTCCTGGACGATCCGGGAGCCGTCGTCCCGAGCCGCGTCAGAAGTCCCAGCCGTCCTCGCGGCAGGTGAGGCCGCGGCAGGGCAGGGCACGCGACAGCGCGACGGTCGAGGCCCAGGGCCCCGCCGCCGCGCTGTCGTTCATGGTGCTTCCCCCGTACCCCCGTGCGGGACCCGCCGCCCCCGTGCCGGCGGGCCCCGTGTGCCGAGAATGTGCCTCATCCGGCGGGAGTTGAAGCCCCCGGGGCGGTGTTCAGAGCTTGATTTGAGGGTTCCGTAGGCCCGGTACGCCCGCTGGTGTACGTCCGGGGTCCGTTTGCCGCCCGTTTCGACGCCCGGGTGTTTCCGGTCCCGCCCGGCCGGGGCGCCGGGCGCCCCGGCGAGCATCGGGACTCACCGGCCGGGGACACCGTCCTCCGGGTACTCGGAGAGTCCGGGCCAGTCGTCGGGACCGCCGCCCAGCCACTGGATGATGTCGCTCTTCTCGACCTCGATCGCGTCCAGGTCGACGTCCGCCTGGCGCAGGATCTCGACCACGTCGTCCAGGTGGTACGCGATGCCGAGCAACCGGTCGCCCGCGGTGACCCGCCGCGATCCGTCCAGGCCGGGCGGGTGCACCACGGTCCGGGGAAATTCCATGCCGTCAGCCTCCATGCTCCCAGGCTGCTGCGCGCGGCCGCATTCCGCACCCGGAGGTCCCCGGCGCGGACCGGGTCCGTCGGGGCTCGACGCGGACGGCCGGGCGCCGGGTACGGGACCGTCCGTACCCGGCGCCCGGCCGGTGAGCTGTGGGGTTGTTGCCGTCCGACGGCGCGAGGCTGGGCGCGACAGGACATTCGCGCCGCCGGACGGAGTAGCGGGGCCCGTACGGGCCGGTGGGACGGGTGTGGCGGGGACCGCGGCGGATGCGACGGAACCGTGACGCCTCTTCCCTCAGGTCGAGAAGGGGGTCGCGGGACCTTCACCACCGCACTGGCTCGTATGCCGCCGCGGTCCTCACCTCGCCCGCGGACGGTCCTGCGGCCACCCCTCATCCGGGCCGCATGTTTTCCGCGGGCTACGCGCACCGCCCTGACCTCCCGTCAGAGGCGGTACGCGAGCTTCGGTATCAGTCCTCGCGCAGGGCGCGGACCGCTTCCTCCACGCGCTTGCCGTACTCCGGATCGGCGGCGTGGAAGTGGGCGAGGTTCTTCTCGATGACGTCGTCCAGGGAGACCTGGGCGAGGCCGCCGGCGATGTTCGCCACCAGCCGGGAGCGCTCGTCGGCCGACATCAGCCGGTAGAGCTCGCCCGCCTGGAAGAAGTGGTCGTCCTTGGTGTGCAGCGGGGCCTCGTGGGTTCCCGTGTGACCGTGCACGGCGAGCGGCGCGGCCAGCGGGCGGCCGGTCTCGACGGGGCCGTCGTAGGAGTTGGGCTCGTAGTTCTTCGCGGCGCGGCCCTGGGCGTTGGACGCCATGAGACCGTCACGGCCGTAGTTGTGCGCGGTCGTGGCCTTCGGCGCGTTCACGGCGAGCAGCGTGTGGTTGACGCCCAGGCGGTAGCGGTGCGCGTCCGCGTAGGCGAACAGCCGGCCCTGGAGCATCTTGTCGGGGGAGGGGCCGATGCCCGGAACGAAGTTGTTCGGGGAGAAGGCGGCCTGCTCGACCTCGGCGAAGACGTTGTCGGGGTTGCGGTCCAGGACCAGCCGGCCCACGCGCTGGAGCGGGTAGTCCTTGTGCGGCCACACCTTGGTGAGGTCGAACGGGTTGAAGCGGTAGTCCTGCGCCTCGGCGGCCGGCATGAGCTGCACGTGCAGCGTCCAGGACGGGTTCACACCGCGCTCGATGGCCTGGAGCAGGTCCGTCTGGTGGGAGTTCGGGTCCTTGCCCGCGAGCTCCTGGCCCTGCTCGCTGGAGAGGCTGCGGACACCCTGGTTCGTCTTGAAGTGGTACTTGACGAAGAAGGCCTCGCCCTCGGCGTTCGTCCACTGGTAGGTGTGCGAGCCGTAGCCGTTCATGTGGCGGTACGAGGCCGGGATGCCGCGGTCGCCCATCAGCCACGTCACCTGGTGCGTGGCCTCGGGGGCGTGCGCCCAGAAGTCCCAGACGTTGTCCGGCTCCTGCTTGCCGGTGAACGGGTCGCGCTTCTGGGAGTGGATGAAGTCGGGGAACTTGATGGGGTCCTTGATGAAGAAGACCGGGGTGTTGTTGCCGACGAGGTCGTAGTTGCCCTCCTCGGTGTAGAACTTCAGCGCGAAGCCGCGGGGGTCGCGGACCGCGTCGGCGCCGCCCAGGTTGTCGGCGACGGTCGAGAAGCGGAGGAAGACCTCGGTGCGCTTGCCCACCGTGTCCAGGAAGTCGGCGTGCGTGAAGCCGGTGACGTCGTCGGTGACCTCGAAGTAGCCGTAGGCGCCGGAGCCGCGGGCGTGCACCACACGCTCCGGGATGCGCTCGCGGTTGAAGCGGGCGAGCTTCTCCAGGAGGTGCTGGTCCTGGAGGAGGAGCGGGCCACCGACGCCGGCGGTGGCGGAGTTCTGGTTGTCGGCGACTGGGGCGCCGGACTCGGTCGTGAGCACGCGCTTCGACATCGTGGACCTTCCGTACGGGTGGGCAGCGGGGTCAGCGGAAACCTTCTTCCGCTATGTGGACCACATCCGCTTCGTGGAGCCTAGGTTCGGGGCGAACGAGACGTCAACAGTTTGTTGAAGAGGATCCGGGCCGCGGTGGCGCCTGGGCGCGACAGGACATGTGTCAGCGCCACCGCGGCCCGGAGGTTCGAGGAGCCCGGGCGGAACCGGGCCGGCTGTTCGCCTGGTTCAGATCTGCGCGCCGGACAGGCGCTCGACGGCGCGCAGCAGCGCGGAGTGGTCCAGGCCGCCGTCGCCCTGCGCGCGCAGGCTGGCGACGAGCTGCGCGACCACGGCGCCGACGGGCAGCGCGGCGCCGACGTTGCGGGCGGCGTCCGTGACGATGCCCATGTCCTTGTGGTGCAGGTCGATCCGGAAGCCCGGCTTGAAGTCGCGCTTCAGGAAGTTGTCCTTCTTGCGCGCCAGCACGGTGGAGCCCGCGAGCCCGCCGCCGAGGACGTCGAGCGCGGCCTTCAGGTCGACGCCGGACTTCTCCAGGAAGACCACGGCCTCGGCGCACGCCTGGATGTTCACGGCGACGATCAGCTGGTTCGCGGCCTTCACGGTCTGGCCCGAGCCGTGCGGACCGCACAGCACGATGGTCTTGCCGAGCGCCTCGAAGATCGGCTCCGCCGTGTCGAAGTCGCCCTGTTCGCCGCCGACCATGATGGACAGGACGGCCTCGATCGCGCCGGCCTCACCGCCGGACACCGGAGCGTCCAGGACGCGGATGCCCTTGTCCTCGGCCGCCTTCGCGAGGTCCACCGAGGTCTGCGGGGTGATCGAGGACATGTCGATCAGCAGCGCGCCGGACCGCGCGTTCTCCAGGATGCCGTCGGGGCCGTACGCGATGGCCTCGACCTGCGGGGAGGCGGGCACCATCGTGATCACGACGTCGGCGTCCCGGACGGCCTCGGCGATCGATCCCGCGGCACTGCCGCCCGCGGCGGACAGGCGCTCCAGCTTGTCCTTCTCCAGCGTGAAGCCGGTGACGTCGTACCCGGCCTTGATCAGGTTCTCCGCCATGGGCGAGCCCATGATGCCGAGACCGATCCACGCGACCTTGGGCAGATTCGTGTTGCTCATGAGGGTGCCTCTCTGGAATCTCTGCTACGTCTTCGGGGTGCCGCTCAGCGGGCGGCTCGGGCGGCGGCGGGCAGCCAGTCGAAGGCCTCCGCGCTCGGCCGGTCGCCCGGCTTGTACTCCAGGCCGACGAAGCCCTCGTAGCCGGCCTTGGCCAGCTGGTCGAGGAGCTCCTCCAGCGGGAGCGTGCCGGTGCCCGGGGCGCCGCGGCCGGGGTTGTCGGCGATCTGCACGTGACCGGTCCGGTCGGCGTACGCGGCGATCACCTGCTGGAGGTCCTCGCCGTTCATGGACAGGTGGTAGAGGTCCATGAGGAACCGGGCGTTGCCGAGGCCGGTCGCCTCGTTGACCCGGTCGACGACGGCGATGCCGGCCGGGGCGCTCACCAGCGGGTAGCGCGGCGACTCCGGCCGGTTGAGCGTCTCGATCAGGAGGACGGCGCCGATCCGGTCCGCGGCGCGTGCCGCGAGGACCAGGTTCTCCAGCGCGAGCGCGTCCTGCTCGGCCGGGTCCACGCCCTCGACACGGTTGCCGTACAGCGCGTTGAGCGCCGTGCAGCCGAGCGAGCGGGCGAAGTCGGCGGCCACGTCGATGTTGGCGCGGAAGCGCTCCGACTCCTCGCCGGGGAGCGACAGGGCACCCCGGTCCGGGCCGGGCAGCTGCCCGGCGTAGAAGTTCAGCCCCGTGAGCCGGACGCCCGCGTCCTCGATCGCATTTTTGAGGGCGTCGAGCTCGGACTGCTCGGGGGTGGGGGAGTCGACCCAGGGCCACCACAGCTCGACCGCCGTGAAGCCCGCCGCGGCGGCGGCCGCGGGGCGCTCCAGGAGCGGGAGTTCCGTGAAGAGGATCGACAGGTTGACGTTGAAGCGCTGGTCTGCGAATCCCATGGGGGTCGGCGCTCCCTTCCGTACTGGTGGCCGTGCTGTCGGCCGGGCCGGCTGTTTCGCAGCGACTCCGCATTCGCTGATTCCGTATTGCGGAAGTTCGTTTCTGCTTAATGGAAGATTGCCGCCGTGTGTCGGAGCTTGTCAAGGGGGTGCCGCCGGAAAGCCGCCGCCGTTCGGAGGGGACTGCCGGGACGCAGGCGCCGCGCAGTAGGTTGAGCCCGTGCGATTGAGAGTGGAGTTCACGACCGAGCCCTTCGATCTCGACGAGGCCCCCCGGCACGCGCTGGTCGCCCGCGAGGTCATCGAGGCGGCCGACCTGGAGGCCGTTGACGTCGGCCCGTTCGGCAACACCGCGGAAGGCGGCGCGGACTCCGTGCTGACCGCGGTCGACGCGCTGCTGCGCAGAACCCTGGAGGCGGGCGCCACCCGGGTCTCCCTCCAGGTCAACGTCGTAGGTGCCGTCGAGGAGGGCGATAAGTGACCGGTATCGGGGACGACCCCTTCGTCACGGCGGTCAAGCCGCTGGTCGACGCGATGGGGGGCGAGATGCTGCCGCCCGAGCAGGCCGGCGCCGACGACGTCGTGCTGTCCTGGGAGGGTGCCGACGTCGTCGCCGTACGCCTGCCCCAGCTCGCGGACTCGCTCGACCACATCCTCGCGGCCCTGGAGCGCAAGCAGGGCAAGCCGCTCGCGGACCTCGACCGCAGGGCCAAGCAGGAGGTCGTCCGCATCCTGGAGGCGCGCGGCGCCTTCTCCGTGCGGCACGGAGTGGAGACCGTGGCCGGTGCGCTCGGCGTCAGCCGCTTCACCGTCTACAACTACCTGAACCGCGAGAAGGGCGCCTGACCAGCGACAATGCCCTCAATGGCGGCGGACTTCGGACCGCTGTCGGTCCCCGCCGCCCGGAACGTCCGGGCGGCGGTTTTTGTTACCCGAAGTTTTCAACAAAGTGTTGACGTGGTGTTTCCGAGAGCGTTAGCTATCCGCAGCCCGTCCAGCACAAGGCCACGGAGGCTTCCCGTGACGTCGAGTACGACACCTGGCGGCCTCGCCCGGTTCAACGCACTGGCGGAGCACGCGGCCCTCGCCGCGCTCCACGAGGCATGCGCCTCCCGGGCGTGGGGAGAGCGGCTCGTCGCCGCCCGCCCGTACGCCACCGCCGACGACCTGTACACCGCGAGCGACGCCGCCACGGCCGAGCTGACCGACGCGGACCTGGCCGAGGCGATGGCCGGGCACCCGCCCATCGGGCGGCCCAAGCCCGGCGACCCCACCTCCTCCCGGGAGCAGCGCGGCATGGCCGGCGCCTCCGAGGAACTCAAGGAGGAGATGCTCGGACTGAACCTGGCCTACCAGGAGAAGTTCGGCCACGTCTTCCTCATCTGCGCCACCGGCAGGACCGGCGAGCAGATGCGCGACGCGGTCAAGGAGCGGATCGGGAACTCCTCCGAGCAGGAGCGCGGACTCGTCCGCATCGAACTGGGGAAGATCAACCGCATCCGGCTCGGCAATCTCGTACAGGAAGAAGAGGCATGAGCACCGACACCACCGCCTCCGTGTCCACCCACATCCTGGACACCAGCGTCGGCCGCCCCGCCGAGGGCGTCGCCGTCCAGCTCGCCGCCCGCTCCGGGCGCGAGGCCGACTGGCAGGCGCTCGGCGGTTCCGCGACCGACGCGGACGGCCGGTGCAAGGACCTTCCGGCCCTGCCGGAGGGCACGACCCACGTACGGCTCGACTTCGCGGTCGAGGCGTACTTCGAGTCGGATTCAGCGACACAGCAAGCCGATGCGCAGCAGGACGCCCCCGCGAATCGGGACAGCGAGACGTTCTTCCCCGAGGTGGCCATCACCTTCGCCGTCAGGCCGGGCGAGCACTACCACGTACCGCTGCTGCTCAACCCGTTCGGCTACTCCGTTTACCGAGGGAGCTAGCAGACATGCCCACGATTCTGGGACAGAACCAGTACGGCAAGGCCGAGAACCGCGTCGTCAAGATCACCCGAGACGGCGACACGCACCACATCAAGGACCTGAACGTGTCCGTCGCGCTGAGCGGCGACATGTCGGAGGTCCACCTCTCGGGCTCCAACGCGAACGTCCTGCCGACGGACACCACCAAGAACACGGTGTACGCCTTCGCCAAGGAGTACGGCATCGAGTCCGCCGAGCAGTTCGGCATCCACCTCGCCCGGCACTTCGTCACGAGCCAGGAGCCGATCAAGCAGGCGCGCATCCGCATCGAGGAGTACTCCTGGGAGCGGATCGCGACCTCGGACGCCAACTCCCGCTTCATCGGCGCCGACGAGGTCAAGCACTCCTTCGTCCGCCAGGGCCAGGAGACCCGGGTCACCCAGATCACCTTCGACGGTGAGAAGTGGGAGATCATCTCGGGCCTGAAGGACCTCGTCGTGATGAACTCGACCAACTCCGAGTTCTGGGGCTACGTCAAGGACAAGTACACGACGCTCCAGGAGGCCTACGACCGCATCCTGGCCACCCAGGTCTCCAGTCGCTGGCGCTTCAACTGGACCGGCGACGACCAGAAGATGCCCAACTGGGAGAAGTCCTACGACCAGGTCAGGAAGCACATGCTCCAGGCCTTCGCGGAGACCTACTCGCTCTCGCTCCAGCAGACCCTGTACCAGATGGGCTCGCGGATCATCAACAACCGCAGCGAGATCGACGAGGTCCGCTTCTCCCTGCCGAACAAGCACCACTTCCTGGTGGACCTGAAGCCGTTCGGCCTCGAGAACGACAACGAGGTCTACTACGCGGCCGACCGTCCGTACGGGCTGATCGAGGCCACCATCCTGCGCGACGGCTGCGAGCCGCACATCCCGGTGGACCTCACCAACCTGTAGTACTGCACGGGCGGTCCGCACGGACCGCCCCCCGCGGTACTTCCGCTACAGCCCAGCCCCGACGCGTGCGCCGGCGTCAAGTCCCAGGGGAGAGCGGGGGCATCTGCGCAACAACAGCACCACGGACCCGGTCGTCACCCCGCTCGGCCCCCGGGTCCGTCCGCCAATGGGAAGAACGAGGAACCGTCGTGGCAGTCCAGCGCATCGTCATCGAGAACTGCGCCATCGCGACCGTGGACGCGGGTGACACCGAGTACGCCTCGGGTCACATCGTCGTCGCCGACAACAGGATCGAGTCGGTGGGCGCCGGAAAGGCCCCCGAGAACCTGGAGAACGTGGTCCGCCGCATCGACGGCACCGGGCACCTGGCCACCCCCGGCCTGGTCAACACCCACCACCACTTCTACCAGTGGATCACCCGCGGCCTCGCCACGGACCACAACCTCTTCAACTGGCTCGTCGCGCTGTACCCGACCTGGGCGCGCATCGACGAGCAGATGGCCTACTCGGCCGCCCAGGGCTCCCTCGCCATGATGGCCCGCGGCGGGGTCACCACGGCCATGGACCACCACTACGTCTTCCCGAAGGGCTCCGGCGACCTGTCCGGCGCCATCATCCGGGCCGCCCGTGAGACCGGCGTCCGCTTCACCCTCGCCCGCGGCTCGATGGACCGCAGCGAGAAGGACGGCGGCCTGCCGCCGGACTTCGCCGTCGAGACCCTCGACGGGGCGCTCGCCGCCACCGAGGCGACCGTCGACGAGCACCACGACGCCTCCTTCGACGCCATGACCCAGGTCGCGGTCGCGCCCTGCTCCCCCTTCTCCGTCTCCACCGAACTCATGAAGCAGGGCGCCGAGCTGGCCCGCCGCAAGGGCGTACGGCTCCACACGCACGGCTCGGAGACCGTCGAGGAGGAGCAGTTCTGCAAGGAACTGTTCGGGATGGGCCCGACCGACTACTTCGAGTCCACCGGCTGGCTCGGCGAGGACGTGTGGATGGCGCACTGCGTCCACATGAACGACTCCGACATCGCCGCCTTCGCCCGTACGAAGACGGGCGTCGCCCACTGCCCGTCCTCCAACGCCCGGCTCGCCGCCGGTATCGCGCGCGTCCCCGACATGCTCGCGGCCGGCGTCCCGGTCGGCCTCGGCGTCGACGGCACCGCGTCGAACGAGTCCGGCGAACTCCACACCGAGCTGCGCAACGCGCTCCTCATCAACCGTCTCGGCGCCCACCGCGAAGCCGCCCTGAACGCCCGCCAGGCGCTGCGCCTCGGTACCTTCGGCGGCGCCCAGGTCCTCGGGCGCGCGAGCCAGATCGGCTCGCTGGAGGCGGGCAAGCTCGCCGACCTCGTGCTGTGGAACCTGGACACCCTGGCGCACGCGTCGATCGCCGACCCGGTGACGGCGCTCGTCTTCGGCGCCGCGGCGCCGGTCTCCCTCTCGCTCGTCAACGGAAAGCCGGTCGTCGAGGACAGCCGGCTCCTCAACGTCGACGAGGACGCCATCGCCCGCTCCACGCGGGCCGAGGCGCAGCGCCTCGCGCGGATCGCCGCGCAGGCCTGACAACCGAAATCTCCGGCTGAGGGGGACGGCCCTCGGCCGGTAGCCGTGGACCCGAGCGGGGTCCACGGCGGCCGTATCCGGGGCGTGCATGGACGTGCGCGCCCCGGAACGGTCTCCGCCGCGTGGACACCGCGTCCTCGCGACGGTCATCGTCCCGGTCCCGCACGACCGCGCATCACCTCCCTGACACCCACGTCGACGGCGACGTGTACCCGACCGGAGGAGCCGCCGTGGCCGCCCAGCCCGAGCCCAGCACCGATGCACGACCAACTGGAGCAACTGGAGCAACTGGCCAGTCGAAGCACCCGGTTGACGAGAAACTGCCCGCCCTGAAGATGGCGACGAGCGGCCTGCAGCACGTCGCCGCCATGTACGCCGGAGTCGTCGCGCCGCCCTTGATCGTGGGCGCCGCCATCGGTCTCTCCGCCACCGAACTCACCTTCCTCACCGGCGCCTGCCTGTTCACCGCGGGCCTCGCCACCTTCCTCCAGACGCTCGGCTTCTGGAAGATCGGAGCCCGGCTGCCGTTCGTCAACGGCGTCACGTTCGCCGGTGTCGCCCCGATGACCGCGGTCGTCGCCGCCGCCAAGGACAAGAGCGACGCCCTGCCGATCATCTACGGCGCGGTCATCGTCGCCGGTGTGCTCGGTTTCCTCGCGGCGCCCTTCTTCAGCAAGGCCGTCCGCTTCTTCCCGCCCGTCGTCACCGGCAGCGTCATCACGCTCATCGGCGTCTCCCTGCTGCCGGTCGCCTTCGGCTGGGCGCAGGGCCCGGACCCCTCGGCGCACGACTACGGTTCGCAGACCTACCTCGGCCTCGCGGGGGTGACCCTCGTCATCGTCCTGCTGCTGCGCCGCTTCACCCGGGGATTCGTCAAACAGATCGCGGTCCTGCTCGGCCTGGTCGTCGGCACGCTCGTCGCGATCCCGTTCGGTGTCACGGACTTCGGCCCGGTGGCGGACGCGGACGTCGTCGGCTTCCCGACGCCGTTCCACTTCGGCGCCCCGCAGTTCCACCTCGCCGCGATCCTGTCGCTGTGCGTGGTGATGGTCGTCTCGATGACCGAGTCGACCGCGGACATGCTGGCGCTCGGCGAGATAGTCGAGCGGCCCGCCGACGAGAAGACCATCGCGGCGGGTCTGCGCGCCGACACCCTCGGCTCCGCGCTGAGCCCGTTCTTCAACGGGTTCATGTGCAGCGCCTTCGCGCAGAACATCGGCCTGGTGGCGATGACCCGGATCCGCAGCAGGTACGTCGTCGCCACCGGAGGCGGCTTCCTGGTGCTCATGGGGCTCTGTCCGATGGCGGCGTCCCTGATCGCCGTGGTGCCGCGCCCGGTGCTCGGCGGCGCGGGGGTCGTCCTCTTCGGCTCGGTGGCGGCCAGCGGCATCCAGACCCTGGTCAGGGCCGGCCTGGAGAGGGACAACAACGTGCTGATCGTGGCCGTCTCCCTCGCCGTCGGCATCATCCCGATCACCGCGCCCGGCTTCTACCACGCGTTCCCGGAGACCGCGCGGATCGTCCTCGACTCCGGCATCTCGACGGGCTGCGTCGCGGCCGTGGTCCTCAACCTCGTCTTCAACCATCTCGGCAGGGGCCGCGAGGAGGCCGGCGAGGTCACCCATCCCATGGAGGCGGGCGAGGACCTCAAGGCGGTACCGGCCCACTGAGTGAAGGATGGCGGCACCGGCACACGGAGGGCGCGGCACGCAAACGTGCCGCGCCCTCCGCCGTTGCCTTGCCGGATCAGCCGATGTGGTAGCTGTCGCCGTAGACCTTCCAGTCCAGCGGCGTGTTCAGGCTCAGGTTCCGGTTGCGTACGAAGACACGCTGCTCGGTGTCGACCCGGCTGGTGTCGGAGTGCGCCTCCTCCTGCTTCATGGCCCACACCCGCGCGTCGAGGAACGCGTTCAGGTACGTCACCTCGTCGCCGCCCTGGGCCGGGGTCTTGGCCTTCGCCAGGGCGCGCTTGCGGATGCTGCTGAAGCTGGTGCTGTCGCCGCCGTCGCCGTGCATGACGATGGCGTCGTAGTACGTGAACTGGCCGAGCACGCCGATGCCGTCGACCTTGCCCTGCTTCACGGCGGGGTTGAAGTAGACGCGGTCGCGCTCGTCGTTCTGGGCCTGCTGGAACGCGGTGTCCTGGGCGGCCTTGCGCCAGTCGGCGGGGAAGCCGGGGTCCAGTCCGTCGTGGGAGTCGCTGCCGTCGACGTCACGCAGCGCGGGCAGGTACTTGGCCAGTACGTTGCCGGGCTTGCGCTGGGTGTACAGCTCGACGAGGTCGAGCATGTCGTGGGTGCCGGAGCAGAACCCGATGATCCCGGCGGTGTAGCCGCGGCCGTCGCCGATGTCCTCGATGTACTTGTACTGCGCCTTCCAGTCCAGCGAGGAGTTCTCCGCGCTGGAGACCAGCTTCATGGCGATCTCCTTCTTCGCCGGGTCGTCCAGTCCGACGGGCGCGGCGGTCGCGCTCTGCGTGGTGAGGAGGGGGACTGCCACGAGCGACGCGCCGAGCAGGCCGAGCAGGGCGCGACGCGACGTGCCTATGTGGGGGGTGTTCACGGTGCCTCCGGTAGGGGAGTGATGGTGCCGCGTATTGTTAGGAAGGTTTCCTACCAGAGATTCGAAGGGGCGTACACCCGTTCGGCGAGGGCTAGTTGAACGCCTCGTGCACCGCACGCGTCCCGGATTCCGCTTCCGCGCCGGGAGTTGAGCTGTTCCGGCCGGGGCGCAGCAGCACGGCGGCCGAGGTCAGCGCGGTGGCCGCGACCACCGCGGCGACCGTGAAGGCCAGCCGGTACCCGTCCGCCGTGGCCGCCACGAGTTGCTCGCCCGCGCCGGTCAGTTTCTCGGTACGGCTCGCCGCCAGCGTCGTCAGGACGGCCAGCCCGAGCGAACCGCCCACCACTTGGGTGGTGTTGAAGAGGCCCGACGCCAGCCCCGCGTCCTCCGGGCGGGCGCCCGACATCGCGAGCCCCGTCACCGCGGGCATCGCGGCCGCGAACCCCGCGGAGAGCAGGAGGAGGGCGGGCAGTACGTCGACGGCGTAGGACCCGTCGACCGGCGCCCGGCCGAGCAGGGCGAGACCCGCGGTGATCAGGGTGAGCCCGGCGAGCAGGACCCGGTACGGGCCGAAGCGGGCGACCGTGCGCGCCGACAGGGTCAGCATCAGCACGCCGATGGCGACGGGCGCCGGAAGGAACGCCGTTCCGGTCAGCAACTCGCTGTAGCCGAGCACCCGTTGGAGATACAGCGCGCCGATGTACTGGAAGCCGTACATCCCGGCGATCATCAGGATCTGCACCCCGTTGGCGCTCGTCAGGGTCCGGGAGCGGAACAGCCGCAGGCGCAGCAGCGGCCGGGCGGCCCGGGCCTGGCGGACGGTGAATCCGGCGAAGAGGGCCAGCGCGAGGGCGCCCAGGCCGAGCGTGCCGCCGAGGTTCCGGTCGCCGGCGCCCAGGATCGTGTACACCGTCAGCATCAGCGCGCCCGTGACGAGGGCCGCGCCGGGATGGTCGGCGCCGTGGCCGTCGCCGTCGCCGTTGCCCGGTCGGTACTGTCGTTCCGGTCGGTCCGGTGCGAGGATCCGCAGCGCGGCGACCCAGGCCAGCACGCCGATCGGCAGGTTGATCAGGAAGATCGAGTGCCAGCCGAGGGCCTGCGTCAACGCGCCGCCGAGAAACGTTCCGAGCGCTCCGCCCGCCGCGCCGACCGCGCTGAACACCGCGATGGCGCGCCCCTGTTCACGGGCGCCGGGGAAGAGCGACACGAGCATGCCGAGGACGACCGCCGAGGTCATCGCCCCGCCGACCCCCTGCACCGCGCGGGCGGCGATCAGCAGGGCGGGGCCGGTCGCGACCCCGCACAGGACGGACGCCGCGGTGAACACGGCGAGCCCGGCGGTGAACATCCGCCTGCGGCCCACCAGGTCGCCGAGCCGGCCGGCGAGCAGCAGCAGCCCGCCGAACGGGATCAGGTAGGCGTTCACGACCCAGGCCAGTCCGGCGGCGGAGAAACCCAGGTCCTCCTGGATCGCGGGCATGGCGACGGTGATGATGTTCCCGTCCAGGACGGTCATCAGCGTTCCCGCGCAGAGCACCACGAGCGAGGCCCGGCGCGAGTACGTTCGTGGTGTCGGGGGGCTCGTGGGCCCGGTCCGGGACGGCATGACGACCTCCGTGTTCTCCACGGACGGTGACCGGTCCGTGGACGCTCTCCCTTGGTGCACGACTTGTAACGGGGTACATCGTGAGTGACCATGGGGAGTGGCATAAGGAGGCACCTGGATGTCACAGGGGAACACCGGTGTTACGTCGCAGGCAGTGCTCGCGCAGGCGTGTCCGGTCCGCGAGGTTCTTGACAGGGTCGCCGGGAAATGGAGCGTGCTGATCATCGTGGCCGCGGCGCACGGGCCGATCCGCTTCACCGAGCTGGAACGCAGCATCGAGGGGATCAGCCGGCGCATGCTGACCCTCACGCTGCGGCACCTGGAGCGCGACGGACTCGTCACGCGCACCGTGTACCCGACGGTGCCACCGAAGGTCGAGTACGAACTCACCCCGGTGGCACGTGAGTTGCACGCGACGCTGCTCTCCCTGACCGACTGGGCCGAGCGGCACCGCGTCACCATCGCCGAGTCGCGCGCGGCCTACGACGCCGAGCACCGGCCGGAGCCGGCGGACGCGTAGGGCCCGCCGGTCCCGACCGGGGCCTTCGGGCCGGGCCTACAGGCCGAGCGGGCCCGGGTCGGTGGCGAGCGCCTTGAAGGCGTCGCGCGGGCCGGAGACCAGCCGGCGCTCCGTGAGGTCCATCAGGCCGCCGACGGCCGTGATCTCCGCCGCGACCGTGCCGTCCGTCCTGCGGATGGTCTGCTCGATGCGGAAGCTCTTGCTCTCACCCCACAGGAAGACGCACGTCACCTCGACCTCGTCGCCGGCCCGCAGTTCGCGCCGGTAGCGGATGGTCGTCTCCAGGGTGACCGGGCCGACCCCTTCGGCCGCCAGGGCCGCCTGGCTGATGCCGGCCGCGTGGAGCACCGACCAGCGGGCGTGCTCGGCGTACTGGAGGTACACGGCCTGGTTGAGGTGACCCTGCGCATCGGTCTCGTACCCGCGCACGGTCACGGGCACGGAAAACGGTTCTGCCACGACGTTCCCTTCGATGACGGCGATGCCGATGACGGCGACGACGGCGACGACGGCGGTGCGACGGCCCTGCCGGTGCCGCGAGCCTCGCACGGCGGAGCCGGGCCGCCGCTCCGGAAGCCGCCAACTCCCTTGTACCTCAGATCCGTCCACGCGCGTGTCACGGGCCCGGGGCTGACGCGTCAGGCCCTGCGGGGCGAGGCCAGGATGTACCGGGCGCCGGTGCGCGGCTCGGTGTGCTCCCCCGTCTGCCAGCCCGCCCCCTCCAGGGTGGCCTCACAGGCGCGCAGCGCCGCGGGGTCGGGTTCGTGAACGGCGACCGCCTCCGGCTGGGGGGTCGCCCGGACCCGGTATCCGCCGCCCTCCGCCGCGGCCGGTCGGTGGCCCGCCGCCTCCAGGGCGAGCGCGGCGGCCTGCACGAGATGCGAACGCTCCCAGGAGCACGGACGGTCGGTGGCGCCGTCCGTGCTGGTCATGCGGCGCAGTTCCAGCAGGCCCTGCCAGGCGCTGTGCACCTCCCGCAGCCGGGTCGGGCCCGCTTCGGGCCCCTGTTCACCGCCGATCCGCGCGGAGAAGACCCCGGAGGCCGCCCCGGCGGGCGGCTCCGCGGCTCCCACCGGAGCGGAAGGTGCTGAAGCCGAGGCGGAGGACGTGGGAACGGAGTCCTGCGGAGCGTCGCGCACCCGGTGCCCGGCCGGCGTGAGGAAGTGGTCGCGCGGGGGACGCGGATGGCGGAACGCGAGCCCCCGCTTCACCAGCGCGGCGAGCTGCGTCTCGGTTCCCCGCAGCCGTCCGGTCACGGGATCGGCGGCCTCGATCAGGCGCCGCTGCGCGGCGGTCGGCGGTCGTGTCACGGCGCGCTCCCTCCACCCGGTGGTGCCACGGCGGTCCGCCTCCGCCGCAGGTCACTGCTGCTCGGGCAGCTCCCCGGCGGGGGTGAGCGGACCATGGGAACAGTACGCGTCGGGTCTGACATTCCACCCGGCCACCACATGCCGCCGGTGCTCGGTGCTCAGCCGGCTCATCGTCCCGGTGCCGAGCTGGAACAGCGCGCCGCACTGGGCGGTCAGGCCGAGACGCCGCGCGGTCAGCACCCGCAGGAAATGGCCGTGCGAGACGACGACCACGCTGCCCTCGGACTCGGCGAGCGCCGCGTCGATCCTGGCCAGCATCCGTTCGGCGCGCGCCCCGACGTCCTCCGGGCTCTCCCCGGGATGCTCCGCGGGTCCGGCCGTGACGCCGTCGGTGAACAGGAACCAGTCGGGCCGCTCGCGGTGGATCTCGACGGTCGTGATGCCCTCGTACCCGCCGTAGTCCCACTCGGAGAGGTCGGCGTCCACGCGGGCACCGCCGACGCCGGCCAGCTGGGCCGTCTCCCGGGCCCGCCGCATCGGGCTGACGAACGCCGCCGCGATGTGGTGCCGGGCGATCAGCGGGGCGAGCCGCCGCGCCTGCTCCCGGCCGTTGTCGGTCAGCGGGACATCGGTCGACCCCGTGTGCCGTCCGGACATCGACCACTCGGTCTCACCGTGCCGTACGAGGAGCAGGTCACCCATCGCCGCACCCTTTCCGTCCCTGCGTCAGATGCTGTCCCCCGTACGGTGTCACCGACCGGGCGGGAACGCAGCACCGGCTCCTCCGGTCGGCCCTACCGGGACCACCGGGCCGGCTCTACTGCCGGTACCCGCCGAGGAACCGTCCGATCCTGCTGATCGCCGCGTCCAGGTCGTCGGCGTGCGGGAGGGTGAGGATGCGGAAGTGGTCCGGGCGCGGCCAGTTGAAGCCGGTGCCCTGGACGACCTGGATCTTCTCGCGCAGCAGCAGGTCGAGGACGAACTTCTCGTCGTCGTGGATCGGGTGCACCGCCGGGTCGATGCGCGGGAACGCGTACAGGGCGCCCTTGGGCTTGACGCACGAGACGCCCGGGATCTCGTTGAGCTTCTCCCACGCGCGGTCGCGCTGCTCGCGCAGCCGTCCGCCGGGCCCGGTCAGTTCGTGGATCGACTGCGGGCCGCCGAGCGCGGCCTGGATGGCGTACTGCGCCGGAGCGTTGGCGCACAGCCGCATGGAGGCCAGCATCGTCAGCCCCTCCAGATAGCTCCGGGCATGCTGCTTGGGGCCGGTGACGACCAGCCAGCCGGACCGGAAACCGGCGACGCGGTAGGTCTTCGACAGACCGCAGAAGGTGAGGACGACCAGGTCGGGGGCGAGGGCCGCGGCGGAGTGGTGTACCTCGTCGTCGTACAGGATCTGGTCGTAGATCTCGTCCGCGAACACCATCAGGCCGTGCCGCCTGGCGAGGTCGAGGATGCCCTCGACGATCTCCTTCGGATAGACGGCGCCCGTCGGGTTGTTGGGGTTGATGATGACGACCGCGCGGGTCCGGTCGGTGATCTTCGACGCCATGTCGTCCAGGTCCGGGTACCAGTCGGCCTGTTCGTCGCAGAGGTAGTGCACCGCCTTGCCGCCGGCGAGGGTGGTGACGGCCGTCCACAGGGGGAAGTCCGGTGCGGGGATGAGGACTTCGTCGCCGTCCTCGACGAGGGCCTGGACGGCCATGGAGACCAGCTCGGACACGCCGTTGCCGAGGAAGACGTCGTCCACGTCGACGGTGAGACCCCGGTCCTGGTAGCGCTGCGCGACCGCGCGGCGGGCGGACAGGACACCGCGGGAGTCGGTGTAGCCGTGCGCTCGGGGCAGCATCCGGATCATGTCCTGGAGGATCTCCTCCGGTGCCTCGAAACCGAAGAGTGCCGGGTTGCCGGTGTTGAGGCGCAGCACGCTGTGGCCCGCCGCCTCCAGTGCGTCGGCCTGCTCGATCACCGGGCCGCGGATCTCGTAACAGACCTCGCTGAGCTTGCTCGACTGCCGGAACTCCATGCGCTGCGCCCTCCGGTTGTGGTGTTGCTTGGTTTTACCAAGTAGGAGCTTGGAAAGTCCAACAAGATAGCTAGACTGCGTCGCATGTCACCGCGCCGAAGCTACGACCAGTACTGTTCCGCCGCCCGTGCCCTCGACGCCGTCGGGGACCGGTGGACCCTCCTGATCGTCCGCGAACTGCTCGGCGGCCCGCGCCGCTACACCGACCTGCACGCCGATCTGCCCGGCGTCAGCACCGACGTGCTCGCCTCCCGGCTGAAGGAGATGGAACGCGACGGCCTGACCACCCGCCGCCGCCTGCCGCCGCCCGGCGCCGCCTACGTCTACGAACTGACGGGACGCGGCGCGGAGTTGCTGCCGGTCCTCCAGGCCCTCGGGGAGTGGGGCGCGCCCGCGCTCGACGAGCGACGGCCCACCGACGCCGTACGGGCGCACTGGTTCGCGCTGCCGCTGCTGCGAGGGCTGCGGGCGCTGGGAGTGGGGCAGGGGCTGCTCGAAGTCCGCCTGGACGAGGGGCGGTTCCACGTGCGGCTCGGTGACGGGGACGCGCCGCCCTACGCCGACGGCGAGGCACCCGGGGAGCCGGACGCCCGGCTGACGCTGGACACGCGGACGTGCGAGGCGGTGAGCCGCGGCGAGGCCACGCTGGCCGATCTGCTGCGGGAGGGCCGGGCAGAGGTGACGGGCGACGGACCCCTGGCCAAGGAACTGCGCGAGGCGTGAGGCGTCCCGTGTCCCGGAAGTGATGCCGTGAGCCGGAAGCGAGAGGCCCGCGCAGCTCTCTGGCGGAGAGCGGCGCGGGCCCCGGTCGACGGCCTGCGGATCAGGCGCCCGGAGGAATCCGGGACGGGCGTCCCCTGCCGCGCGTCAGCGAGTGGCCCCAGATGCCCGCGAGGGCCGCGAGGACACCGCCGATGCCGGTCCACACCCAGCGGTCGGACCACCAGCCGGAGGTGTCGGGCCGCAGCGAGGACAGCGTCGCCGTCTTGGAGTCGGCACCCTCCTCGGCGCCGTCGTCGGACTTCTCCGAGGTCACGGCGATGCCCGGAACCAACGGCCTTGCGAGCGAGCCGTCGACCGCCGCGGAACCGCCGATGTCCTTGGAGTCCACGCGGAGTTCCGCGCTCGTCGGCAGACCCAGGTCGGCCCCGCCGAGACCGGTGGCGGTGAGCCGGACGTAATAGGTGCCCGGCAGCGGGTCGTTGGCCCAGGTCTCCGCCCAGGCGCGCACGGTGCGCAGAGTGCAGGACAGCTCCACGGAGGAGGCGTCCGGCCCCGCCGTGCGGGTCTGCGCCCCGTACTGGCAGGCCTGTCGGCGCCGCAGACCGTCGTACACGTCGATCTGCCAGGTCTCGGAGGCGCCGCGCTTGGACGCCTCGGGCAGCTTCACCGTCGCCTTCACGGTGGGCCGCTGCCCGGCGTCCGCGGGGAACTGCCAGTACAGGTAGTCACCCGCGGAGGCGCCGGCCGTGGCCTGCCGGCCCTGCTCGACCTCGGTCGCCGTACGGAACGACGTCCCGGCCTCGGTGGGCGCGGAGTCGTCGCCCGAGGGGCTCGCGGACGGCGAGGAGTCGGCGAACGCCGGGGAGGCGGCCACGCCGAGCAGCGCGGGTGCCGCCACGACCCCCGCGAGGAGGGCGGCGGTGCTCAGTACACGTCGGATACACATCAGTTGGTCCTCCAGACCGAGAACCGCCAACGGGAGATCCAGCCCCACAGCAGACCGGCGAGGAAGCCGGCCAGCACCAGGGCGCCGAGCAGCCACCAGCCGCGGCCGAGGCCGAAGGAGGCCACGTCGCTCGCCTGGTCCGGGCCGTCGACGACGTCGACGGTGAGTTCCAGGGGCAGCCCGGGCGTGGTCTTCACGCCGGACGCGGCCGAGAAGGAGTTGGACACCTGCAGGCACACGACCTCGGCGGGCGCGTTCTCGTCGTCGCTCTCCGCCTTCGGGTAGCGCAGGCCGGTCGAGACGACGTCCGTGCGGCCGTTCCCGGCGGACTCGCCGCGCACGATCTCCCGGCCGTGCACGGTGACGGCCCGCAGCAGTACCCCGTAGTCGGGGTTGACCCGACGGTCGGCCGCGATGCTCACCGAGGCGCGGAGCTCCTTGCCGGGCGCGACCTCAACGCGGTACCAGCGGTGCTGGGCGAACTCCTCGCGGTCGGTGTAGATGCCCGACTTGACGGCGGGCGCCGCGGTGCACGAGTCGGCACCCTTCAGGGCCACCGGCTTCACCACGGGATCGGCGGCGCGGTCCACCAACTGGTTGACGCGGTCGCTGAGCTGCTCCTTGTGCTCCACCGAGGTGTACGTGCCCCCGGTCGCCTCGGCGATGCAGCTCAGCTGCCTGCTCACCTTGAGGTTGGGGACCAGGCCCAGGGTGTCGATCGTCAGGTCGATGCCCTTGGCCGCGATCTCGCGGGCCACCTGACACGGGTCGAGGGGCTGGCAGGTGTCCTCGCCGTCGCTGATCAGCACGATCCGCCGGGTGCCCTCACCGCCCTGAAGGTCGTCGGCCGCCTTCAGGAGGGCGGGGCCTATCGGGGTCCAGCCGGTCGGGTTGAGGGTCGCGACGGCGGTCTTGGCCTCGGTGCGGTCCAGTGTCCCCACCGGGTACAGCTGGGCCGTGTCCTTGCAGCCCGTCTTGCGGTCGTCCCCGGGGTAGTTGGCCCCGAGCGTGCGGATGCCGAGCTGCACCTCCTCCGGCGTCGCGTCGAGCACCTCGTTGAACGCCTGCTTCGCCGCGGACATCCGCGACTCGCCGTCGATGTCCCGGGCGCGCATCGAGCCGCTGACGTCCAGCAGCAGCTCGACCTTGGGCGCGGCCGCCGTGGTTTCGTCGGCGACAGCTCCGGTCGGGAACGCGATCCCCGCGGTCAGGGCGGCGAGCAGGGCGCAGACGCCCGCCGCCAGCCGTTGTCTTGTGATCATCGGCGGATCCTATTGATCAAAGGTGCCGCGCTTCAAAACGAGAGGGGCCGCGTCTCACCACGGGTGGGGTCCTCCGAGCGGCTGCGGCAGCAATGTCCACTGGTCACCAGGGGTGTTGGGGGAGAGACGCATCAAGGTGAGGGCCTTGGTGGGAAGTGGCTCACTCAGGAGCGCGGACAGGTCCGCCGTGCGCGGAAGGCCGGGCGCGACCGTCTCCAGCGCTTCGCGGAGCGCGGCCGCCGAGCCCGCCGTCGCGCCGAGCGCGCCGCCCACGAGCGAGCCGAAGAGCTTGCGGCGCAGCGCGGTCTCGTCGTCGGTGACGATGCGGCCGGACAGACCGCGGGCGGAGACGCCGTGGCGGGCCAGCCGGGCCGGGCTGACCCGGATGTCGGCCAGGTCGCGGTAGACGAGCCGCACCGGGGCGCCCGCGCCGTCCAGTACCACCAGCAGGTTCTGGCCGTGCGCCTCCAGTGCCACGCCCAGCTCCAGCAGCCGCAGCCCCACTTCGAGGACGAGCCGGGTGAACTCGGCCAGCCACGCGGCCTTTTCGGGCAGCCGGGTCAACGGCAGAGCGGCCACCGGGACGCAGCTCTCGCCCTCGCCGGCGTACTCGTCGGGGGACTCCCGCACGACCGCGGCGAGGTCGGCGACACCCGCGGAGGCCGCACCGAGCGTGCGGGTGATGTGCAGCGGCGCGTCCAGCCGGGCCGTGAGGACCTCCATGAACGCCGAGACCGCCTCCGCCGTCCGGACCGAGTACACCGAGATGTCCCGCACCGACGAGGTCAGCCGGGAGCTCAACGCCGTCTTCACATGCGGCCCGTCGGGCACGGCGAGGGTGCGCAGCGACATCAACGGGCGGGCGGGGAAGCCCTCCTGGACCTCCGTGTCGAGCACGTGCGCGGCCTGCCAGGGATGCACGGGGATCAGCACCCGCTCCCCGTCCCGCAGCCACTTCGGCCACTCGCCCGTCACGAGAGCGTCGTCCGCAGCCACCAGACCGAGCCGCACCGACGGCCGGTGCTCCGGTCCGTAGGCGAACTGCTCGGCCACCGAGAACCCCGGCCGGGAGCGGCAGTTGGGATGGTACGGATGACCGTCCACGATCCGCTGCTCCCACTCCCAGCTCGCCGCGGACACCCCGGGGAGCCCGGTCACCCGGTCGGCCCGCGACAGCGCCAAGGAGGCGACGCTGTTGCCGAGTTCGGCCGAGAAGGCCGCTCCGTGCGGGACACCGAGGGCGTCCACGAGCCGCTCCGGTCGCTCGTACGGCTTCCCGTCGAGCCGCACTTCGCCGACGTACCCGTCGGTCGCGTACGGGTCGGGGCGCGGTCCGTGCAGCCGGCGGCCGTCCCGCAGCCGCACCGTCAGGCCCTCACCGGCACGGTCACCGGTGCCGCCGGACCGGCCGGCGATCCACGGGAGCGGCTCGTACGCCAGCGCGCGCCACAGCCGGGTCAGCACGGCCGCCCGGGCGCCGGGCAGCGCGGCCGCGTACGGCACCGACAGTTCGGGGCGCACACCGCTCAGTTCCTCGGCGAACGCGGCCTCGGTGTCGGGCGTGGAGGGACGGGGCACGGGCGGGCTCCTTGGGTACGGGACGGCGTCGCGGTCGTCCGCCGGGGCAGACATACTGATCACCAGTGCACCGTATGGATCGAACGGACCGGATGGATCGCGTGGACTTCAAGCCGACCGTGTTCCCCCCGCTCACCAGGGGCGACACGGACGAGGCCGCCGACGCGTACGCCGCCGCGCCGTTGCTCAATTGTCTCCTTCGCGAAGTCGCGGATCCCACACCGGAACCGGGCGTCCACCGCCTGCCCGCCGACGGCACCCTGCTGCGGGTACGGGGCACCCGGCGCCCCGTCGAACCCGAGGTGTACGCCGACGGGGACTGGCGCCCGCTCGGCCACGCGGAGCTGGTCCGGCTCACGGCCGACGCACTGTTCCGGGCCACCGGCGTCGCCAACTCCGAGCTGCCCGCCGAGATGACCGGCAGCCGGGACGTCGTCGCCGCGCTGCTGCGCGCCCGCGCGCGGACGACACCGCCCGAGGACCCGTACCGCCGCTCCGAGCAGTCCCTGGTCCTCGGCCACCCGCACCACCCGGCGCCCAAGGTCCGCGGCGGCGGGCCGGTCGCCGACTGGCTGCCGTACGCCCCCGAGGCGTACGCCGCCTTCCCCCTGGACCTCCTCGCGGTGCGCGAGGACGCCGTCGTCGAGGACGGCGACACGACCGCCCTGGACGCCTTCGGCGATGCCCCGCCCGGCTACCGGCTGCTGCCCGCCCACCCTTGGCAGCTCGCCCTCACCGAATCCTCCCCGCAGATCCGCGAGGCATTCGCCGACGGCCGGCTGCTGCGGCTGGGACGCACCGCCCGCTCCCTGTGGCCGACCGCCGCCATCCGCACGCTCTACGCGCCCGAGGACGACGTGTTCGTCAAGTTCAGCCTCGACGTGCGGATCACCAATGACATCCGCCGGCTGTGGCGCCACGACCTGGTCGAACTGCGCGCCACGGACGCGGCGACCGCCGCCGCCTTCGCCGCCGGGCAGGGGCCGGCCGCCTGGCTGAGCGACCGCGGCTACCGCACCGCCGGCTTCGCCTTCGAGGAACTCGCCGTCCTGGTCCGCGACGGACTGGCCGGCCACCTCGTCCCCGGCGCCACCCCCCTGCTCGCCGCCGCCCTGGTGGAGGGCTTCGACGGCAACCCGCTCGACCGGTTCACCGACCCCGCGGAGTGGTGGGCCGCGTACCTCCGTCAGGTGGTGCCCCCCGTCCTGGAGGCGTTCGCCCGGCACGGCGTCGTCGTCGAAGCGCACCTGCAGAACACGGTCGTGGCCGTCGACGCGGCGGGACGGCCCGTCCAGGCCCTGTTCCGGGACGCGGAAGGCGTGAAACTGCTGCCCGGCGTGACCCGCGAGGCGGGCTGGGAACGGCTCGTGTACTGCCTGGTCGTCAACAATGTCGCCGAGCTGGCCGCGCTGCTCGCCGAGCGGTTCCCCGGCGTGGACCCCTGGCCCGCCGTACGGGCGGAACTCCTGCGCCACGACTCGGACGGGGATCTCCCCGAGATCGCCGCCCTGCTCAACTCGCCCACCCTGCCCGGCAAGACCAACCTGCTGCTCCGCTGGACGGGCGCGGACGGCGCGGACGCCCGCTATGTGCCGCTGCCGAACCCGCTGGCCGCCCTGTGACGCCGGTCCGCGAGGTAAAGCTTTTCCGCTGAACGGGCAACGGGATTCCCTTCAGCCGCAGGTGAGCGCGTCGGCCGAAGTGGCGTGTGGACGCGACGTCTTGACCACCCGGTTGGTCCAGACCAATCATGGGGCCGCTCGCAGTCCGCCCCGGCGCGCAGGGCGGTTCCCCGCACCTCCACCCCCCATTGCCGGGAGTCTCCGTGAGACCAGCCGTCACCACCCGCCCCCTCGCCGCGCTGACAGCGCTGCTCGCCGGGGCCGGCGCCCTGCTCGCCACCGCCGCACCGGCCCACGCCGACGCCGCCCCTCTGCCGGCCCACGTGGTCGCGCCGTACTTCGAGACCTATCAGCCGGACGACCCCTCCGACCTGGCCGCGGCGTCCGGCAACCGCTACCTGACCCTGGCGTTCCTGCAGACCGAGAAGAAGGGTTCCTGCACCCCTTACTGGGACGGCGACACCTCCCTGCCGGTCGGCCAGGCGGCGTTCGGCAGCGACATCACCGACCTGCAGGCCCGCGGCGGCAACGCCATCCCGTCCTTCGGCGGCTACGCCGCGGACAACGGCGGCACCGAACTCGCCGACAGCTGCACCGACGTGGACGCGATCGCGGCGGCGTTCGAGAAGGTCATCAGCACCTACAACGTGCCGCGCATCGACCTGGACGTCGAGGACAACTCCCTCACGAACACGGCCGGCATCGACCGCCGCAACCAGGCGATCAAGAAGGTGCAGGACTGGGCCGCCGCCAACGGACGGGCCGTCCAGTTCTCGTACACCCTCCCGACCACCACCAGTGGCCTGGCCGCCAGCGGTCTGAAGGTGCTGAAGAGCGCGAAGACCGCGGGCGCCCGCATCGACGTCGTCAACCTCATGACGTTCGACTACTACGACAATGCCACGCACCACATGGCGGACGACACGAAGACCGCGACGGCCGGGCTGGCGAGCCAACTCGCGACCCTGCATCCGGAACTGACGCCCGCACAGATCTGGGCCTCGATCGGCGTCATCGAGATGCCGGGCATCGACGACTTCGGCGCGGCGGAGACGTTCACCACCGCCGACGCGGCGGCGGTCGACTCCTGGGCGAAGACGCAGGGGATCAACACCCTCTCGTTCTGGGCCCTTCAGCGGGACAACGGCGGCTGCCCCGGCACCGGCGGCAGCGACACGTGCTCCGGCATCGCGCAGGACACCTGGGCCTTCAGCCACGCCTTCGCCGACTTCAACGGGCCCGGCACGCCGGTCTCCGACGACTTCGGGGTGGCCGTCGCCCCCGGCGCGGCCTCGGTCGCTCCCGGCGGCAGCACCTCGGCCACCGTCTCCACCTCGGTGGTCTCCGGCTCGGCTCAGCAGGTGGCCCTGAAGGTGACGGGTGCCCCCACGGGAGTGACCGCCACGCTCAGCCCGGCCTCGGTCACGACCGGGGCGACCTCCCGGCTCTCGGTGACCACCACGTCGGCCACGGCACCGGGGACCTACCCCCTGACGATCAGCGGTACGGCGGGCTCCACCTCGCACACGGCGACGCTCACCCTGACCGTCACCGGCGCGGGCGGCGGTGACGGCGGCGCCGTCGTCAACGGCGGTCTGGAGACCGGCTCGCTCGCCCCGTGGACCTGTGCCGCGGGCAGCGGGATCACCGGCACGACGGCGCACACCGGCACCCACGCCCTGGAGTCCGTGCCCACCTCCTCGGCGACCGGCCAGTGCGGACAGACGCTGACGCTGCTGCCGAAGACGAAGTACACCCTCAGCGGATGGGTGCAGGGCTCCTACGCCTACCTTGGCGTGAGCGGAGGCGCGACGGCCAGCGGCTGGGCCTCGTCCGGTACCTGGACGAAGGTCTCGGTGCCGTTCACGACGGGCACCTCCGGAACCGTGACCGTGTACCTGCACGGCTGGTACGGCCAGGGCGCGGTCCACGGCGACGACCTCACCGTGAGCTGATCCCCTGAGGGGACGCTGGGCGCGGGGTGCGGGCGGTTGCGCACCCCGCCGACGGGGACGGCCCGGTTCCGAGGGCCGCCCCCGCTCCGCCCCGCCCCGCTAGGCGCGGCACGCGGCCGGCGGGCGAAGGGCCCGGCTGTTTTACAGTGGCCAGTGTGCTGCGCGACGTGACTGCTGTTCGATACGTGACCCCGCTGACGGCGGGCGGCTCCGTGCCCGGAGTCGTCGAGGCCGACGACCTGGGGACCTATGTCGTGAAGTTCACCGGCGCCGCCCAGGGCCGCAAGGCGCTGGTCGCCGAGATCGTCGTCGGAGAACTGGCGCGCGCCCTCGGGCTGCGCTTCCCCGAGCTGGTCCTCGTCGACTTCGACCCGGCGGTCGGCGGCCACGAACCCCACCAGGAGGTCCAGGACCTGCTGCGGGCCAGCGCCGGGCTCAACCTCGGCATGGACTATCTGCCGGGCGCGCGGGACTTCACCCCCGAGGTCGCGCGGGCGTTCCCGGTCGACCCGCTGGAGGCGGGCAGGGTGGTCTGGCTGGACGCCCTCACCGTCAACGTGGACCGCACCGTGCACAGCTCGAACCTGATGGTGTGGCCCACCCTCGGCGTCGCGCCGCCCCGGCTGTGGCTGATCGACCACGGCGCGGCCCTCGTCTTCCACCACCGCTGGGACGCCTCCGCGCCGGACAAGGCCTACGACTTCAGGAGCCACGCGCTCGGCGGCTACGGCCCGGACACCCGCGCCGCCGACGCCGAACTCGCGCCGAAGGTCACCGCGGAACTGCTGCGCGCGGTGCTGGCGCAGGTGCCCGACGCCTGGCTCACGGACGAGCCGGGCTTCGCGAGCCCCGACGCCCTGCGCGAGGCGTACGTCGGCTATCTCCTCGCGCGCGCGAGGGCGTCCGCCGCGTGGCTCCCCACGGACTTCCCGAGCCGTGAACAGCTCGCCGCCGAGGACGCCGACCGCGCGGAGCGGACCCAGCAGGGCCGCCCGGACTGGCTCAAACGCGTCCCTGACCTGCATGGCAAACCCGCGGCGGAACAGGATTGGTCGGTACACCTCGGATGACGGATCGGACGGCGGACCGGATGACGGACACCCAGCGCGTGCAGATCGAGTACTGCACGCAGTGCCGCTGGCTTCCCCGCGCGGCGTGGCTGGCCCAGGAGCTGCTCACCACCTTCGAGACGGAGCTGGACGAGCTGTCCCTGAAGCCGGGCACCGGCGGCGTCTTCGTCGTCCGGGTCAACGACGAGGTGGTGTGGGACCGCCGCGAGCAGGGCTTCCCCGAACCCACGGCGGTCAAGCGCCTGGTACGCGACCGAGTGGCCCCGGAGAGATCCCTGGGCCACTCGGACCGTACGGCGCCGTGAGCGGACTCAGCCGGCCAGCTGCTCGTAGGCGGGCAGCGTGAGGAAGTCCGCGTAGTCCTCGTCCAGCGCGACCTTCAGGAGCAGGTCGTGCGCCTGCTGCCAGGAGCCGGCCGCGAAGGCCTCCTCGCCGATCTCGGCGCGGATGTCCGCGAGCTCCTGCGCGGCGATCTCGCGGGCCAGCTCCGCAGTGGCCGCCACGGTCCGCCCGTCGTGCTCGAAGACGACACCGGCGTTGATCCACTGCCAGATCTGCGAGCGCGAGATCTCGGCGGTGGCGGCGTCCTCCATGAGGTTGAAGATCGCGACCGCGCCGAGCCCGCGCAGCCAGGCCTCGATGTAACGGATGCCGACCTGGACGGCGTTGACGAGGCCGTCGTACGTCGGGCTGGCGTCGAGCGAGTCGACCGCGATCAGGTCGCCGGCGGCCACCGACACGTCCTCGCGCAGCCGCTCCTTCTGGTTCGGCCGGTCGCCGAGCACCGCGTCGAAGGAGGCCATCGCGATCGGGACGAGGTCGGGGTGGGCCACCCACGAGCCGTCGAAACCGTCGCCGGCCTCACGGTCCTTGTCGGCCTTGACCTTCTCGAAGGCGACCTTGTTGACCTCCTCGTCCCGGCGCGAGGGGATGAACGCGGCCATGCCGCCGATCGCGTGAGCGCCGCGCCGGTGGCAGGTGCGGACGAGGAGTTCGGTGTACGCGCGCATGAACGGCGCGGTCATCGTGACCGCGTTGCGGTCCGGCAGGACGAACTTGGCGCCGCCGTCGCGGAAGTTCTTGACGATGGAGAACAGGTAGTCCCAGCGGCCGGCGTTCAACCCGGCCGCGTGGTCCCGGAGTTCGTAGAGGATCTCGTCCATCTCGTAGGCGGCCGTGATCGTCTCGATCAGGACGGTGGCGCGGACCGTTCCCTGCGGGACGCCGACGTAGTCCTGCGCGAAGACGAACACGTCGTTCCACAGGCGGGCTTCGAGGTGCGACTCCGTCTTCGGCAGGTAGAAGTACGGGCCCTTGCCGAGGTCGATGAGCCGCTGCGCGTTGTGGAAGAAGTACAGGCCGAAGTCGACCAGCGCGCCGGGCACGGGGGTGCCGTCGGCGGCGACGAGGTGACGCTCGTTCAGATGCCAGCCGCGCGGACGCATGACGACCGTCGCGAGCTCCTCGTCCGCCTTGAGGGCGTACGACTTGCCCGACCTCGGGTCGGTGAAGTCGATGTTCCGGGTGTACGCGTCGATCAGGTTGACCTGACCGAGAATCACGTTCTCCCAGGTGGGAGCCGAGGCGTCCTCGAAGTCCGCGAGCCACACGCGGGCACCGGAGTTGAGGGCGTTGACGGTCATCTTGCGGTCGGTGGGGCCGGTGATCTCGACGCGGCGGTCGTTCAGCGCGGCCGGAGCGGGGGCGACCTTCCAGGAGTCGTCCGCGCGGATGGCGGCGGTCTCCGGGAGGAAGTCGAGGGTGGAGGTGCGGGCGATCTCGGCGCGGCGCTCGGCACGGCGGGCGAGGAGCTCGTCACGCCGGGGCGTGAACAGCCGGTGCAGCTCGGCCACGAAGGCGAGGGCCGCGTCGGTGAGGACCTCTTCCTGCCGGGGCAGGGGCTCGGCGTCGACGATGGCCAGCGGGGACGGCGCTGGTGCGGACATGAGCTGTCACTTCCTTCAGCGAACTACGTGCGGGCTGCTACGGGCTGTACGGGTGGATCACGGCGGCGTCGACGCGCCGTGGCACCCGGTGCCAGGGCGCGGGGGAACGGCGCCGGGCGCCCTCGACACGGCGGGGCGCTTCTGATCAGTGGATACTAGTTTCCTCATGGTGGAAGTTCAATGGTTTGTTGATGTCGAGATTCTCTGAGTCGACAGAAGGTGGCGCTCAGTGCCATCCCGTTCACTCAAGGTGGACCAGGTCGGCCTCCGTGTCGATGTCGAAGGCCTGCGCGACATCGCCGCACTCCACGAGTGTGATCGCGTCCTGGTGGGCCTTCAGGTAGGCGCGCGCACCCCGGTCGCCGCTGGCGCTCTCCGCGATCCCCGCCCAGTGGCCGGCGCCGAAGAGCACCGGATGGCCGCGCTCCCCGTCGTACGCCGCCGCGGCGAGCGTCCGCGGCGAGCTGTACGCCCCGAGCACCCGGGCCACCGCCTCCGGGCCGATCCCCGGCTGGTCGACCAGTGACACCAGCGCCGCGCGTGCTCCGGAGTCCGCCAGCGAGCCGAGGCCCGCCCGCAGCGAGGAGCCCATGCCCTCCTCCCAGTCGGGGTTGTCCACGAGCACGCATCCGGACAGCGCGGCCCGTTCCCGGACCTCCTTCGCCTGTGCGCCCAGGACGACATGGACGCTCCCGCAGCCGCCGGCCCGCAACACCTCGACCGCGTGTTCGACGAGGGGGCGTCCCCGGTGGGACAGGAGTGCCTTGGGGCGACCCCCGAGGCGCCGCCCGCCACCGGCGGCCAACAGCAGCCCGACCACCTGGTTCTTGTTCTCCGTCATGTCCCCTGCATACCGGACATGCCCCCGGTGTGCCTCGGAACCCGGGCCGTCGCCCGCGATGTCCCCGGGCTGAATTTCGGTCCGGGCAGTGGCGCCCGGCGCACCGGAGGGCGTTTACTGGCCCGCGTCCCTGGGGCCTGTCGTCACATCCCCGTCGTTCGCCCGGAGTTCGTGCATGGCGTCGACGGGCAGACGAGGTTGTGACGACAGGATCCGGGCGCCCGGCCACCGCCGCGGGGTGCGGGGCCGACGCGGGAAGGACCGACGCACAACGGCGTGCGAGGGGGAGAGCTGTGTTGCGGAGCTTGGGGCAGAGACCAGTGACGGGCAGCGACGAGGATCCGAGAGTGGCGGAACTGCGCACCGCCGTCTCCCGGCTGCGCCGTGAACTCGCCGCGCATCCGGCGGAGTTCCCGGACCGCGGCATCGCCGAGGACGAACTGGCCGCGCTCGCCGCGATGGCCGCCGGCGGCCTCCCCGAGACACCCCGGCTGCGCCGCTCGCTCTTACTGATCGCCGGTTCGATCGGCTCGGTCAGCGCCCTCGCGACCCGCCTCGCGGACGTCCGTGACGCGGTCGACCTCTTCGGGGAGCCCCCGCGAGAGAACCGCCGCTGACGCGCCGGCGGCGCCACCGCGCGGCCGGCGCTTCAGCCCCGTCTGCGGATGACGCCCCGCTCGGTGGCCGCCGCCACCGCCGACGTGCGGGAGTCGACGCCCAACTTGGCGTAGATGTGCACCAGATGGGACTTCACGGTGGCCTGGCTCAGGAACAGTTTCTTGCTGATCTGCTGGTTCGAGAGGCCGTCCTTGACCAGTTCGAGGACCTCCAGCTCGCGGCGGCTCAGCGCGGCGGCCGGGGTGCGCATCCGGTCCATGAGGCGGTCGGCGACCGTCGGAGCGAGCGCCGAGTGACCCGAGGCGGCCGTGCGTACGGCCGCCGACAGCTCCTCGGGCGGGGCGTCCTTGAGGAGGTAGCCGCAGGCGCCCGCCTCGACGGCGGCGAGGATGTCCGCGTCGGTGTCGTACGTCGTGAGGACCAGGACCCGCGGGGCGCCGGGGCGCGCCGTGATCGCCGCGGTGGCCTCGGCGCCGTGCAGGCCGGTCCCGAACTGCAGGTCCATGAGGACGACGTCCACTCCACCCGCCCCGGCGCGGTCCACCGCCTCCTCCGCCGTCGGCGCCTCCGCGACGATCTCGAAGTCCGGCTCCGCGGAGAGCACGGCCCGCAGCCCGGCGCGGACGACCGGATGATCGTCCGCGAGCAGCAGCCGGACGGTCATGCGGGGCTCCCGACGCTGTGCGGCCGGAGAAGACGGCCGCGGCCTGTGGACGCGTTCCCGGCGGACTCCGGCGGGGCGGGCAGCGGCAGGGTGACCGCCACCGCCGTCCCCTGCCCGGGCGCCGACTCGACGGTGAACGTGCCGCCCAGCGACTCTGCGCGCGAACGCATCGCGGGCAGCCCGAAGCCCCCGTCCGTCCGGTCCGCCTCCGTCCCGTCCGGGCGCGGTCCGACCGCACCGGGAGCGAAGCCGACGCCGTCGTCGACCACGTCCAGGGCGACGGCGGTGTCCATGAAGCTGAGGGTGATCTCCGCACGGTCCGCCCGCGCGTGCCGCAGCGTGTTGCCGAGCGCCGACTGCGCGATCCGTAGCAGGGCGACCTCGTAGGGGGTCGGGAGCGCGGCAGGTGGCCCGCTCACCGAGAAGCGCACCGCGGGGGCGTCCACGGCGGCCGCACGGCACAGCCGCTCCAGTGCCGCGCCGAGCGAGCCGCCGTCCAGCCCCGGAGGCGTGAGCGCGCGGACGAACCGGCGGGCCTCGGCGAGGTTGTCCTGCGCGGTCGAGCGGGCCTGCTCCAGGTGCGGGGCCGCCGGGGAGTCCGCGGGCAGCAGGCGCTGCGCGGCCCGCAGCAGGAGCTGGATGCTGGACAGGCCCTGGGCGAGCGTGTCGTGGATCTCGTGCGCGAGCCGTTCCCGCTCGGCGAGCGTGCCGGCGGTGCGCTCGGCCGCGGCGAGTTCCGCGCGGGTGGCGACGAGCTCCTCGATGAGTGCGCGGCGGCGCTCGCTCTCCTGGTACAGCGCCTCGTAGCCGAGCACCGTGGCCGCCGCGACAGCGGCCCCGAGGAGCGGCCCGATGAACGCCCCGGGAGTGAGCGGCGCGCCGTGCGCCACGAAGCTCGCGATGGCCGCCCCGGCGGTCAGTGTCACGGCCGGCACGCTCCAGCGCGCGGGCAGCAGGTGCAGCTGGAGGAAGTAGAGGGGGAACGCCACCCACAGCGCGTCCGGTGACAGCGCGACGAGGACCAGCCAGCTCGCGCTCAGCGCGGCCAGCCAGACCGCGGCCGCACGCCGGGAGCGCCGCACCGTCGTGCTGAAAGCGCCCGCCGCGAAGACGGCGCAGGTGGCGAGCACCGACAGGACGACACCCCGCGGATGGGCGCTGTCCCCGGAACGGACGGCGGCCAGGGCCAGCAGGCCCACGAGCAGGGCGTACAGACACAGGCGCAGGGTGGCCACGACCGGGGAGTTGCGGGGGACATTCATGGTCGTTCCAGGGTAGGCCGGTCCCCGCGGACCCCGGTCAACCGAAAGGTTGAAAGCCGCCGCCCCCTTCGGCCCCGCCGTCGGCCCCGGCCGGTCCGCCTTCCGGCACGGTCGCTCTCCGCCTTTCGGCGCGGCGGAACCCTGCCCGGGGGCGATGCCCGGGACGGGGCCCCGGCCACAGGGTGGGAGGCATGTTCGTCGCATGGAGAGACCTCCGGTTCGCCAGGGGGCGGTTCACCCTCATGGGAGGCGTGGTCGTCCTGATCACCCTGCTCGTGGGACTGCTGTCCGGACTGACCGCCGGGCTCGCCGAGGAGAACACCTCGGCCGTCACCGGGCTGCCCGCCGACCACCTCGCCTTCGCCGTGCCGCCCGGCGGCCAGTCGGTGTCCTTCACCGGCGCCGAGGTCCCCTCGCGCGCCGTTCGGTCCTGGGCCGGCCGGCCGGGGATCGCCTCGGCCGAGCCGATCGGCGTCCGCACGCTGAACGCGTCCGCCGGGCACCGTACGGCCGCGGTCTCGTCGTTCGCCGTGCGGCCGGGTTCCGGGATCGCGCCGGACGGGGTCGGCCCCGGACGCGTCGTCCTCTCCGAGAAGGCGGCCGCCCAGCTGGCCGCCGGCCCCGGGGACCGGGTGCGGCTCGGCGGAACCGAGCGGACCGTCGCCGCCGTGTCCGGCCGAGCCGCGTACAGCCACACCCCGGTGGTGTGGACCGAGCCGTCCGGGCCGGCGACCGTGATCGCGCTGCGGACCGACGGAGCGGACCTGGCGGCCGGTGACCGGGCCGCGGGCACGAAGACCCTCAGCCGGGACGACGCCCTCACCGCCATCGGCTCCTACCGGGCCGAGAACGGCTCCCTCCAGCTCATGCGCGGCTTCCTCTTCGCCATCTCGGCGCTGGTCATCGGGGCGTTCTTCACGGTCTGGACGATCCAGCGGTCGCCCGACATCGCGGTCCTGAAGGCGCTGGGAGCCTCGACGCCGTACCTGCTGCGCGACGCGCTCGGCCAGGCGGCGCTGATGCTCACCGGCGGAACCCTGCTCGGCACGGGACTCGCCGTCGGGGCCGGCGCTCTCGTGCGCGGGGGTGACGTCCCCTTCGTCCTGGACGGTCCGACCGTGCTCGTACCCGCCGCCGTGCTGATCGCCCTCGGCACGCTCGGCGCGGGTCTCTCCGTCCGCCGGATCACCGCCGTCGACCCGCTGACCGCGCTGGGAAGCGCCCGCTGAAGGCCCCGGAACCACCGGACCGAGACCAGGAAGTGCCCACATGAGCCTGACCCTCGACACCGTCTCCCTCACCTACCCGGACGGCGACGGGCGCCTGACCGCCCTGGACGAGGTCGGCCTCGTCGTGCCGCCCGGAACGACCACCGCCGTCGTCGGCCCCTCGGGATCCGGCAAGTCCAGCCTCCTCGCGGTCGCGGCGACCCTGATCGCCCCCGACCACGGGCGCGTTCTCGTCGGCGGTACGGACACGGCGACGCTGAGCCCCGCGGAACGGGCCGTCCTGCGGCGGCGCGAGATCGGGATCGTGTTCCAGCAGCCGAACCTGTTGCCCTCGCTGACCGCCCTGGAACAGCTCCAGGTCATGGGGCACCTGGACGGGAGGCGGCAAGTGACGTCCCGTGCGCGGGAGTTGCTCGGGTCGGTCGGGCTCGGCGACCTGGCGCACCGCCGGCCCCACCAGCTCTCGGGCGGCCAGCGGCAGCGGGTGAACATCGCCCGCGCCCTGGTCAACGAGCCGTCCGTGCTCCTGGTGGACGAACCGACCAGCGCCCTCGACCACGAGCGCGGCGCGGCCGTCCTCGGCCTGCTGCTGCGGCTCACCCGCGAGCGCGGGACGGCCACCGTCCTCGTGACGCACGACCGCGCCCGCCTCGAAGAGGCGGACGCGGTGCGGGAGATGAGGGACGGACGGCTGGGCCCGCTCGCCGTGACGGCCGGGAACGGCTGAGCCGGGCGACCGCCCCGGCGGCCGGAGAGCCCGGCCGAGCGGTCAGGCGGCGCCGGGGCCCGAACTGGCCAGCGCCAGCGACAGCTCGGCCGCGACCTGCTGGAGCACCGGCACGATCTTGTCGGTGGCGGCCTCGGTGACCCGGCCGGCGGGACCGGAGATGGAGATCGCCGCCGCGGTGGGGGAGTCGGGCACCGGGACGGCCAGGCACCGGACGCCGATCTCCTGCTCGTTGTCGTCCACGGCGTACCCGGTGCGGCGCACGTCCTCCAGCGCGGCGAGGAAGCCGTCCGGCGTGGTGATCGTCTTGTCCGTCGCCGCGGGCATGCCCGTACGGGCGAGGAGCGCGCGCACCTCGTCGGCCGGGGCGTGGGCCAGCAGTGCCTTGCCGACACCCGTGGAGTGCGGCAGCACCCGGCGGCCCACCTCGGTGAACATGCGCATCGAGTGCTTGGAGGGCACCTGGGCGACGTAGACGATCTCGTCGCCGTCGAGCAGTGCCATGTTCGCCGTCTCGCCGGTCTCCTCGACGAGGCGCGCCAGATAGGGGCGGGCCCAGGTGCCGAGCAGCCGGGACGCGGACTCGCCGAGCCGGATCAGGCGGGGACCGAGCGCGTACCGCCGGTTGGTCTGCTGGCGCACGTACCCGCAGGCCACCAGCGTGCGCATCAGGCGGTGGATGGTGGGCAGCGGCAGCCCGCTGCTCGCGGAGAGCTCGCTCAGGCCGACCTCGCCCCCGGCGTCCGCCATGCGCTCCAGCAGGTCGAAGGCGCGCTCCAGGGACTGGACGCCACCACTGGGAGAGGGCGATTTGGCGGCGTCGGTGGTGCTGGCGCTGGACGGCGACACGGCGGCGGTCCTTTCAGGGCGCAGAATCGAGAGGCATGACCCGAAGGCTCTCGATCAGGGCGGTGGCCGGTGACGGACGGGCAGAGACGCAGCCTACCCGGCAGTCGGTTGACTCCCTGGTTGTACGTCACTACGTTCTGCTTGCCGGAAGTCTACTTCCGCTTTGTGGAAACATCCAGAGTGTGCGGATGGCAGGTCGAGAGCGAAGGGGGGCCCTTGACTGTGTGGAGGTCTGAGTGAAGACTCCTTCAACAGAACGTTGAATTTCGTTACGTGGAGGTAAACCCGCGTCGACGGGGGTCAACGGCGGCAGAGAGAGGGGTCCGGGTGTCCGACGTCGAACTGGTGCTGCGCTCGACGCGCGTCATCACTCCCGAAGGGACGCGTGCCGCTTCGGTCGCGGTCGCAGCGGGGAAGATCACGGCCGTGCTTCCGCACGACGCCGAGGTACCGGCCGGTGCCCGGTTCGAGGACTTCGGCGACGACGTCCTGCTGCCCGGCCTGGTCGACACGCATGTCCATGTGAACGACCCCGGCCGCACCGAGTGGGAGGGGTTCTGGACCGCGACCCGCGCCGCGGCGGCCGGCGGCATCACCACCCTCGTCGACATGCCGCTCAACTCCCTCCCGCCGACGACGACGGCCGACAACCTCCGTACGAAGCGGGACGTCGCCCGGCCCAAGGCGCACATCGACGTCGGCTTCTGGGGCGGCGCGCTCCCGGACAACGTCAAGGACCTGCGGCCGCTGCACGAGGCGGGCGTCTTCGGCTTCAAGGCGTTCCTGTCGCCCTCCGGTGTCGAGGAGTTCCCCGAACTGGACCAGGAGCAGCTGACCCGCTCCCTCGCCGAGATCGCGGGGTTCGGCGGCCTGCTGATCGTCCACGCCGAAGACCCGCACCACCTGGCCGCCGCCCCGCAGAAGGGCGGCCAGAAGTACGCCGACTTCCTCGCCTCGCGCCCCCGCGACGCCGAGGACACCGCCATCGAGAGCCTCGTCGCGCAGGCCCGGCGCCTCGACGCGCGGGTGCACGTGCTGCACCTGTCGTCGAGCGACGCGCTCCCGCTGATCGCCGCCGCGAAGGCCGACGGCGTCCGGCTCACCGTGGAGACCTGCCCGCACTACCTCACCCTGACCGCCGAGGAAGTCCCGGACGGCGCCAGCGAGTTCAAGTGCTGCCCGCCCATCCGCGAGGCCGCCAACCAGGACCTGCTCTGGCAGGCGCTGGCCGACGGCACCATCGACTGTGTCGTCACCGACCACTCGCCGTCGACCGCCGACCTCAAGACGGACGACTTCGCCACCGCGTGGGGCGGCATCTCCGGCCTCCAGCTCAGCCTGTCCGCCGTCTGGACCGAGGCCCGCAGGCGCGGCCACGGCCTGGAGGACGTGGTCCGCTGGATGTCCTCCCGCACGGCCGAACTGGTCGGCCTCGGCGACCGCAAGGGCGCCATCGCGCCCGGCCGGGACGCCGACTTCGCCGTCCTCGCCCCCGACGAGACCTTCACCGTCGACCCGGCGGCGCTCCAGCACCGCAACCGCGTCACGGCCTACGCCGGCAAGACCCTCAGCGGCGTCGTCAAGTCGACCTGGCTGCGCGGCGAACGCATCGTCGCCGCGGGCGAGTTCACCGAGCCCACCGGACAGCTCCTGACCCGGAACCCGTAGGCCCTCCGACCCCGGGGCCCTCCCGCCGCCCCCTCATGGGGCGGGTCGACACCGCCCCGCTCTTCCCCCGCAGCGCACCACCCACCGCCGCACCGCACTCCGGCACCCGCACCCGCAACGGCCGACCCCCGAAAGGCAGATCGATCATCGTGACGGCGCAGAACCCGCCCGTTTTGGCCACCTTCACCGGAGACGCGAATCCCTACGGAGGCGGCGACCCGTACGCCGACTACCGCACCGCCGAGTTCCCCTTCACCCAGTACGCCAACCTCGCCGACCGGCAGCTCGGCGCCGGGGTCGTGGCGGCGAACGACGAGTTCTTCGCCCAGCGCGAGAACCTCCTCGTGCCCGGCGCCGCCGAGTTCGACCCCGAGCACTTCGGGCACAAGGGCAAGATCATGGACGGCTGGGAGACCCGGCGGCGCCGCGGCGTCTCGGCGGGGCACCCGTGGCCGACCGCCGAGGACCACGACTGGGCCCTGGTCCGCCTCGGCGCCCCCGGCGTGATCCGCGGCATCGTCGTCGACACGGCGCACTTCCGCGGCAACTACCCGCAGGCGGTGTCCGTCGAGGGCACCTCACTGCCGGGCTCGCCCTCCCCCGAGGAGCTCCTCGCGGACGACGTGAAGTGGACGACTCTCGTACCGCGCACGGCGGTCGGCGGCCACGCCGCCAACGGGTTCGCCGTCCTGGCCGAACAGCGCTTCACCCACCTGCGCGTCAACCAGCACCCCGACGGCGGCATCGCCCGGCTGCGCGTGTACGGCGAGGTCGTGCCCGACCCGCGGTGGCTCTCCGTCCTCGGCGCCTTCGACGTCGTCGCGCTGGAGAACGGCGGCCAGGTCGAGGACGCCTCCGACCGCTTCTACTCCCCGGCCACGAACACGATCCAGCCCGGCCGCTCCCGCAAGATGGACGACGGCTGGGAGACCCGCCGCCGCCGTGACGACGGCAACGACTGGATCCGCTACCAGCTCGTCGCCCAGTCCGAGATCCGCGCGATCGAGATCGACACGGCGTACCTGAAGGGCAACAGCGCCGGATGGGCGTCGGTCTCGGTGCGCGACGGCGACGCGGGGGAGTGGACCGAGGTCCTGCCCCGCACCCGCCTCCAGCCCGACACCAATCACCGCTTCACCCTCGACGCACCGGTCGTCGGCACCCATGCGCGCGTGGACATCTTCCCGGACGGCGGCATCTCCCGGCTGCGTCTCTTCGGCTCCCTGACGGAGGACGGCGCCTCCCGGCTGGCCGCCCGCCACCAGGAACTGGGTGGCTGACCCCTCCGGCCCACCCGCCCCCGGTACGCGTCACCGCCCTGCCCGACCGCCGTACCGCGTCACCGCCCCACCCGGCCGATGAACGCGCACCTGGGGGCCGCATCGGAATCGATGCGGCCCCCAGGCCGTGACGGCGCCCGGTGCGCCCGGACGGGCCTCGCCTTCGGGGTGCCCCAGGGGGCGCCCCCCCGCGCCTCCGGGGGCACTCGCCGGTCACTTCACGTGCCGGCCGACATCAGGGGTGAGCGTGCCTGGCCACTGAGAGGGCCCGCATCACGCCGCGTGGCCGCCGTCCACGGCGAACTCCGCCCCGGTGACGTAGGCGGCCTCGCTCCCGGCCAGGTACGCGACCATCGACGCCACCTCGTCGGCCGCGGCGAAGCGGCCCACGGCGGTCAGCGCGACCTGGCCGGACGCGAAGGGGCCGTCCGCCGGGTTCATGTCCGTGTCGGTCGGACCGGGGTGGACGATGTTGGCGGTGACCCCGCGAGCGCCCAGTTCCCGCGCGAGTGCCTTGGTCAGGCCGATCAGCGCGGACTTGCTCGTCGCGTAGAGGGTGCCGCCGGGGCCGGGCACCCGCTGGGACATGCAGCTGCCGATCGTGATGATCCGCCCGCCCGTCCCGAGGTGCGGCGCGGCGGCCTGCGAGGTCAGGAACACCCCCCGGACGTTGACGGCGAGCACGTGGTCGACGTCCGCAAGGGACAGGGAGTCCAGGGGGTCGAGCACCCCCGCGCCCGCGTTGTTGACGAGCACGTCCAGCCGCCCGAACTCTCCGACGACCCGGTCCACCACCCCACCGGCCTCGACCGCGTCCGAGGAGTCCGCGCACAGCGCGAGCCCCCGGACGCCGAACGCCTCGACCGCCCGTACGACCTCCGCCGCCGCCTCCTTGCCGCGCACATAGGTGACGGCCACGTCCGCGCCCTCGCGGGCGAGGCGCAGCGCGGTCGCCGCCCCGATGCCCCGGCTGCCCCCGGTCACGAGGGCCACCTTTCCCTTCATCGCGTCTCCGCCCTCCGTGTTGTTGATTCCCTTGCCGCTGTTCGTGCCGCTCGCGATGTCCTCAGTGGTCATGGGTCCATCTCAGCGGCCGCGAGCCGGCGAAGCTGGCGGCGAACGGACGCCGTGTTCCCCGCACCCGGCGCCGGGCCCTGGCCCGGCAAGGCACCGATGAGCCGTCGGCGGCAGCTCACCCGATGAGCCGGAACTCTTCGCTCCGCTTCTCTCGTTCTTCCGGCGTGACCCTTCAGCAAGAGATCGTCGGCAACGCCATGCAGATGGCGGTCGTGAGCCTGAGCCCCGGCCAGACCGTGTACTGCGAGGCGGGGAAGTTCCTGTTCAAGACGACCGGCGTGACCATGGAGACCCGGCTCTCCGGTCCGCCCGGAGGCGGGGGCGGTGCGCAGCAGGCCGGTGGGGGTGGCGGTGGCGGTGGTGGCATGGGCGGCATGCTGCGCCAGGCCATGGGCACCGCCATGCAGGCCGGTCAGCGGGCCCTGGCGGGTGAGTCGCTGGCGTTCCAGTACTTCACGGCGGTGGGCGGCGAGGGCACCGTCGGGTTCGCCGGCGTGCTGCCCGGCGAGATGCGCGCCCTGGAGCTGGACGGCACGCGCGCGTGGTTCGCCGAGAAGGACGCCTTCGTGGCGGCGGAGTCGAGCGTGCGGTTCGGGATCGCCTTCCAGGGCGGCCGGACCGGGCGCAGCGGTGGCGAGGGATTCGTCCTGGAGAAGTTCACCGGACACGGCACAGTGATCATCGCGGGCGCGGGCAACTTCATCGACCTGAACCCGGCGGACTTCGGCGGCCGCATCGAGGTCGACACCGGTTGCGTCGTCGCCTTCGAGGACGGCATCCGCTACGGCGTCCAGCGCATCGGCGGCCTGAACCGGCAGGGCCTGATGAACGCGGTCTTCGGCGGCGAGGGGCTGTCGCTCGCGACCCTGGAGGGCGACGGCCAGGTCATCCTCCAGTCCCTCACCATCGAGGGCCTCGCCAACGCCCTGAGGAAGGCCCAGGGCGGCGACAAGCAGGGCCCGACGGGCGGTCTCTTCTCGACCGACGAAGGCTGAGGGGGCGGCCCGGCCGAGGACCGGCGCGCCGGGCGCACGCGGGTTGTGGGGGTCGTGAGGATGCCCTGCGGGGACACCGTGCAGGCCGTTAACTCGGGGAAAAATCATCGGGCGGGCCGGGAGAAAACAGCCACCTTGACATTGACATGCCACGGTCTACGCGCGTCATTCTGGATCCATGAGATTCCCCCCACGTACCACTCGCACCGGTGCCCTCGTGGCCCTCATGTCCGCCCTCCTCGTGGGCGGCACCGCCGTGGTCCCGGCCGACGCGGCGGCGGCCTCCGTCGGCAGCATCTGTTACGGCGCGCTGCCGTCCCAGGCGCACGACACGCTCGACCTGATCGACGCGGGAGGTCCCTTCCCCTACTCGCAGGACGGCGTCGTCTTCCAGAACCGCGAAGGCGTCCTGCCCTCCCAGTCCTCCGCGTACTACCACGAGTACACGGTCATCACCCCCGGCTCATCGACCCGGGGCGCCCGCCGCATCGTCACCGGCGAGGAGACCCAGGAGGACTACTACACGTCCGACCACTACGTGACGTTCGACCTGGTCGACTTCGGCTGCTGACGCCCGAGACCGAGTCCCCACGGCTCGGGGTGACGGTGAGGCGGCCTGATGGCCTGGCGATTTGAGCCTTGACGGCTTGACGGCTTGACGGCCTGAGGAGCGGAGCGAAGCTGTGGGGTCGGCCCTGCGCGGTTGCGGGTGGCCGGCCCCGCAGTCCGTCTTCGGCGTGCTCCGGACCTCTTCACGTGCGGCTGCTCTCCGCGGCCGCGAACAGGGCGAACGCCAGGACGACGAGTGCGGCGCCCGCGTAGATCTCGTAGCCGTCCAGGAAGTCGAACCGCTGCACGAGTCCCCAGCCGCGCAGTCGGCCGGTGATCCCCTGGACCAGGCCGAGAACGCCCTGCACCAGGGCGACGAATCCGAGCACCTCCAGCAGCTGCTTCATGGCACGACCCTCGCCCGTCGGGCCCTTCGCGCGCATCGGCCGCGGGGTGAGGCCCCGCCGCGGAAAGTCGGCCGTGCCCCGGCCTCGGTCCGACGAAAGTCTGAAGCGGGCCGACTTTGGTCGGTGAAGGCGCTCGCAGGGAGGTGGCGAGGGGTTCGGCTGCGTAGATTTGTCGACCGTGAGTGGTGATGAACCGGCCCGTGCGCCGCGAGACGTTCCGGTGCCGACCCTGTCCGGCAGGCGGTGGCTGCTGCCGTCCGCCGTGGCCGCCGAACTCGATCCCGACGCCGAGCGGAACGGCCGCTCCGGCCGCCCCCGGCGCACCGTGCGCGACTGGATCGTCGACTTCGGCTGTTTCCTTCTGGCCGTCGGAGTGGGTATCGCGGCGGCGAACACGCTGGCCGACGACCCCAACACCCCGCACGCCCTCGCGGTCGCCGACCAGTGGATCGGCGCGCTCGCCTGCGCGGCGGTCTGGCTGCGGCGCCGCTGGCCGCTCGGGCTGGCCATCGCTCTGATCCCCGTCGGGCTCATCTCGACCACCTCGGGCGGCGCCGGGCTCGTCGCCCTGTTCACCCTCGCCGTCCACCGGCCCTTCCGGTACGTCGCCTGGATCGCCGGCGTCCAGATCGCGCTGCTCCCGGCGTACTTCCTGCTCCGGCCCGACCCCGAGCTGTCCTACCTCGCCGCCCTCGCCGTCACGGTGCTGCTCACCTCGGCGGTGGTCGGCTGGGGCATGTTCGTCCGGTCCAAGCGCCAGCTCATGCTGAGTCTGCGGGACAGGGCGCGGCGGGCCGAGACCGAGGCGGCGCTGCGGGCCGAGCAGGCCCAGCAGCTCGCCCGGGAGGCCATCGCGCGCGAGATGCACGACGTGCTCGCACACCGGCTCACGCTCCTGAGCGTCCATGCCGGAGCGCTGGAGTTCCGGCCCGACGCGCCCCGGGAAGAGGTCGCCCGGGCCGCGGGGATCATCCGGGAGAGCGCGCACGACGCCCTGCAGGATCTGCGGGAGATCATCGGAGTGCTGCGCGCGTCGGACTCCGACGACGGGGGGCGGCCGCAGCCGACGCTCGCGGCGCTCGACGGGCTGGTCGCGGAGTCGCGCTCCGCGGGCATGAAGGTGGTCCTCGACAACCGGGTCGCCGATCCGGACGCCGTGCCCGCGTCCGTCGGCCGCACCGCGTACCGCATCGCCCAGGAGGGACTGACGAACGCGCGCAAGCACGCGCCCGGTACGGAGGTCACCGTGTCGGTGCGGGGGGCGGTGGGAGACGGTCTGACCGTGTCCGTCGTCAATCCCGCGCCGTCGGGAGAGGTGCCGTCGGTGCCGGGGTCCGGGCAGGGCCTGATCGGGCTGCGGGAGCGGGCTTCGCTCGCGGGCGGCCGGCTCGAGCACGGCGCCGGGGACGGCGGAGGGTTTCGGGTCGTCGCCTGGTTGCCGTGGGTTGTGCCTGGTCCATGAGGGGGGCCGCGCGCCGGGCGCTGCGGGCGGGTCGCGGCTCGGGTCCGGGGTGGAGCCCCAGGTGGGGGGACGGGCAGGGGCGGAGGGGGCGAGAAGCGTCCTCGGGAGCTGGTTAGGTGGGGGAATGACTGCGATTCGGCTGGTGCTCGTCGATGACGACCCTCTGGTGAGAGCGGGGCTGGCCCTCATGCTGGGCGGCGCCGAGGACGTCGAGATCGTCGGCGAGGCCGCCGACGGCGCCGAGGTCGAGGCGCTGGTGGACCGTACGAGACCCGACGTCGTCCTGATGGACATCCGGATGCCGAACGTCGACGGCCTCACCGCCACCGAGCGGCTGCGCGCCCGGGAGAAAGCGCCCCAAGTCGTGGTCCTGACGACGTTTCACGCCGACGAACAGGTGCTGCGCGCCCTGCGGGCGGGCGCGGCCGGGTTCGTCCTGAAGGACACCCCGCCCGCGGAGATCCTGGACGCGGTGCGCCGGGTGGCGGCCGGGGACCCGGTGCTGTCGCCCACCGTCACCCGCCAGTTGATGGAGCACGCCGCGGGTTCCTCCGCCGACGCCCGCAAGTCCGGGGCCCGTTCGCGGATCGCCGCCCTCAACGAGCGGGAGCGCGAGGTCGCCGTGGCGGTCGGCAGGGGCGGTTCGAACGCCGACATCGCCACCGAGCTGTTCATGAGTGTCGCCACGGTCAAGACGCACGTCTCCCGGATCCTCGCCAAGCTCGGCCTCAACAACCGTGTCCAGGTGGCGTTGTTGACGTACGACGCCGGGTTGCTGGAGGAGGACGGGCACTGAGCGGGGGGCTCGTGCGTTGTGCGGGGTGAGGGGGAGGGGAAGGCGTGATCGATCTGGGGGAGTACGGGGCGGGGTTCACGGAGAACCCGCACCCGGTCTACGCCGAGTTGCGCACGCTCGGTCCGGTGCACCGGGTGCGGCTGCCACCGCCGGACGCGCACCACGAGACCTGGCTCGTGGTCGGGTACGAGGAGGCGCGGGCCGCGCTGGCCGATCCACGGCTGGCCAAGGACGCGGAGAAGATCGGGATCACGTTCCTCGACGAGGAGCTGATCGGCAAGTATCTGCTGGTCGCCGACCCGCCGCAGCACACCAGACTGCGGAGCCTGATCGCCCGTGAGTTCACCCCACGGCGCGTGGCGGCACTGGGCCCGCGGATCCAGGAGATCACCGACGGCCTGCTCGACGCGATGCTCCCGGGCGGGCGCGCCGACCTGGTCGAGTCGTTCGCCTATCCGCTCCCGCTGACCGTCATCTGCGAGCTGCTCGGGGTACCCGGCCCGGACCGGGCCGCCTTCCGCGCGCTGTCCACGGAGGCGGTCGCGCCCACCAGCGCCGAGAGCGAGTACGACGCCTTCGTCCGGCTCGCCGCCTACCTGGGCGACCTGATCGAGGACAAGCGGTCCGCCGGTCCCGCGGACGACCTGCTCAGCGGGCTGATCCGCACCACCGCCGAGGACGGCGACCGGCTCTCGCCCGAGGAACTGCGCGGCATGGCCTTCGTGCTGCTCGTCGCCGGACACGAGACGACGGTCAACCTCATCGCCGGCGCGGTCCACGCCCTGCTCACCCACCCGGACCAACTCACCGCCCTGCGCGCCGACATGACGCTGCTGGACGGCACGATCGAGGAGACCCTGCGCTACGAGGGACCGGTGGAGAACGCGACCTTCCGCTACGCCACGCAGCCCCTCGACATCGGCGGAACGGCGATAGCCTCCGGCGACGCGGTGATGGTCGGCCTCACCGCGGCCGACCGGGACGGCACGCGGTACCCGGCCCCCGACCGCTTCGACATCCGGCGCGAGGCCCGCGGGCACATCGCCTTCGGACACGGCATCCACTACTGCCTCGGTGCCCCGCTCGCCCGGCTCGAAGCCCGCGTCGCGCTCGGCTCCCTGCTGGAGCGCTGCCCGGACCTGGCGCTCGACGGACCGCCGAGCGGCTGGCTGCCCGGGATGCTGATGCGCGGGGCACGCCGGGTGCCGGTGCGGTGGTGAACCGGAGCCCCGCGCAGGGAGAGGAGCGCCGGCCGTGATGCGTACGGCGGAGATCAGAGCGGAGCTGACCGAGCGGGAGGACACCCACCGGCTCCACTGGCGTTCCTCGCTGGAGTTCAGTCTGGACTGTTTCATCTGCGAGCGGACCGGGCGGACGACGCTGTTCGAGCGCGGAGCCGAGCGGGCACTGTGTTCCGGCAGCCGCAGCGGGTTCAAGCGGCACCACGCCCCCGCCAGGATCGCCGGGTTCGACACCACGAGTGGTGAGGAGCGACTGGCGGTCCGGGCGATCCTCGACTTCTGGTGGGCGCCCTTCACCGACCTCCGCGACGGAGGGAAGGTCGCCGTACCCACGGGCCACTCGTGGGTGCGGCTGCACCTCGCCTATCACTGCCCGACCGCGAAGGAGGCCGGCACCGGCAGCATCCAGACCAACCTGGTCCGGCCCCACCGGCTCACCTGCGAGCACTGCGACCTGCTGCTCGCCGTCGACGAGGAGACTCCCGCCGTGCGGCTTCTCGTCTGACGGGGGAATGAGCGGAGCCTGTCGGGCGGGGCGACGTGCGATCGGGCCGAGGCCGCTGCCTGCCGTGAGGCCGGCTCAGTCCCGGCCGCCCGGGATCTCCGCCGGGGACACCGGGCGGCGTTCGCGGCGGGACAGTTCGCAGGCCTCGGCGATGCGGAGGGCCTCCAGGGCCTCGCGGCCGTCGCAGGGGTTGGCGCGTTCGCCGCGGACCACCTCGACGAAGGCGGCGAGCTCCGCCTCGTACGCGGGGCCGAAGCGTTCCAGGAACCCCGTCCACGGTTTGTCCGCGGCCGGCGGGCCGGCCGGCTCGGTCGAGGCGATCGGTGTGCGGTCGTCCAGGCCGACGCCGATCTGATCGCGTTCGCCGGCCAGCTCCATGCGGACGTCGTAGCCCGCGCCGTTCAGCCGGGTGGCCGTCGCCGTGGCGAGCATGCCGTCGTCGAAGGTGAGGACGGCCGCCGCGGTGTCGATGTCGCCCGCCTCGCGGAACATCGAGGGTCCGGCGTCGGACCCGGCCGCGTACACCTGGACGACCTCGCGGCCGGTCACCCAGCGCAGGACGTCGAAGTCGTGGATCAGACAGTCGCGGTACAGCCCGCCGGACAGCGGGAGATAGCCGGCCGGCGGCGGCGACTGGTCGGAGGTCATCGCGCGGACGGTGTGCAGGCGGCCGAGGCGGCCCGACCGCACCGCCTCGCGGGCAGCCGTGTAGCCCACGTCGAAGCGGCGCTGGAACCCCATCTGAAGAACCGTTCCCGCGGCGTCGACCTCGGCGAGCGCGCTCAGTGTGCCCGGCAGGTCGACGGCGATGGGCTTCTCGCAGAAGACCGGGAGCCCGGAGCGCGCCGCCCGGCCGATCAGCTCGGCGTGAGCCGATGTGGCGGCGGTGATGACCACCGCGTCCACGCCCCAGGTGAAGATCTCGTTCACGCTCGGCGCCGCTGTCGCGCCCAGCCGGTCCGCCAGCCGCTGGGCCCGTACCGGATCCGCGTCCGTGACGATGAGGGAGCCGCCGACCTCACGGTGGCGGCTGAGAGTCGTGGCATGGAATGTGCCGATACGACCCGCTCCGATGAGTCCGATGCGCATGGGAACAAACTGAGGGCCGACCAGCCACCCTGTCAATGGTTTGTCCGGACAATCGAACTTCACAACTTCCCGTCAACATCTCACGGAGCTACGCTCGGGCCGTGCCGAAACCAGATGTGGATCCGACCGTGTCGCTCCAGCTCAGCGTCGACCGCAGCAGCCCGGTCCCGCTGTACTTCCAGCTGTCGCAGCAACTGGAGGCCGCCATCGAGCACGGAGCGCTGACCCCGGGAAGTCTCCTCGGCAACGAGATCGATCTCGCCGGACGACTCGGCCTGTCCCGCCCCACCGTCCGCCAGGCCATCCAGTCCCTCGTCGACAAGGGCCTGCTCGTACGGCGCCGGGGGGTCGGCACCCAGGTCGTGCACAGCCAGGTGAAGCGCCCCCTGGAACTCAGCAGCCTCTACGACGACCTGGAGTCGGCGGGCCAGCGCCCCGCCACCCAGGTGGTCGTCAACACCGTCGAGCCGGCGTCCACCGAGATCGCCGCCGCCCTCGGGGTCGCCGAGACCAGCGACGTCCACCGCGTCGAGCGGCTGCGTCTGGCACACGGCGAGCCGATGGCGTACCTCTGCAACTACCTGCCGCCCGGCCTGCTGGAACTCGACGGCGACCGGATGCAGGCGACCGGCCTCTACCGGCTGATGCGCACCGCCGGCATCACCCTCCACAGCGCCCGCCAGTCCGTCGGCGCCCGCGCCGCCACCGAGGCGGAGGGCGAGCGGCTCGGCGAGCCGGCCGGCTCACCCCTGCTCACCATGCAGCGCACCACCTTCGACGACACCGGCCGCGCCGTCGAGTTCGGCACGCACATCTACCGCGCCTCGCGCTACTCCTTCGAGTTCCAGCTCCTCGTCCGGCCGTGACCCGCGCGCGTGTCGGCCCCCGGGACCGGGACCGCGGAGACCCCTGAACGACGGATGCCCGCCGGGCCCGCGGGTGCCGCCACCGTCACCGGAAAGGACGTACCGCGCCGCGTGGACGCACCGCGCGCGGGACCCGCTGGTCGGACGGACGATCCCCGTGATTGATACTTGGTCGTTTGGGCCGGTACGAAGCCGGTCCGAAAGGGCCTGCGGAACGGCCCCCGGGCAGGACCGCAGGGCCCGGCACACCAAGGAGCACGCAAGAAGGGCACGGCCTCGTGGCACGGACTCGGACCTGGGTAAGCATCGCGCTCGCAGGGGCGCTGGGAGTGTCCCTCGCGGGATGCAGCAGCACCGGCGGGAAGCGGGCCGAGGACGCCCGCAAGGCCGCCGCGGCCCAGGGCAGGGCCGCGGTGAACACGCCCAGGTGGACCTTCGCCATGATCACCCACTCGGGCGACGGCGACACCTTCTGGGACATCGTCCAGAACGGCGCCAAGCAGGCCGCCGTCAAGGACAACATCAACTTCCTCTACTCGCACGACGACGAGGCCCAGCAGCAGGCCCAGCTCGTGGACGCCGCGATCGACAAGAAGGTCGACGGCATCATCGTCACGCTGGCCAAGCCCGACGCCATGAAGGCCGCCGTCGCCCGCGCCCACAAGGCCGGCATCCCGGTGATCACGGTGAACTCGGGCTCCGCCGAGTCCAAGGCCTTCGGCGCGCTCACCCACATCGGCCAGGACGAGACGATCGCCGGCGAGGCCGTCGGCGAGGAGCTGAACAAGCGGGGCCGCAAGAAGGCCCTGTGCGTCCTGCACGAACAGGGCAACGTCGGCCACGAGCAGCGCTGCGCCGGCATCAAGAAGACCTTCCACGGCACCGTGCAGAACATCTACGTCCAGGGCACGAGCATGCCGGACGTGCAGTCCTCCATCGGCGCCAAGCTCCAGGCGGACGGGTCCATCGACTCCGTCGTCACGCTCGGCGCGCCCTTCGCGGACACCGCGGTCAAGGCCAAGAAGGACGCGGGCAGCAAGGCCGAGATCGACACCTTCGACCTGAACGCCAAGGTGGCCGCCGAGCTGAAGGACGGCACCCTCGGCTTCGCCGTCGACCAGCAGCCCTGGCTCCAGGGCTACGAGGCCGTGGACCTGCTCTGGCTGTACAAGTACAACGCGGACGTCCTCGGCGGCGGCAAGCCGGTCCTCACCGGCCCGCAGATCATCACCAAGGACCAGGCCTCCGAGCTGGAGCAGTACGCGGACCGGGGGACCCGATGACCGCCACGGCACCCGCTCCGGCGCCCGGCCCCGAGACCGACGAGCGCCTCCTGAAGACCTCGCCCCTGCGCCGGCTGATGGGACGCCCCGAGCTCGGGTCCGTGGTCGGCGCGATCGCGGTCTTCCTCTTCTTCGCGATCTTCGCGGACAGCTTCGTGCGCGCCGCGAGCCTCAGCACCGTCCTGTACGCCGCGTCGACCATCGGCATCATGGCCGTCCCGGTCGCGCTGCTCATGATCGGCGGCGAGTTCGACCTCTCCGCGGGCGTCATGGTCACCAGCTCCGCGCTGATCTCCTCGATGTTCAGCTACCAGATGACGGCCAACGTCTGGGTCGGCGTGTTCGTGTCGCTGCTCGTCACCCTCGCCATCGGCGTCTTCAACGGCGTCATGCTCACCCGGACCGACCCGCCGAGCTTCATCATCACGCTCGGCACCTTCCTCATGCTCACCGGCATCAACCTCGGCTTCACCAAGCTGATCAGCGGCACCGTCTCCACCAAGTCGATCTCCGACATGGAGGGCTTCTCCTCCGCCAAGGACGTCTTCGCGTCCACCCTCACCATCGGCGGCGTCGACTTCAAGATCACCATCCTGTGGTGGCTGGTCCTGGTCGCGGTCGCCACCTGGATCCTGCTGCGCACCCGCGTCGGCAACTGGATCTACGCCGTCGGCGGCGGCGAGGAGGCCGCGCGCGCGGTCGGTGTCCCCGTCGACAAGACCAAGATCGGCCTCTACATGGGCGTCGCGTTCGGCGCCTGGATCTCCGGCCAGCACCTGCTGTTCTCGTTCGACGTCGTCCAGTCCGGCGAGGGCGTCGGCAACGAACTGATCTACATCATCGCGGCCGTCATCGGCGGCTGTCTGATCACCGGCGGCTACGGTTCCGCGGTCGGCGCGGCTGTCGGCGCCCTGATCTTCGGCATGGTCAGCAAGGGCATCGTCTTCGCCGAGTGGAACCCGGACTGGTTCAAGTTCTTCCTCGGCGTGATGCTGCTCCTCGCGACCCTGCTCAACCACTGGGTCCGCAAGCGCGCGGAGGCGACGAAGTGACCACGGACACGAACATGACCAAGGAACCCGCCGCCGACGAACGCGTGCCGCTCGTCGAACTCGACGACGTCAGCAAGTACTACGGCAACATCCGCGCCCTCGAAGGCGTCTCGCTGGAGGTCCACGCGGGCGAGATCACCTGTGTGCTCGGCGACAACGGCGCCGGCAAGTCCACCCTCATCAAGATCATCGCGGGCCGGCACCAGCACGACGCCGGCACGCTGCGCATCGAGGGCGAGGAGATCCGCCTCTCCTCGCCGCGCGAGGCCCTGGACCTCGGCATCGCGACCGTCTACCAGGACCTCGCCGTCGTCCCGCTGATGCCGGTCTGGCGGAACTTCTTCCTCGGCTCCGAGCCCCGCAAGGGTTTCGGTCCCTTCAAGCACCTCGACGTCGACCACATGCGTCGCACCACCCACGCGGAACTCCTGCGCATGGGCATCGACCTGCGCGACGTCGACCAGCCCATCGGTACCCTCTCCGGCGGCGAACGCCAGTGCGTGGCGATCGCCCGTGCCGTCCACTTCGGCGCCAAGGTCCTCGTCCTCGACGAGCCGACCGCCGCCCTCGGCGTGAAGCAGTCCGGCGTCGTCCTCAAATACGTGGCCGCCGCCCGGGACGCCGGACTGGGTGTCGTTTTGATCACCCACAACCCGCATCACGCGTACCTCGTGGGCGACCGCTTCGTCCTCCTCAAGCGCGGAGCCATGTCGGGCAGCCACACCCGCGACGCGATCACCCTCGACGAGCTGACACGCCAGATGGCGGGCGGCAGCGAGCTCGACGACCTGCGGCACGAACTGGAGAACCGCACGGCGTGAGGAGCGCGGGGGAGTGACCCGTTCGGCTCCGCCGGCGTGCCGCGACCGGCCCCGGACGAGCCGCGGGTCACCCCCGTCCCCGCCCTTCCGCGGTGCGGCCCCGGTACGGCGTAAGGCAGAATCGGCGCGATGAGCACCTACCGCGACCTCGCGCTCCCCCGAGCTCTCGGCTCCGCTCGGGCAGGGAGCACCTCCATGGGCTCCGCGCGGGCCACCGTCCTGCGGACCGTGGGAACGCGCGAGCGCCGTTCGCACCTGACGGCGCCCCGCGTCCCCACCGTCGGCATCGACATCGGCGGCACGAAGGTGATGGCGGGCGTCGTGGACGCCGACGGCAACATCCTGGAGAAGGTCCGCGCCGAGACGCCGGACAAGTCCAAGAGCCCCAAGGTCGTCGAGGACACCATCCTCGAACTGGTCCTGGACCTCTCCGACCGGCACGACGTGCACGCCGTCGGCATCGGCGCGGCCGGCTGGGTCGACGCCGACCGCAACCGCATCCTGTTCGCCCCCCACCTGTCCTGGCGCAACGAGCCGCTGCGCGACCGCCTCGCCGGCCGCCTCGCCGTCCCCGTCCTCGTCGACAACGACGCGAACGCCGCCGCCTGGGCCGAGTGGCGGTTCGGCGCCGGCCGGGGCGAGGACCACCTCGTCATGATCACCCTCGGCACCGGCATCGGCGGCGCGATCCTGGAGGACGGCCAGGTCAAGCGCGGCAAGTTCGGCGTCGCCGGCGAGTTCGGGCACATGCAGGTCGTGCCCGGCGGCCACCGCTGCCCGTGCGGCAACCGCGGCTGCTGGGAGCAGTACAGCTCCGGCAACGCCCTGGTCCGCGAGGCCCGCGAACTCGCCGCCGCCGACTCCCCGGTCGCCTACGGGATCATCGAGCACGTCAAGGGCAGCATCGGCGACATCACCGGCCCGATGATCACCGAGCTGGCCCGCGAGGGCGACGCCATGTGCATCGAGCTCCTCCAGGACATCGGCCAGTGGCTCGGCGTCGGCATCGCCAACCTGGCCGCCGCCCTCGACCCCTCCTGCTTCGTCATCGGCGGCGGCGTCAGCGCCGCCGACGACCTCCTCATCGGGCCCGCCCGCGAGGCGTTCCGCCGCCACCTCACCGGCCGCGGCTACCGCCCCGAGGCCCGGATCGCACGCGCCCAGCTCGGGCCCGAGGCCGGCATGGTCGGCGCCGCCGACCTCGCGCGCCTCGTCGCCCGCCGCTTCCGGCGCGCCAAGCGCCGCCGCGTGGAGCGCTACGAGCGGTACGAGCGCTACGCCGATTCACGCCGCTCCACCCAGCAGGAGTCGATGTGACGGCCTCGCTGCCCCGCCAGGCGACCTCCCCGGACGAACCCGAACGGCCCCCGGAGGACCCCCGGCACAGGTTCCGCCGCCGCGCCCTGACGCTGCTGATCATCGTGCTGCTCATCGGGGTACCGGCCGGCTATCTCGTGATCTCCGCCAACCAGAGCCGCGACAGCGGCAAGGACAAGGAGGAGAAGTACTCGGCGACCGGTCTCACCGCGGGCTGGCCCTCCCGCGTGCAGCGCCGCCTCTACCAGATCCCGATCCCCGGCCGGTCCACCGACGTCGCGTACTACGAGACGAACAACTGGAAGACCAGCCGCCTGTACGTCCAGTTCGGGACGACCGAGGCGGGCCTCGACGGGTTCCTCAAGGGCGTCGGCGCCCGGGGCGCCGACCTGAAGAAGGACGACATCACCATCGGCGACCGGGACCAGAAGGTCGTCGGCTGGGAGTTCACCGGCCCCGGTCCCTGGTCGGGGCTCGTGCACAAGCAGAAGGACCCCGCGCCCACCCAGGACATCGTCGTGAACCGCGCCGAGCCCGGACACCCCATGGTGTACGTCGTCTCGCGCACCATCCCGTAGGACGCCCCGCGGACCCGCTTCCCGCGGTCCCGATCCGCCCGGGTCCGGCGGTCCGGCGGGCGCGTGAACGGTGGCGGAGGTACGACTGCGGCCGCTCGGCACCGACCCCGCGAAATCCCCGGACCACGGCCCCGGCCGGGCCCGTCCCCGCCCCGCGCGGCCGTGAGAGCCGATTGTCCGACCCCGCCCGTAGAGTCGAGGACAACTGACACGACACAGGGGCGGGAGGTGACCGGACGTATGCGCGACGCCATGGACGCGGTGGCCGACCGGGCCCTCGCCTGGCCCTCCCCGGCCCGGGTGCCCACCGCCCCCGCCCACCCGGACCGGGCGCCCTCGCCCTCCGCCGAGTCGCCCGCCGCCCCGCTGCCCTCCGTGCGGCTCGCCGCCGTCTTCCTGCCCGCGCCGCTGCCCCGGGATGGGCGGATCGCGTTCTGGGACCCGGACGGCGAACCGACGCCCGTCGGCGACGAGGACGAGAAGACACCCGCGGCGGAACCCGAGAGCGCCCCGCCGGCCGGAAGCGACGCGGGTCCCCTTCCGCGCGCACGGACCGGGCTGACCGTCGTACGACCGCACGGCTCCGGAGTCCGCAGGGCCACCGTGCCCGCCCTCACCCTCTCCGTCGGTGAGGCACTGCCCCTGCTCGCCGCGGCCCGCCGCAACCCCGCCGCCCATCCCGCCACCGCCTGCTGGGGCGCCGCCGCTCTGCACGCGCTGCGCCTCGTCGCCCGAGGACGGCTGCTCCCCGGGCTCACCCCGGACGGCTTCGACTCCTGGCGCGCGGGCCCCCTCGACCAGGACGACGTCGCCCACCTGCGGGCGATCGCCGGGGCCCTGCCGTACGAGGGACACGCCGTCCCGCTCCCCGGCAAGGGACCCCTCCGGCTGCCCGACCCGGAAGCCCTCATGCGCTCCTTCCTGGACGCGGTCGCCGACACCCTCCCGCGCACCCCCGCCGCGCCGTACGTCTCCGGCCTCCCCTTCGCGGCCCGCGCCCCCCAGCGGCTGCCGGGGGCCCACGACTGGGCGGCCGAGGTCGCCGCCGGCATGGACGCGGGCGTACGGATCTCACTCCGCCTCGACCTGTCCGCCTACCAGCTCTTCGATGACGGCGAGGGCGCCCGGCGCGCCGGCGCCGCCGTCGTCCAGGTGCACAGCCTCGCCGACCCCACCCTCGTCATCGACGCGGCGGCCCTCTGGGCAGGGGAGGCCGACGACGTCTTCGGGCCCCGCGCGCGCGTCGACGCCGCCCTCGCCGTCCGCCGCGCCGCCCGCGTCTGGCCCCCGCTGGACCGCCTCTCGGAGCAGGACGTGCCGGACGTGCTCGCCCTGTCCGAGGAGGAGCTGTCTGACCTCCTCGGCGTCGCCGCCGCCCGCCTCGGCACGGCCGGCGTCGCCGTGCACTGGCCGCGCGACCTCGCCCAGGACCTCAGCGCCTCCGCGGTGGTGCGCCCCGCGCCCGGCTCCGCGACGGACGGCACCGGCTTCTTCGAGAGCGAGGAGCTCCTGCAGTTCCGCTGGCAGCTCGCCCTCGGCGGAGACCCCCTCAGCGAGGCCGAGATGGACGCCCTGGCCGAGGCGCACCGGCCCGTCGTGCGGCTGCGCGACCAGTGGGTGCTCGTGGACCCGGCACTCGTCCGCAAGGCACGCAAGCGCGAGCTCGGCCTCCTCGACCCCGTCGACGCGCTCTCCGTCGCCCTCACCGGCACCGCCGAGGTGGACGGCGAGACGGTCGAGGCCGTGCCGGTCGGCGCGCTCGCCACCCTGCGCGACCGCCTCACGGCCGGCCTCGCCCCCGTCGAACCGCCCCCGGGCCTCCAGGCCCGGCTGCGTGACTACCAGTCGCGCGGCCTCGCCTGGCTGGACCTCATGACCTCCCTCGGCCTGGGCGGCTGCCTCGCCGACGACATGGGACTCGGCAAGACGGTCACCCTCATCGCCCTCCATCTGCGCCGGGCCCGCAGCGAACCGACCCTGGTGGTCTGCCCCGCGTCCCTCCTCGGCAACTGGCAGCGCGAGATCACCCGCTTCGCACCCGGCGTCCCCGTGCGCCGCTTCCACGGTTCCGACCGCACCCTCGCCGACCTCGACGGCGGCTTCGTCCTCACGACGTACGGGACGATGCGTTCGGCCGCCACCCACCTCGCCGAGCAGCCGTGGGGCATGGTCGTCGCGGACGAGGCGCAGCACGTCAAGAACCCCTACTCGGCCACGGCGAAGGCCCTGCGCACCATCCCGGCCCCCGCGCGCGTGGCCCTCACCGGCACCCCCGTGGAGAACAACCTCTCCGAGCTGTGGGCCCTGCTGGACTGGACGACCCCCGGACTCCTCGGCCCCCTCAAGTCCTTCCGCGCCCGCCATGCCCGCGCCGTGGAGAACGGCGAGGACGAGGAGGCGGTGGCCCGGCTCGCGCGGCTGATCCGCCCGTTCCTGCTCCGTCGCAAGAAGTCCGACCCGGGCATCGTTCCCGAGCTGCCGCCCAAGACGGAGACGGACCACCCCGTCCCGCTGACCCGCGAACAGGCCTCCCTCTACGAGGCCGTGGTCCGCGAGTCGCTGCTCGCGATCGAGACCACCGACGGCATCGCCCGCAAGGGACTCGTCCTCAAGCTCCTGACCTCCCTCAAGCAGATCTGCAACCACCCGGCCCTGTTCCTGAAGGAGGACGCCCAGGCCGCCGCCCAGGGACCGTCCGCCCGTTCCGGCAAACTCGCCCTGCTGGACGAGCTGTTGGACACCCTGCTCGCGGAGGACGGCTCGGCCCTCGTCTTCACGCAGTACGTCGGCATGGCCCGCCTCATCACCGCCCACCTGACCGCCCGCGCCGTTCCGGTGGAGCTGCTGCACGGTGGCACCCCGGTCGCCGAACGCGAACGCATGGTGGACCGCTTCCAGAGCGGTGAGACCCCGATCCTGGTGCTGTCCCTGAAGGCCGCGGGCACCGGCCTGAACCTCACCCGCGCCGGCCATGTCATCCACTTCGACCGCTGGTGGAACCCCGCGGTCGAGGAGCAGGCCACCGACCGCGCGTACCGCATCGGCCAGACCCAGCCCGTGCAGGTCCACCGCCTCATCACCGAGGGCACGGTGGAGGACCGCATCGCCGAGATGCTCGAAGCGAAGCGCGCGCTCGCCGACGCGATCCTCGGCTCCGGCGAGGCCTCCCTGACGGAGCTGACCGACCGCGACCTGTCCGACCTCGTCTCGCTCCGGAGGTCGACATGAGCGGGACCGAAGACGAGGAGCGGCGCGTGGAGGGGACCGGGTCCGGCGACCCGGCCGACGGCACGGACCTGCCGCGACCCGCCTCGGGTGACCGCCCCGCGGACGTGGCCCGCCGGGCGCTGCGGGCCGCTCGGGAGCGGGACAAGGACCGGGACGGCGAGAGGGAGAGCGGAGAGCGGGTCGGCCGGGAGAGCGGGGCGGCTGAGGGGCCGGTGGGTGCGGGCTCGGATGCGGGAATTGGTTCGGCTTCGGGCACAGGCGGAGCTTCGGGTCTGGCTTCGAGTGAGGGAGCCGCCGGGCCGAGTGAGGCCGGTGAAGGGGCCTCGGCGGCCGGGCTGTCCGCGCCTTCGGCGTCTTCGTCGTCGGCGGGTTCGTCCCCCTCGGTCGCGGGGGAGGACGCGGCCAGGGCTCCTCGGCCTGGGTCCGCTGCCGGGCCGCGTCCCGGTGACGTGGCGCGCGAGGCCCTGCGGCGCGCGACCGAGGCGGCGAGGAGCGCCGGTGCCGGTGGGGCCCGTACGGGTGCTGCGGGGTCTGTAGGTGTCGGTGACGACGACCGCTCCGATACCGGTGGGCGGGTGTCGTCGGGCGATCGCGGCGCGACCGGCGCGACCGGAGCGGGCTCCCGTGGGGCGGTGGAGACTGGCAGGTCCGGCGGGACCGTTCGCGGTGGGCGTACCGACACCGGTTCCCCTGCGCCGAGTCGGCGTGACAGCCGTGACATGCCGGGTTCGGTGGCCGGCGACGAGCACACCGCGGAGCCGGTGACCGGGGGCGGCGGGCAGGAGGTCCACGAAGACGTCGAGGCCGAGATCGAGGCCGACGGTTCGGGCCGGGACGGTGACGGGCGTGCGGCCGGAGGTGCCGAGGCGAGGGACACCGACGCGGCCGAGTCCGTCCCGTCCGGTGTGCCGGACGCGGGGACGACCGGGAGTGCGCGCCCTGGTGACATCGCCCGTGAGGCGTTGCGCGCCGCGCGGGACGAGGCGAAGCGGGCCCGGGCCGGCGGCGGCGATGAAGGGGGACCTGTAACAGGCGCCCTGAGGCGTGGAGTTGGTCCGGGTGCGCGGCCTCGGCCCGACAGGGGACCGGCCGGCGGAACCCGAGGACGGCGGAGCGGCGAGAGCGCCGCGCCCCCGGTGGGAGCCTCCCGTGCGCAGGAGTTGAGGGAGTTGCTCGCCGGCGCCTTCCAGCTCCCCTCCGACGTGTCCGACCCCGGGCTCCCGCCGCACCCCGCCGACGCCGCGGGTGACGAGGGCGTGGGCGGACATCCTCACGCGCATCCCGAGGGGGAGGGCGAGGCGACGACGGTCGACGCTCCGCTCCCGGGGGCGGCCGGCAGCTCCGACCCCCTCAGCTCCGGGCCTCCCGCGCCCACCCGGCCCGGCGCACGGACCGTGACCGGCGACCCCGTCGACTCCGAGGTGGAACAGCCCGGTTACCGCGCTTCCGAGTCCCAGGCATCCGATCCCGCCGTGTCGGCGACCCGCTCCCCGGACCCGCTCGGGCCCGATCCGTCCCCGGAGCCGTCCGGGCCGCGGCCCTCGGCCTCGGAACGAGCCGGCGAGGTGAGCGAGACGTGGCCCGAACCGCGCCCGCCGCACGCCGACCCGCACGCCCACCCCCACGCCGACCGGCACCCCCCGTCCGGTCGTCGCGCCCCGGCGAACCCCGCGCTCTCCGAGCGGCTGCCGCGTTCCATGGCCTCCCCGGGCCGGGACGGTGAGCTGCGCCGTACGTTCCCCAGGTTCCCGGCGCGGGACGCCGTGGACGGCGCGTTCGCGGAGACGTGGTGGGGCAACGCGTGGGTCGCGGCGCTGGAGGAAGGGGCCCTGGATGCCGCGCGGCTGGCGCGTGGCCGGACATACGCGGGGCAGGGACACGTCGACGCCATCACGGTCACCCCGGGCCTGGTGCTGGCGTACGTGCACGGCAGCCGGCCGCGGCCGTACCGGGTCCAGATCAGGGTGCGGACCCTCGCCGACGCCGACTGGGACCGCTTCCTCGACGCGGCCGCCGAGCGGCCCGGACACATCGCCGCACTCCTCGACAAGGAGATGCCGAAGTCGCTGGCCGACTGCGGAGCCGAGCTGCTCCCCGGCCCCGGCGAGCTCGAACCGCAGTGCAGCTGCCCCGACTTCGGACACCCCTGCAAGCACGCGGCCGCGCTCTGCTACCAGACGGCCCGACTGCTGGACGAGGACCCGTTCGTGCTGCTCCTGCTGCGCGGCCGGGGCGAGCGCGAGCTGCTGGACGCGCTGTCCCGACGCAACGCCACCCGAGCCGCCCGTGCGTCCCAGGAGCGCGAACCCGCGCCGCTGCCCGGAGTGCGTGCCCGTGACGTGCTCGCCCGGCGTGTGCTGCCGCCTCTGCCCGTACCGCTGCCGCCGCCCGTCCATCCCGAGCAGCCACCGGCCTATCCGGGTGCTCCGGGCGGCCCGGACCCGTTCGCGCTGGACCAGTTGGCGACGGACGCGGCGGCCCGCGCGCACGCCCTGCTCACCGCGGGCCGCGACCCCGTGGCGGACCTGACGCTCTGGCAGGACGCGGTGCGTATCGCCGCCGCCCGGCCCGGATCGGGCCTGACCGCCACCACCCGGGCCCTCTACGCCTCGCTCGCGTCGGCGACCGGGCGGGCCCCCGCCGATCTGGCACGGGCGGTGGCCGCCTGGCGCCAGGGCGGGTTCGACGCGCTCACCGTGCTCGAAGAGCCCTGGGATCCGCCGGCGGGCCGGTTCGACCGGGCGAGGCCGCTGCTTCTGGCCGCCGACCTGCCCGCCTTCCGTCCCTGGCGCAACCACCTCACCCACCCGGGCGGCCACGCCCAGCTCCGCCTCGGCCGGAACGGTCTCTGGTACGCCTTCGAGTCCGAGCCGGGCCACGACGACTGGTGGCCCCGCGGCACCCCCGACCTCGACCCCGTCGGCGCGTTGACGGGACTCGGCGCACCGGGCGACCTCTGACGCGTTCCTCCGTGTCCCACGCGCCGGAGCCGCGCGGGCGCGGCGGGCAGCCGGAGCGACGACCACACTGTCCAGCTGCGGCCGCCCGAGTCCGCCCGAGTCCGCCTGGGCCCGCCTGTATCGACCTGTCCTCGCCTGCGTGCAACCGTGTCCGTCTGGGCCCGCCCGGGCCGGCTGCTTCCTGCCGCTTCTGCCGGTCCGTCTACGCCGGTCCGTCTACGCCGGTCCGTCGGGCAGGACGGGCAGTGCGGCCAGGCGTCGGTGCAGATAGCCGCCACCCCACGCCAGTTCGTCCAGGGGCACCGCGGGCTCCAGGTGGTGCCAGCGGCCGAGGACGACGGTGAGGGCCACCGTCAGCTCCAGGCGGGCCAGCGCCGATCCGGGACAGTAGTGCGGACCGAGGCCGAAGCTCAGGTGACGGCCGGCGCTACGGCGGTCGGGGTCCAGCGTTCCGGGGTCGGCGTGACAGCGCGGGTCGTGATTCGCCGCTGCCACGGACAGCAGGACACCGCTCCCCGCCGGGATGACCGTGTCCCCGAACCGCACGTCCTCCAGCGCCACCCTCTTGGTGCTGAAGGGACCCGGGGTGTCCCAGCGCAGCAACTCGTCCACCGCGCGCGGGATCCGCCCCGGCTCCTTCCGCAGCGAGTCCTGCACGTCCGGGTGGCCCAGCAGCGCCGCGACGCTCATGCCGATCGCCTGCACCGTGCTGTCGAAGCCGGCCAGCAGCAGCATCGCCAGGAGCGAGGCGACCTCGTCCTCGCTCGCACCGCCCTGCTCGTGCCAGGCCGCGAGGACGCGGGAGACGACGTCCTCGCCCGGAGCGGCCTCGCGGCGCGCCATCTCGCCGCGGACAAAGGCGTCGATGCGGGCCACGCTCTCCTCGACGGCACGAGCGGAGTGGCCCGTCTTGTCCGCGAGGAGCGCCACCGGCTCGTACAGCGCGGCCCGTTCCCCCTCCCGCACCTCGAAGACCTCGCACAGCGACCGGAAGGCGAACGGGCGGGCGAACGCGTCCATCAGCTCCACCGGTCCCCGCCCGCGGGCCGCGTCGGCCGCGTCGAGGAGTTCACCGGCGGCCCGCTCGATGCGTTCCCGGTGGGCGGCCATACGCGCCGGGGTGAGTGCCGGTGTGGCCAGGCGGCGGATCCGCGTGTGGTCGGGCGGGTCGTAGTTGACCAGCGTCACGTCCAGGGCGCGCCGCCGCACGCCCGGGTCGGGAACCCGACCGCCGCTCAAGGAGAGGCGTGGATCCAGGAATCCGGCCCGCACGTCCTCGGCACGGGTCACCAGCCACGCCGGCCGCCCCCCGGGCGTCCTGATCCGGGCCACGGGACAGGTCTCCCGGATCTCGGCGAGCGTCTCCTCCGGCCGGGCCAGGAATCCGGCCCCGAGCGGCTCCGGCAGTCCCTGCCGTCCTGCCGCTGCGGGAGGGGCGGCCGTGACGGCGGGTTCGGTGTCCATGCGGAGGCGTCCTCTCGCGGTCGCGGAGTGTGCGGCGGTCACCGTAGGAACAGCCGGTTGCCCGCCGGTTCGCGCCCGGTGCGATTCCGGTATGTCCGCGCCCGCAGGGACCACGTGAAGCACTGCTCTTCGGCCGTACGTACCCCGCGATGCGGTGATGCGCGATGCGGTGATGCGTGGTGCTGCGCGGTGCCGTGCTGCGCGATGCGGTGCTCCGCCATGGCGCGCTCCGCCATGGCGCGCTCCGTGATGGAGCGCTGCGTGATGGCGCGCTCCGTGATGGGGTGCTGCGCCATGGCGTGCCCGCGATGCCGTGCCGCCCGGAGTACGCCGTGCGGCCGTGGCGGCATCCCGCCGCCCCTTGGAGCGCCGGCCCACGGACGTCCCTCTCCGCCGTACCGCCCACGCGACCCGCGCCACCGTACGGCGTTCATCCGGCGCGCCCACCAGGGGAGTTCACCGTCGTACAACCGGCGGCGAACCGGTGCCGAACCCCCTGCTCCTAGCTTCCTGCCGGTCGGCGCAGTGCTGCCGTCCGTCGTCCCGAACGCCCGTCGTATGGAGGACCATCATGGCCGAGAACGTCGAGCCCAACGAGGAGACCACCGAGACCCCCGCGGAGGAGACTCCCGAGGTCGTCGCGCACGCCGCTTCGAACGTCGCCTGGTGCGGTGTCCACCAGGAGTCCGTCGACGAGCCCGAGGTGGTCGCCCACGCCGCCTCGAACGTCGCCTGGTGCGGTGTGCACCAGGAGCACCTCGACGAGCCCGAGGTCGTCGCGCACTCCGAGGAGGGCGAGGACACCCCGTGGTGCGGTGTCCACCAGGAGCACAACGCCTGATCGGCTCACCACCGGCGCGGTCCTTCCGGTCGCGGCGGCGCCTGACGCCGTCGCGACCGGGCCGCGCCCGCCTCCCAACTCCCGCCCTCGCTCCGGAGGTTGCCGTGCCCGGTACGCAGTCCGTCGCCGTCCCCGCCGCCGGGGCCCGTCTGATCCGTGCCCGCAGGGGGTGGTGGTTCCTGGGCGCCGGTGGATACGCCCTGATGCGGCCCGGCCAGGTGGAGCCCGACGGCACCCTGCGGCCCTCGGCCGAGCACTATCTCCGCGAGGCCGGCCTGTACGAGGTGAAGCCCTACAACTCGTACTCGCTGACCGTGCTGACCAGCACGGACTGCAACCTCGGCTGTGGCTACTGCTTCCAGAACACCGCGCAGGACCCCAAGGGCGGCAGCAGGCCGCCGCGGATCCGGCACGCCCGCCTGACCCCCGAAGCCGTGGGCCAGGTACTGGACTTCACCCGCGAGCGGATGGCCGCCGCGGACATGGACCGGCTGTCGCTGCTGCTGTTCGGCGGCGAGCCGCTGCTCAACCCGCGAGGCTGCCGCGACCTGCTCACCCGCGCGGGCGAACTGGGCACCCTCACCGCGTCGATGACGTCCAACGGCACGCTGCTGACCCCCCTGATCGCCAAGGAACTCAACGCGGCGGGCCTCGGCTCCGTGCAGGTGACCTTCGACGGCGACCGGGCCGACCACGACGCCATCCGGGTACGGCGCTCCGGGGGCGGCACCTTCGACGTCATCGTCTCCAACATCGCCCGCGCCATCGAGAAGACCTCCCTGCGCTGGATGCTGCGGGTCAACGTCTCGCACCTGAACCGGAACGGCGTGGACGAACTGGTCGAACGGCTCGGCACCCGGCTCGATCCGGCCCGCTGCGGAATCCACTTCGCCCGCGTCGGCGACGTCGGCGTCGGCTACGCCAACAACCTGCTGCACGAGAACGGCCTCGTCGACGACTTCGTCCGCTGGCACGCCCGCGCGCTGGAACTCGGCTTCACGGTGTCCCGTCCGCGCGCCCATGTCCCCTGCCAGGCCTGCTCCTTCACCGACGGCCGCTACGGCGCGGTCGTCAACGCCGACGGCGTCCTCGCCAGTTGCTGGGAGACCGCAGGCAAGCCCGGCATGGAGGTCGGCACGATCGCCGACGGCTATCTCGACGCCGAGCAGACGGAAGGCCGCTGGGTCAGCTGCCACGACCACTACCAGTACGACGAGGAGGCGGCCGTCCGCGCCGTCTTCCAGGACCGGGTCGACGCCGGCGTCCTGGACTGCCTCGACGCCGTCGGACGGCTGGGATGAAAGGCGCCGGCATCCTGCGCACCAACCCCGACTTCCGCCGCTTCTGGCTCAGTTCGACACTGTCCACCCTCGGATCCCAGCTGTCGTTGCTCGCCTTCCCGCTGCTCGTCCTGTCCATCGGCGGCAGTGCAGCGCAGGCCGGTACGGTCGCCACCTGCTCGTTGGTGACCCGGACGCTGCTGCGCCTTCCGGCGGGCCATCTCGCCGACCGGCTCGACCGGCGGATGATCATGGTCGGCACGGACCTGGTGCGGCTCGTGGCGCTGGCGAGCATTCCGCTCGTGTCGGCACTGGGCGACCTCGGGCAGGCGCATCTGCTCGGCGTCGCCGTGGTCGAGGGAGCGGCGACCGCCCTCTTCGCCCCGGCGGCCACGATCGCCGTGCGCGACGTGGTGCCGGAGAAGGACCTCACCGACGCGCTGAGTCGCAGCCAGGCCGCCATGGCGTCGAGTTCGCTCATCGGCCCGTTCCTCGGCGGCTGGCTGTTCACGCTGGACCCGATCCTGCCGTTCGCCGCCGACGCGCTGTCCTACGGGGTGTCCGCCGTCCTGCTGCTGCGGATCGCCTCCCGGCCGGCCCGCCAGGTCGCGGGGACCGAGCGCGACAACCGGCTCACGGCCGGGCTGCGGTGGCTCACGCACCAGCGGGCGCTGCTGGCCGCGCTGTTGTTCGCCGCGGGTATCAACGTCGTCTCGGCGGCGGCCCAGACGACCATGGTCGTCTCCCTGCGGCAGAGCGGTGCGGGCGGCACGGCGATCGGAGCGGTGATGGGCTGCGCGGGCGTCGGTGCGATGCTGGGCGCCGCCTCGGCACCGTGGCTGATCAAGCGGATCCCCGCGGCCCGGCTGTTCCTCCTCATCGGCGCGGTGTGGGCGGTCGGCCTCGCCGTCTTCTCCGCGACCACGCAGCCCTGGACGATCGGCCCGGTGCTGGTCGTGGTCGTCTTCTTCAGCCCGCCGGCGGGCATCGTCGTCGGCCGCGCGATGCTGGTGCTCGCACCCCGGGACCTGCTCGGCCGGGTCAGCACCGCGACCGGACTCCTCATGGCCGGACTGGCCTCCCTCGGGCCGCTCCTGGCGGGCTCCTTCGTGGATTCCCTGGGGTCGAGCCACACCTGGCTGGCCCTGGCCGGAACCGCGGCGGTGGTCACCGTGCTGTCGTCGGTGCCGCTGTTGCGCGAGACCAGCCTGGACGCCGTGGCGGCCGACACGAAGAGCGCCGGACCGGCCGGCCCGGCGCCCGTCCTCCAGGACTCTCCGGCCCCCGCCGACGGCGCGACTCCGGCAGAACCCTCGGCCCAGGCCGCCCCCGCCGCCCCTGCCGCCCCTGCTGCCTCCGCGGCGCCGGCCGGTCCCACGACTGCCGCTGTCGTCCGGGACTCCGCGGGTCCCCTCGGTGCGAGCCGTGCCGACCGGGCAGAAGTCATGGCGCACGGGGACCCGGACGGGACGGACGATCCGGGAGCAACGCCCTTATCCGGAAACGGACTTGGCTCCGGACCCGGGCTCGCATCTGGACCCGGACCCGGACCCGCACCCACGGACCCGGCCACCCCGCCTCCCGCCCGGCGTCCCGGCGCCGGCGCCGCCTGAGCCCCGTCGCTCGTCCGCCGCTGCCCCACACGGGCCGGCCGACCCCGGCCGTCGCACCTCCGCCCGTACACCGCGGGCGCCGGAGGTGCCTCCTCCGCCTCCCCCCGTGACCGACGTGATCCGTTCTCCCTGGAGCGCCGCGATGACCCAGTCCCCGCCCCGTGACGCGGGGCCGGTGTCCGGCCGTTACCCCTACCCACCCGCCCCGCGCAGCGGACCCGAGGAGCTCGTCCACGGAGTGCGCGTGGCCGACCCCTACCGCTGGCTGGAGGACCCGAGGGACCCCGCCACCGCCGCCTGGTGCGCCGCTCAGGACCTGCTCTACGCCGACGAGGAGGCCCGCTGGCCGGCCCGGGACGTCCTGCTCGCGCGGATGACCGCGCTGCTCGCCGGCGGAGGCGCCCGGCCACCGGTGGCGCGCGGCGGACGGGAGTTCCACCTGCGCAGGGAACCGGGGCGCGAACTCGCCGCGCTGGCCGTCCGCGAGACCGGCCGGACCCGGATCCTGCTCGACCCGCTGGACGCCGACCCGTCCGGTACGACGGTGCTCGACGCCTGGGAACCCTCGTGGGAGGGCGACCTCGTGGCCGTCCAGACGTCCTCGGGCGGTACGGAACACTCGGTGCTGCGGGTGCTCGACACGGCGACGGGCGAGACGGTCGACGGCCCCGTGGACCGGGTCCGCCGTTCCCCCGTGGCCTGGCTGCCGGGCGGCCACGCCTTCTACTACGTCCGCCGGTCGGCCCCGGAGCACGCCGCGTCCGGGACGGGACTGCGACGCCGCGTGTACCTGCACCGCGTCGGCACATCGGCGGACCAGGACACGGAGATCTTCGGCGCGGGGCGCTCGGACACCCAGTACTACACCGTCGCCACCGCCCCCGACGGCCGTCTCCTGGTCGTCGGCGCGGGCGAGGGGACCTCACCGCGCACCGACCTGTGGACCGCCGACCTGACCGCGACCGCCCCCGACCGGCCCGGACTGCGCCGCCTCCGGCACGGTGACGAGGGCCGCACCACCGTCCGCCTCAGGCCGGGCCGGGGACCGCTGCTGCTGCGGACGACAGCCGGCGCCCCGTGCGGCCGGATCGCCACGGCCGCGCCCGACGCCACGGGCCCCGGCCGGTGGCGCACCCTGATCGCCGAACAACCCGGCACCGTACTGCAGGACTTCGCGGTCCTGGACGGTCCCGCACTGGGCCGGCCCCTGCTCGCGGTCGTCCGCACCCGGCACGCCGTGGGCGAGTTGACCCTGCACGACGCCCGGAACGGCGCCCGCACCGGAACCGTACCCTTGCCGGGACAGGGAACCGTGACGCATCTGACGGCACGTCAAGAACGCGGTCACGAGCTGTGGTTCGCGTACACCGACCACGTCACACCCGCCGTCGTCCTGCACTACGACGCCGTCACCGGACGCCTGCGCCCCTGGCCCGGCGGCTCGCCGGCGACGGCGCCCGCCGAAGGCGTGCGGGTCACCCAGGAGGTCCTGCGCTCCCGCGACGGCACCGAGGTGCGCCTGTTCGTGATGTCTCCCACGGGACGCCCCGACACGCCCCGCCCCACCGTCGTCACCGGCTACGGCGGCTTCGGCGCCTCGATGACCCCCGGCTTCACCCCGCAGGCCGTGCCCTGGGTCCGCGCGGGCGGGGTGTACGCCGTGGCCTGCGTGCGCGGCGGGGGAGAGGAGGGCGAGGAGTGGCACCGGGCCGGACGCCGCGAGCACAAGCACAACACCTTCGACGACTTCGACGCCGCCGCGGACCACCTGCTCCGTGCCGGATGGGCCGCACCCGGCCGGCTCGGCGTCCTCGGCAGCTCCAACGGCGGGCTGCTGGCCGCCGCCGCGCTGACCCGACGGCCGGAGACCTACGCGGCCGTCGTCTGCGCCGCCCCCCTCCTCGACATGGTGCGCTACGAACTGTCGGGCATGGGCGCGAGCTGGCGCGACGAGTACGGCAGCGCCGCGGACCCCGCACAGTTCGCGCGACTGCTCTCGTACTCGCCCTACCACCGGGTGCGCGAGGGCGCGCGCTACCCGGCCGTACTGCTCGCCGTCTTCGACGGAGACACCCGCGTCGACCCCGCGCACGCACGCAAGATGTGCGCGGCCCTGCAGTGGGCCGGCACCGGCGACGGGCCCGTCGTGCTGCGCACCGAGCGCGGTGTCGGACACGGCACGCGCGGCGCCTCGCGCAGCGCGCGCCTCTACGCGGACGTCATGGCCTTCCTCGCCCACCACCTGGGCCTCCTTCTGCCCGAGGACGGCTGACATGAAGGTGCTCCTGTGCCCGCTGAGCGACCCGGGCTACCTCTACCCCGCCCTCGCGGTCGGAGCCGAACTGCGCCGCCGAGCCCACTCGGTGCACGTCCTCGCCGGGCCGCGGGCCGCACCGGCGGCCACCGCCGCGGGCCTGGAGCCGGTCGCCGTCGCGGACGCCACGGCCCTGTCGGTGTCCCACTGGACGGTCCGCGGGCCCGAGCAGTACACCGAGGTGGCGCGGGCGGTCCGGCAGACGCGGCCCGACGTCCTGGTCACCTCCGTGCTCTGCCACGGAGCGCTGGTGGCCGCCGAGGCCGCCGGCCTGCCGGTGGTCGTCCTCGGGCTGACGGCACACCTGTGGCCCTACCGCTCCGGCGTCGGCGCGGCGGACGCGCACGACCGCGCATGGCGGCTGACGGAGACCCTGAAGCACTACGGGGCGGTACGAGAGGCGGCCGGCCTCGCCCCACGGCACGACCGGTTCCCCGACACCCCGTTGCTCGGCACCGCCTTCCTGCTGCGCGGGCACCCCGTCCTGGAGCCACCCGGCGCCGAACTGCCCCCGGCCGTGGAGCACGTCGGCCCCTGCTGGTGGGAGCCGGAACCCCCGGCGGCCGAGCCGCTGCCGGATTCCAAGCCCCTGGCGTACGTCCATCTCGGCCGGACCTTCGGAGGCGCCTCCCTCTGGCCGCGCCTCAACGCCGCCTTCACCTCGGGCACTTACCGGGCCGTCGTGGAACTGGGACGGTCGGGCGACCCGGAGGCCGCCGCGGACGCCGACCTGATCATCGGCCGCCGCCCCTGGATGGGGCCGCTCGTCGACCGGGCCGACCTCGTGCTGACCAACGCGACCTCCGCGCCCGTGCTCGCCGCGCTCCAGCGCGGCAAACCCCTGCTCGTCGCCCCCAACGGCTCGGAGCAGCAGGTCCTCGCCGCCGGGTGCCTGCGTGCCGGCGTCGCCCGCAGGCTGCCGGAGCCCGGCGCCTCCGGCGCGGACCTGCGCGCCGCGGTCGAGGAGACCGCTCGCGATCCCGAACTCCGGGCGCGCGCCGAGGAGATCGCCGGTCTGCTCGCCGAAGGCAAGAGTGAGGGGCGCGCCGCCGACGCCGTGGAATCGGCGTCACACTGACCCGGACGACGCCGTCCGCGCCGGACCGCCTGAGTCCCCGCCGGCCGCGGCCCGTCGCCCTCCGGTTCCGGGGGACGAGTCGCTGCCGGGCATGACGAGCGGTGCGCCCCGGGGGCAGCGTGCAGGATGCGAGGCCGCCGTCCATCCGGGTGGGTCGTTCGGACGTCCGGTTACTGTCCTCGGCACGTAGACACGGGAGTTGGTCCTGCTGCCTGAAGACCGCTGCCCGGCTCGGGTACGACGGCGTCAGGCGCCCGGTGCCCGTCGGCTCGGTTTGCCTCGCGGACAAGGGAGTTAATCCAGCCCGGCAGTCACCATTCGGTCCCGCGCGCCCAACTCCGTTGTCGGCCAACCGATACCGCGTGGGCCCGCCCCCCGCCCCGGGGAGCCGGTCCCCGCCGGGAGGGCGGCCAGGCACCCCGGGCGGAGGCCAGGCACCACGGGCGGAGGCCAGGCACCACGGGCGGAGGCCAGGCACCCCGGGCGGAGGCCAGGCACCCCGGGCGGAGGCCGGAGGGCGCTCCGCGCCGAGCCCCCGGCGCCGAGCCCCTCGTGCCCCCCGCGCCGAGCCCCCCTCGTGCCCCCCGCGCCGAGCCCCCCGTGCCCCCGGCGCCGAGCCCCCCGTGCCACCCCCGTGCCCCCCGGGCGGGGCTGCCGGCAGGCGTGGCAGCCGCGGACCTCAGCCCTCGTGCGCCGCCTGGGGCGGTACGCCGTCGAGGAGTACGTCCCGTAGCGCGGCGAGGAGTTCCAGGCCTCGCGCGCGGACCGCCGACGGTGTCTCCTCGCGGCGGTGGTCGGCGATGACCGCGAGTGCCGCCGCGGCCTGGCGTGCGAAGAGGGCGAGGAGGTCGAGCTCGGAGAGGCTGGAGCGGGACTGCACGGCGGGGTCGAGCACCTCCAGCACGCCGAGCACCCGGTCGTGATGGGCGAGCGGCGCGGCCATCAGCGCGTCCGGCACGTAACCCGTCGACTTGGCGACGTCCCGGGCGAACATGCCCTGTTCCCGCAGATCGTCCGCGATCATGGGCTCGCCCGAGACGAGGACCCAGCCGGCGAGTCCCCGGTCGGCGGGGAACCGCGAGCCCACGAGGGACTTCTCGCCCTTACCGGCCACGGCCTGGAAGACCAGCTCGTCGGCGTCCCGGTCGTGCAGCAGGACGGAACTGGCGGCGGCGCCGAAGATGGCCCGCGCGGTGTCGACGACGGACTGCAGCAGATCGTGCTCCGCGCTGCCGGGGCGCGTGGCGGGGTCCACGCCGGTGGCGGGGACGAGGCCGGGGGGCTGGCTCATGATTCACCTCGGGTTCCTGGTTCGCCGATGCGCACGTTCGCGGCGGAGAGGTAGAGCGCGTGCTTGATCTGGAACGGTGTCAGCTTCGGGCGGGTGCCGAGCAGGCGGGCGCACATCCCGCTGATGAAGGGGGTGGCGAAACTGTTGCCCGTGGTGCGGATGGTCCTGCCGCCCGTCCAGGCCACCTGTACGTTCTGGCCGGGAGCGAAGAACTCCACGGGCGGTGCGGGGTTGTAGAGGAAGAGCCCGGAGTCGTCCTCGCGGTGCGTGCCGACCGAGATGACCGACGAGAACCGCCAGGGGAAGCTCTCCACCGGCGTGTTGTGGGCCGACGCCACCAGGGTGGTGCCGGTGAAGAACGCCTGGTCGGCCAGGGACCGCAGGGTCTCCAGGAACTTCGGACGGGTCGTGGACAGACTGAGGTTCACCACGTCGAACCCCTGGTCGACGGCCCACCGCAGCCCGGTGAGCAGGGCGTCGCCGCTGCCGGTGAACCCCTCGCCGAGCACCCGCACGCTGTACAGCTCGCAGTCCGGTGCGACGCGCCGGACGATGCCGGCGCAGGCCGTTCCGTGGCCGCAGCCGTCCCCGGCGCCGGCGGGCAGCGGTCCGCTGTCGACGACGTGCAGGGTGCCGTCGGGGGCGGGTGCCACTTCGTAGGACCCCTGGACGGTGCCGACAACGGGATGGCCGCACTCCACCCCGGTGTCGACCACGCAGACGCGCACCCCGCCGCCGTCGGACCACGCCGAGGGGTCGGCGGGCAGGTCCGGCACCGTGTCGGCGAGCATGGTGAGGTCCTCGGGAGAGCGGTCACGCAGGCTCCAGGTGAGCCCTCCGGCCGTTCCTGTGGTCATCGGGTCCTGCCTTCCCGTCCGGCCGGGCGGTCCGCGCCCCGGGTCGTGGCCGTCATCTCGTCGGCGAACGCGGACGCGCGGTCCGTGCCCGGCCGGTGCCCCTTGGCGGCGAAGTGCCCCAGAGCCGTGTGTGCCGCACGCGCCGCGTCCGCGGACAGCCCGAGGGCGCGCAGTGTGTGGGCGAGGTCGAGGGCCGCGGTGCCCCGGACGACCGGGGAGTCCGTGGCGCCTGCCGCGGTGACGGCCCGGTCCGCGCAGGCGCGCGCGAGATCCGGCTCCCCTGCGAGTGCCAGGGCACGGCCCCGCAGCCCGTACGCGTCGGCGGACTCGGCCGGCGGCAGGCCGGCCCGTTCCGGGTCCGGCAGAGCCAGCGCCTCGGCGGGCTCCCCACGGTCCAGCAGGATGCGCGCCCGCTCCCGGGCGATGCCGGGCAGGGCACCCGCGGCGCCGAGTTCACGGCCGGCGCGCGCCGCCTCCTCCAGCAGGGCGAGACGCCCGGCGGGCGTACCGGTCAGGGCCTCGACCTCCGCGGCGAACAAGGGGATGAACAGCGCGCTCTCGGCGTAGCCGAGACCGCGGGCGAGGCGTGCCGCCTCGGCCAGCCGCTCGTGCGCCTCCTCGTGCCGTCCCTGCAGAGCCAGGAGCACGGCCAACGGGCAGCCCAGCGTGGCCCGGACGGTCGGCCGGCCCGCGCCGTGGGCCGTCAGCAGTTCCTCGCAGCGTGCGACGGCCCGCGCGACCGGGGTGGGGCCGCGCCACAGCGAGATGCCCACCGCGCCGAGCGCCAGCGCCCGTTCGGGTTCGGCGTCCGCGCGGTCGGCGTGGTCCAGGGCCCGCTGGAGCGACTCCTCCGCCTCGGCGTGCAGTCCGCGCCGTTGACGGTCCTGGGCGATACGGACACAGGCACGGGCGATGCCCTGGTCGTCGCCCGCCCCGGTGAACAGCGGGAGCGCGACCTCGGCCACCTCGGCGGCGGACCCGTGGCGGGGGTCGAGCGCGGTCAGCGCGAGCCGGGCGTGGGCGGCGCCCAGCGGATCACCGGTCCGGTCCGCCGCCGCGAGCGCGTCGGCCAGCAGTTCGCGGCCCCGCTCCGGTTCGCCGCGGGCGACCTTCGTCTCGCCGAGCCGCCGGGCGGCCTCGCCGGCGAAGGGGTCACCGGAAGCGGCCAGCTCCAGGGCCTGGGTGAGGAGGTCGTCGGCCCACGGCAGGTCGGAGCGCGACAGGGCGGCCGCTCCGGCCCGTGTGAGCAGTCCGGCGGCACGCGCCCGCAGCGCGTCGGTGTCACCGTCGTGGACACCCAGTTCGGTGAGCAGACGGTGGGCGCGGGCCAGGTGGGAGCCGACGGCGGCATCGCCCGCGTCGTGGCCGACGAGGACCCGGGCGGCGTCCTCGTGACGCCGGGCACGTACCTTCTTCGCCATCCCGCGGTAGGCGGTCTCCTGCACCAGGGCGCTGCCGAACCGGAGCACCGAACTCGTGGACAGGGTGCGGCCGGCGGCCTCGATGAGCCGCCGTCGTACGAGACCGCGCAGCAGACCGCCGGGGGAGTCCGCCGGCCCCGCGGGCTCCTCGGAACCGGCCAGCTCGGTCAGGTCGGCGCGCTGGAACTCCCGACCCAGGACGGCGGCCACCTGCAACAGCGTCCGCTCCTCGGGCGGCAGCGCGTCGATGCGGGCGCCGAGCAGGGCGTGCACGGTCAGCGGCAGGTCGTCGCACTCGGCCGCCATGGCCGTCAGATGCTCCAGGTACAGCGGATTGCCCTCGGCCCGGTCGAGCGCGCCCTCCAGCACGCCCTGCCGGTGGGCGGCCACCTCGACCAGTTCGTCGGCGAGAGCGGCGGCCTCCTCCCGGCTGAGCGGGGTGAGCAGCAGCGACGCGGACCGCATCCGGCCGCTGCCCCAGCCGGGGCGGGTCTCCAGCAGCTCCGGGCGCGCGACGCACACCAGGGCCACGGGGGAGCGGTCGAGCTCGTCCAGCAGCCGGTCCGCCATGTCGAGCAGCGGCGCGGACGCCCAGTGGCAGTCGTCGAGCACCACGACCACCGGCCGCTCACGGGACAGCGCGTCCAGGAGGCAGGCCAGTGCCATGAGGGTGTCGTCCGCCGACGGGCTGGGTGTCCCGTCCGCGAGCAGTCCGGCCCGCAGCAGGCGCAGTGCCTGCTCCGCCTCCGTCCGCTCGTGGGCCGGCAGCGCCGTGAGGGCCGCGTCCTCGCCGACGGCCGCGAGGACCTGGCGTACCGCTTCGGCGAGCGGCGACAGCGAGCCGGTCTCGCCGTAGGGCCGGCACCGCCCCTCGCCGTACGCCGGGCAGTCCCGCAGCCACTCGCGCAGCAGACGCGTCTTGCCGAGGCCCGCCTCGCCGTACACGGTCACCAGGTGCGAGCGCGGGTCCGTCTCCAACTTGCGCAACAGCAGACGGAGTTCGGCCAGTTCCTGTGCGCGGCCGATGAACGGGGTGTCGAAGCGGCGTACCCGCTCCGGGTCGTCCTCGTGCAGGGCGATCAGACGGTGGGCCGGTACGGGGACACCGACTCCCTTGAGGGACAGGGCGCCGGCCGACTCGGTGACCGCGGAGGGGCCGGCGGCGTGCAGCGTGGCCGGTCCGATCAGGATGTCCCCCGCCCCGGCGTGCTGTTCGAGCCGGGCGCCGATGTTGACGACCTCGCCGGAGACCAGGGCCTGCCGGGCGGCGGGGTCGACGCTGACCACCACCTCGCCGGTGTTCACACCGATGCGGACGGCGAGCCGCACACCGTGCTGCCGCTCCAGCTCGGTGTTGAGTCCGTCGAGGCCGGTGACCATGCCGCGGGCGGCGGCGAGCGCCCGGTGGGCGTCGTCCTCGTGGCGCACCGGAACCCCGAACACCGCCATCACGGCGTCGCCGATGAACTTCTCGACCGTGCCGCCGTGTTCCTCGATCCGCGCCCGCATCAGGGCGAAGTACCGGAGGGTCACCGTGCGCAGCGTCTCCGGGTCGAGCCGCCCGGACAGGGCCGTCGACCCGACGAGGTCGCAGAAGAGCACGGTCACCACCCGGCGCTCCTCGGCCGATGCGGTGTCGCCCGCGGCCACGCACGCGGTTCCGCAGCGGGGACAGAACGCGGCGCCCTCCGGCGGGGGTTCGGGGCACCGGGGGCACTTCATACGCGCGCCGTCGGTCATCAGAACAGCGCTCCGCCGGCGATCTCGCTGTGCGCCTGCACCTCCGGCTCGGCCGCGTCCAGCCGCTCCTTCAGGCCCAGCAGCAGGGTCAGTTCCTCGGCGCTGAGATCCTGGAGCACCTCTCGTTGCTCGGGGGAGAGGCTGTGCAGCGGGAACCCGGCGTCCTCCAGCGAGCGGAGGCGGTCGCGATCGGGTGCGGGGTCATTCATGGGCGCTCTCCCATTCCGGTTGGTGCCGCGGCGATGCGGTCGAACAGCTCGGCGAGGGAGGCGACCGTGTGCAGGGCGCTCACGGCGACCAGGGAACGCTGTGCGGAGTCCAGCGGCAGCTCGTCGATCAGCCGGTCCAGGTCCGCGCTGTGTCCGTCGTCGAGGTCCGCGTGGAGGCGTACGGTCGCGAAGGCCGCCTGCGGAAGCCCGGTCTCCCGTGCCAGCCGGCCGGCCAGACCGGGTGCGGGCGCGTTGCCCTCCAGCACCGCGATGTAGCCGAGGAGGGCCACCGGATGGCTGTGCTCGACCCAGTAGTACTGCGCCCCCACCAGGGCGGCCACAGGGGCGGGCGGGACGGAGTCGGTCAGTTCGCCCGGCGCGGCCCCGGTCACCGCCGCGTCGGCGAGCAGCCATTCGTCGTGGCCCCGTTCCTCCTCGGCGTGCGCCCGCAGGTACCGGGCGAGCGGCCGGGCCACGGGGTCCCGCGGCAGCGCCTCGCACCGTGCGGCGGCCCGCTCCATCAGCGGGACGGAGGCCCGGATCACCTGGTGCATGGCGCACAGATAGCGCCGGTAGCGGTCGGCGAGCCCCGGGCCGGAACGCCACATGCGGGCGGCCGAGGTCCACAGGGCGGGCTGTACCAGGGACAGTTCGAGTCGCAGACCCGCGACGGCGGACGGGCTCACGCGGGAACCTCCTGGTCGTCGGCACCGCTGATACCGCCCGCATCACCGGCAGGGTCCGCGTCACCGGCACCGCCGAGCAGCACGAGCGGCGCGTACCGGTCGCTTCCGTACCGTCGCAGCAGCACGGCGGCCCCCGCGTCGCGCTGCAGCCGGGCACCGAGCACGTCCAGCACGCCCGCCGCCGGGCGCGAACCGGACCGCTCGGCCGCCTCCAGCGCCGCGGGCCGCCGGGCCAGACCCCGGCAGTCCGTGCACGACCCGACCCCGGCGGTACGGACGGTGCGCAGCACGGGTGACTCCTGGCAGCGGCGCCGTACGGTGGCCCAGTCGTCCTCCGCGATGTGCCCGAGCCGCAGATGTCCGGGAACCGGGCGGGCGTCCACCACCAGCTGGTTGCAACAGGCCACGACGGTGCCGTCGAAGGCGACCACCGGCCAGGCCGCCATCGCGCACGGCGCCGGCGGCACGTCGCGGACACTCTCCTCAGCGGCCTCGCGGAGCGGGACCGTGCGCGCCGCGGCCCAGCCCGCCGCCCGTCCCACCGGCCGGACGTGATTGACCAGAACCGCCGCCTGGTCCCGGAATTCGCCGCGAATGGCGCCGGTGACGTCCGCGAGATACGCGTCGTCCGCCGCGGTGCCCGCCACATGGAAACTCACATCGATTCCGCTGTCCCTGATGAGGTGCATCGCGCGGAAGACCGCCGCGCGCGGCACTTCACGTTCGTGGAACACGTCGATGCTCGCCGAGAAATGCGAGACGTCCCGCAGCGCGCGCATGATGCGGTCGGGCACCCGGCCGTCGCCCGCGAAGAACATGCCGCTGAGGACCGACGTCCGTGTCCCCGCGACCGCGGCGAGCGCCGCGAGGTCCGCCACCAGCCCGGGCCGCAACAACGGCTCGCCGCCCGTGAGCATGAGGACCTCCGGACGGGCCGCGGAGGTGAAGCCGGCGACGAAGCGGCGCAGCGCCCCGCCCGGCGTGTCCTCGCCGCGCGGCCCCGACGAGGTGGAGCAGTGGGCGCAGCTCAGCGGGCAGCGCCTGGTGAGGGTGGCGAGCAGCCCGGCCGCGGGTACCGGACGTAGCTCGATGATCTCCGCCAGCCGCATCTCGTCACCTCCGTCGGTCACCGGAACGTGCGGCCCCACCGTGCGGGCCGCCGGTTCGGTCGCGGTTGGCGGCCGGTTCGGGGCCGGTACGCGGCGCAGCGCCGGAAGCCGCGCTCCGGAGGGCGTCACGACCCGACGATTCGCTGTGCTTTGTCCGCCTGTTCACCCTTCGTCCCGGCGGGTCTGTTGCTGCATGCACCTTGAGCCATCCTCGAGTCCATGGCCCCGGTACCGGCTTGTGCGCATGCTGTGAAGGCCGAAGGAATTGCACCGAATTCCCGACGTGTTCACGGCTCCTCGCGGATTCCCTCACCCCCTGCCGCTCCTCGGAGGCTTTCGTGTACGGAATGTTTTCCCTCGCCCAGAACCCCGACGACACCGGTTGGGGAAGGGGCTGAGGGGGAGATGGTCGATTCGCTCACGGAAAGCCGCGGCGCGGATTCGTCTCCCGGAATTCCACGAGAGCCCGCCGGGGAAATCGGCGGGGACAAAGCCGCCGCTCCGCTGCGACTGACCCTCCTCGGCCCGCTGCGGGCCTCCCGCGATGGACTGCCCCTGGAACTCGGGCCGCTGAAACAGCGCCTCGTCCTCGCGGTCCTGCTCACCCGTCCCAACACGCCGGTGTCACTGGAGGAACTGACCGACGCCGTCTGGCCCGACGCCCCGCCGCGTACGGCCCGCAAGAACCTCCAGGTGTACGTGTCGACCCTGCGCCGGGTGCTCGACCCCGACGACCTCGGCCGGCTGCGCCACGGACCCGGCGGCTACGTCCTGCACCTCACCCCGCAGGAGTGCGACACCCTGCGCTTCGACGAACTGGCCCGGCACGGCGACGCCGAGATGCGCGCCGGCGCGTCGAGCAGCGCCGCCCGCACGTACCGCCAGGCCCTGGACCTGTGGCGGCACGACCCCTTCAGCGACCTGGCGACCCGCGCCGACGTACTGCGCGCCGCGGTCGAACGCCGGCACGCGCGACGGCTGGCCGTCTACGAGGCTTGGGCGGAGGCGCAGTTGGAGATCGGGGACCCGGGCCCCGTCGCGGACACCGTGGACGAGATGGTGAGCCGCCACCCCCTGCGGGAGCGGCTGCGCGCGGTCCAGCTCACCGCGCTGCACCAGGTCGGCCGCAGAACGGAGGCGCTGGCCGCCTACGACGACTGCCGGCAGCGCCTGTCCAGGGAACTGGGCCTGGAACCCGGCGCGGCCCTGCAGAGCGCCTACCGCGCCCTGCTGGACGACCTGGCCCCGCCCCGGCCGCGCGGCGCCCCCACCGGGTCACGCCTGCTCCCCCCGGACCTCGCCGACTTCACCGGCCGAACCCGGGAACTGGAGCTCGCCGGCGCCCAGTTGGGGACCGAGGGCGGACCCCCTGTCCTCGTGACCGGCGCGGCCGGTGCCGGCAAGACCGCCTTCGCCGTGCACGTCGCCCACCGCCTCGCCGCGCGCTACCCCGACGGCGTGGTCGCCACCCGGCTCTGCGCCGAGGACGGCTCCCCGCGCCCCTGGGCGTCGGTGCTGGCGGAGCTGGCCCGCTCCCTCGGCTGCACCGAACGGCTGCCCGCCGGCCGGGAGGAGGCCGCCACCGTCTGGCGGTCCTGGCTGTCCGGGCGCCGGATCCTGCTGCTCCTGGACGACGCACCCGACGCCGTGGCCCTCGGCCCGCTGCTGCCGCCGTCCGGCACCACGGCCGCGCTGGTCACCTCCCGCAGCCGACTGTCCTGTCTGGAGTCGGCACACCGGGTGGAACTCCCGCCGCTGTCACCCGAGGAGGCCCTGGACCTGCTCGGCGGCATCATCGGACCCTCCCGGCTGGCCGCCGAACACGCCGCCGCCGTCCGGGTCGCCGCCGCGACGGGCCGCCTACCCTTCGCCCTGCGAGCCGCGGGGAACCGCCTCTCCGTGCTGCGCCACATGCCGCTCGGCCAGTACGCGGACCGGCTCGAACATCCCCTGGAGGCGTTGGACGAACTCGCGTCCGGCGGCTTCGGGGTCCGCGCCCGCCTGGCCGGGACGTGGGCCCGGCTGCCCGCCCCCGCCCGCGAATCCCTGAACGCCCTGGCCGTACTGCCGGGTTCCTCCTTCACGCTCCCCGCCGCCGCCCGCGCCCTGGGCCGGGACGGACGGGACGCGCAGCGCGCCCTGGAGGAACTGATCGACGTCGGCGTCCTTCCGCCGCCGTCCCTGCCCGAGGTCACCGCGCACCTCGCCGCCGTCCCGGACGCGGTGCGGTACGAACTGCCCTGGCTGACCCTCCTGTTCGCGCGCGAACAGGCCGCCGTGCCGGGAGACCGGTGCTAGGCGGTCGCCACGCGGCCGTGGGAGGGGGACCAGGAGACCGGCCCCCGTGGCCGCGTCCGCGTGTGGACGCCTCACGGGCCGGTGGCGGTGGTGCCGCGCCCGGGGAGGTGTCGAATGTCCCGCGCGGCGCGGAGGCGGAGGGCGCCGTCGGGGCGGGGACGCCTCGCACCCCGTACCGGGCATGAAACGGGACCAGGCCCTTCCGGCGGCCAACTCGCCCCGCGTGAACGCCCCGACGCCAAGACGGCCACCGCCCGTCCTGTCGGAACCGGGGTCCTTGCGGCGCTTCCGGGCCGGGCGGGCTCCCGCCGTGGACGCCTCGCCACCGGCTCGGGGCCGCTCCGGAAGAACGGGGTGCGGGCGGCCCGTGTCCGGTCCGACGCGGTCGGCGCCCGGCCGCAGAACGTCCGCTCCGGCGAGGGTCTCAGGTCCCGCCCGCCGCCGCCGAAGCCGGACCGGAGGACTGCACGCGGGCGAGGTAGCCGGCCTGGAAGCGGCTGGCCGCGCCGAGTTGCTCCATGATCTCGGCGATGTGCTTGCGACAGGTGCGCAGCGACATCCCCAGCCGCCGGGCCACCATCTCGTCCTTCATGCCCTCGGCCAGCAGCCGCACGATGGCCTGCTTCACCTCGTCCCGCGCCGAACTCTCCGTCCACGCCGGGTGGTAGGGCTCGGCCAGCGACCAGGCGTGATCGAAGGTCGCGCACAGGTAGGAGACGGTGGACGGCTCCTGGATGACGATGGCCGCGTCCAGGTCGTCCTGGTGCGGGATGAACACCGTCTCCGCGTCGAAGGCGACCATACGGCCGAACAGTTCGCTCAGCGTCCTGATCTCGGCGCCCTCGTCGGTCATCCGCCGCGCGTACTCCTGGGTGGGCAGGTGGTAGCGGGCCGTGTGCTGGTACAACGTGCGCATCCGCACGCCGCGCCGCAGCATGTCGCGGTCCTGCACGAACGCCTGCTCCAGCAACGCGGGGGAGCGGCCGCCGCCGGGATGGCACGTGCGGACCTCCTGACGGCACCGCATGGTCGCCTCGGTGATCATCCCCACGACGGTCTTCAGATCGGTGACCTCGGTCAGCGGCGCCCGTCCCCGCCACTGCCGCCGGCCCTCCGCGTAGAAGGGCGCCAGGACGGACAGTTCGGCCCGCAGCCGGTCGATCTCGGCGAGCTGCCGGCGCAGCCCGGCCTCCCGCGGCGCGACCAGCGCGGCGAGCGCCTCGTCCGGCGCCACCGCGACCAACTCCTCGGGGTTCCCCGGAAGGTGGCGCAGCAGCAACAATTCGGTCAGCGTCGTCACCGCCGACGCCGCGCTGGTCTCCGGCAACCCCAGAGTCGCGCCCAGCGTCCTCGCGTCGCACGAGCCCTGGTCGCTCACCCACCGGAACACCCGGACGGCGTCCTCGGACAACTGCTCCTCGCGGGACGCCCACCCGGCCGCCGTACGCGTGCCCGGTATCTCGCCGTCCTCCCCGATGCCGCCCACCCAACCCCCTCATCAGCCAGACGACCCCAACAGCCCCTGTCATGTCCATTGTTCAGATCTGCGATGGATTTTCCCAGACCCTCTCGTAAGGAATCGCCGTGAAGCGGAACAAAACCGCATTCGTCCTGTTCCTCGAACGCCTGGCCCTCCTCGGCGGCCGGGCACGCGCCCGCCGGCGCCGGGCCGGGGGCCAGGGAGTCACGGCCCGCGAGGTCCTCGACCAACCGCCGCGGCCCGTGCGGGACAGCGACGGCGACGCGCCGACCGTCCCCACACCGCACTGGTGACCGGCCGGCGGCAACGAAGCCCCGGCAGAGGCCCGCCCCGCCGTGCCGCGAAAAGGGCCGCCCGGCCCACGACCGGACAGCCCTCCTCGGGATCCTCGGCGGCCTAGCCCATCAGCTTGCGGATCTCGGTGATGAGACCGACGAGGGCCTCACGCTCGGGGACGGTCGTCTCCGGGTGCCACAGGTCCACGAGGAGACACGTGCGCGGCCTGTCGCCGTTGTTCCACGCCTCGTGCACGAAGGAGTAGTCGAAGAGCAGGCACTCGCCCTCCTGCCAGCGTCGCGTCTCGTCAGCGACCGTGATGCCGCACCCCTCGGGGATGTCGACCGCGAGGTGCAGATTGATGCTGAAGTTCCACAGGTCGCAGTGCGGGGCGATCGAGGCACCGGGAAGCAGCGTCGAGAAGTGGCTCTCCAGGAGGGGGCAGAGCTTGCCCTGCTCGATGACCTCGCGGGTGAGGACGGAGTACGCGGTGGGCACCAGCGCGGCCGAGGACTCGACCGGCCCGCCGTCGCGGAAGAGGTACAGCGCCTGCCAGTTCTCCTGCCGGCTCAGATAGTGCTCGTAGTCGGAGAAGGCGCTCTTGCGATCGGACCACACGTCCGCGAGTTCCCGCTTGATGGCGCCGTGTCCGGCTTCGAAGGCGCGCACGACCGGCTCGATCTCGGGGTGCTCGTAGGGATCGTGCCAGGGCGTCCGGGATATCCCGGGCATGATCCACTTGGCGTCCTTCTGCAGCGCATGGCGCTCCTGCCGCTTGGCGTACACCATCTCCTCGACGCGTGTGATGGAAGCGGCTCCGTGCCGGTCCTTCACGTCCTGGAAGATCTGATCTATCTCGGGTGTCATGTCTCGCTCTCTCTGGCCAGGCACGCCTGCTCGGCGTGCGCGTGCGGAGTGGGAAGGTGCGCGGGCGACGAAGGCCGGATCGCGGTGCGCGGGCCGAGTGCTCCGGAAGGCGACGGAAGCGCCGATGCCGCGCTCCCCGCCGACCCGTCCGTCACCGTGACGGTCATTTGGCCACGACTTCTCGTTGCCTCACGGGAGCTGCCCGCTGCTGGGCGGCAAGGCGGTCGATCAGGGTGAGTCCGGGCGCCGTCAGCACGGTGGTGACTAGCGTCATCACCACCAGCATGGCGAACACGGTGGGGGTGATGATCTTGAGGTCCAGCCCGACGCCGAGCACCACGAGCTCGGTCAGCCCCCGGCAGTTCATCAGCGTGCCGAGGGAGAGCGACTCCTGCCAGCCGAGCCCGGTCAGCCGGGCCGCACCCGTGCTCCCCGCCCCTTTGGTGACGGTCGCGACGGCGACGATGAGGGCGCACCAGCCCCACAGGGCGGGGTCCGCGCCGATCAGCCGGAAGTCGGTCTGCAGTCCGGAGTAGGCGAAGAACAGCGGCAGCAGAAGCACCACGGTGATGCCTCGCACCTGTTCCACGGCTGCGGTCTGTACCGCACCGCGCGGAACGACGACACCGAACAGGAAGGCCCCGAAGATCGGGTGGATGCCGATCCAGTCCGTGGCGAACGATGCCAGCAGGATCCCTGAGAGGAGCACGAGCAGGAGTGCCGATCCGCCACCCAGCCGATCCGCGTGACGCTCGGCCAGCCGGGCCAGCAAAGGACGTAGTCCGTACAGCATCACGGAGATGAACACGGCGGTCAGGGCGACAGTGGTGAGCACCGAGGTCCAGGAGGTGCCCCGTCCCAGCGCTGTCGCCAGGGCGAGCAGACACCAGGCGGTGATGTCGTCGACCGCCGCGCACGTGAGGGCGAGCGCGCCTACCGGGGTGTGGTCGATCTTCCGGTCCGTGAGAATCCGTGCGAGCACCGGGAACGCGGTGATGCTCATGGACACGGCGATGAAGAGCGCGAACGCCGGGAACCCGACACCGCGGTCGGCGAACCGCCCGTACATCACGAAGGCGAGGAGCACCCCGCCGATCATGGGCGCGGCCACGCTCGCATGGCTGACCAAGGCCGCGACTCTGCCGCGACCACGGACGTGGCCCACGTTCAGCTCGTAGCCGACCAGGAACATGAAGAGGGCCAGGCCGACCTGAGCCAAAGCGTCGATCACAGGCAGCAACTCCCGCGGAAAGAGCCACTGTTGCCCTGAGGGCCAGACGGCGCCGAGCAGCGAGGGGCCAAGAGCTGTACCGGTCAGGATCTCGCCGATCACCGGAGGCTGCCCCAGCCGCCGGCAGACACGGCCCGCGACATGGCAGCAGGCCATGATCAGGGCAAGCACCAGGAAGAGATGGGACATTCGAGATACGGCCGGCAGGCCGAGAGCGAGCTCAGTCATCGGCGAAACACCAGTTCTCTGAGTTGATGAATGTGTCGGCACACCGCAGGCGGATCCGCGTCCGCCTGCGATGACCTACCGACCGCCCATGCCCTGCCATATTTCGGCCAGCGAGTCGGGGCGAGCCATTTCCGCATGACTGCAGGCGATGCGCTCGATGTCGAGTCGGCCCGATATGTGCGGGGCCCACACCGTCGCGGAGGACGCGTCGGCGGGCCTTTCATGGTCCGCCTCGTAGAACTGGACATCCCCGTCGAATTCTCCGGGAACGTGCTCCGTCATGATCCGGTGATTGTTCCTGTAGATCGCGGCGATTTCCGCGAGATGCCGCTCGGCGAGCTCGGTGAACATGCTGCGGTCCCGGCGCAGTGCCGCCACGATCCCTGTCATCGTGAGTGGCTCCTCGCCGTGCTCGGCCCGCACCCCGAAGAATTCGGCGAGGCCCGCCGCCACTTCCTCCTCCGTGATCGGGAGCGGCGTCCCGGTCCCGTGTGCGGGGTAGGCGTCCAGCAGTGCGAGGGTCTCCACCTGCTCGCCCTGTGCCCGCAGTTGGACGGACATCTCGTGGGCGACGACCCCGCCGAAGGACCAGCCCATCAGGTGGTACGGACCGGACTCCTGTACAGCGCGGATCTGCCGGACGTAGTCGGCAGCCATCTCCCGTATCGAGTCCGGGAGGGCGTCCTTGCCGTCAAGTCCTCGCGCCTGGAGGGCATAGACGGAGTGTTCCGGGGAGGCGATCCCGGCCAAGGGCGCATAGCACCAGCCGATGCCGCTCACCGGGTGGACGCAGAAGACCGCCGAGCTGCCTCCGTGGTCCTTGATGGGCAGGAGTACGTCGAACTCCTCTCCGTCCGAGGACCGGCCCAGCTGTTCAGCGAGCGTGGCAACGGTGGGCGCCGCGAAGACAGCTCGAATGGCGAGCCCGTCGCCGAGGACGTCACGGATGCGGCTGATCAGCTGAACCGCCAGCAGGGAGTGGCCGCCCAACTCGAAGAAGTTGTCGTCGATTCCGACCGAGGGCACACCCAGGATTTCGGCGAACAGTCCGCACAGGATCTCCTCCCGTGGGTTCCGCGGGCCGCGCCCGGCCGCGTCCGCCTCGAACAGGGGCGCCGGCAGGGCCCGCCGGTTCAGTTTGCCGTTGGCGGTCAGCGGCAGCTGGTCGAGCACCATGAAGGCGGAGGGGACCATGTATTCGGGCAGTTGACGGGCCGCGTGTGCCCGCAGCGCCTCGGTGTCCAGGGTGTCGCCTCCGGCCTCGGCGACCACATAGGCCACGAGGCGTTTGTCGCCCGGCTGGTCCTCCCGGGCGATGACCGCGGCCTGCGACACCCCCGGGGCGCGGCCCGACACCGCTTCGATCTCGCCGAGTTCGATGCGGAAGCCGCGGATCTTGACCTGGTCGTCGACCCGGCCCACGAACTCCAGCATCCCTTCATGGGACCAGCGGGCCAGGTCGCCGGTGCGGTACATGCGGCTGCCGTACGGGCCGAAGGGATCGGCCACGAACCGCTCCGCCGTCAGATCCGGGCGCCCGAAGTAGCCGCGGGCCAAACCCGCACCCGCGATGTACAGCTCCCCGGCGACCCCCGCCGGGACCGGCCGCAGATTGCCGTCCAGGACGTAGGTCTGCGTGTTGCGCAGCGGGCGCCCGATCGACGGCGCTTCGGTGATGGGGGCGTCCGTGGACCAGACCGTGGCGTACACCGTCGCCTCGGTCGGGCCGTAGACGTTGTAGACGCGGCCGGCCCGGAGTCGGTCCTTGACCTCGGCGGCGGCCTGGGCAGTCAGCGCCTCACCGCAGAACACCACGGTTTCCGCCGTGGCGCGCACGTCGCCCTGGGACACGATCCGGGAGAGCGCGGACGGAACCCCACTCACCAGGACCGGTGAACGGTCGTCGGCGTTCCGGTCGCCGAGGGCCAGCGGATCACGAAGCACCTCGATGCGACCGCCGGTCAGCAACGGGCCGAACATCTCGAACACGGAGACGTCGAAGTTGAGTGACGTGCTGAACAGGACGTGGGCCAGGCGCCGTTCACCGAATTCCTCACGGGCCCAGGCGACCAGGTTGGCCACGTTGGTGTGGGTGACGACTACGCCCTTGGGACGGCCGGTGGAGCCCGAGGTGTAGATGATGTACGCCGGGTGCAGCGGCCGCAGGGGACTGATCCGGTCACGGTCGGTCGGATCGGTGGCAGGCCGCCGTTCCAGGGTGGCGACGACCTCGGGAGAGTCCAGGACCAGGCGCGGAGTCCGGGAGCTGTCCGGGAGCATCCGCTCGGTCTCCTCGACGGTGAGCACGAGCGCGGGATCGGCATGCCCCAGCATGTAGGCGATCCGGTCCGCCGGGTACGTGGGGTCGACCGGCATATAGGCGGCGCCGGCCTTGAGTACGGCGAGCAGCGCCACCATGGTCTGCGCGGTGCGCGGCAGAGCGAGAGCGACGAACTGCTCGGGGCCGACCCCGTGCGCGATCAGGTGGTGTGCCAGTCGGTTGGCCCGCTCGTTCAGCTCGCCGTAGCTCAGGTCGGCGTCCGAGGCCAGGACTGCCGGGTGCTCTGGAGTCAGGGCCACCTGCGACTGGAAGAGCGAGGGAAGCGTCGCATCGGTCAGCTCGGCCCCGGTGTCGTTCCACGTCCCCAGGATCTGCCGTTGCTCCCGAGCGGAAAGGATCTCGACCCGGCCGAGCGGCCCGTCCGGATCCGCGACCGCCGCTTCCATCACTCGCACCAGCCGGGTCACGAGGGCTTCGACGCTCTCCTCGTCGAACAGGTCCGTGCTGTAGTGCAGCAGGCCGCCGATTCCGGCCGGGCGGCTGTCGATCCCGTACTGCTCGGTGAAGTTGAAGCCCAGGTCGAACCTGCTGACCTCGAACGGCACGGACTCCTGAGTCACGGTCAGACCGGGCAGACTCAGCGCGTCGCCGCCGGTGGCGTCCACCCCGAAGATGACCTGGAACAGGGGGTGGCGGGCCAGCGAGCGCTGCGGGTTGATCGCCTCCACCAGGCGTTCGAACGGGACGTCCTGGTGGGAGTAGGCGGCGAGGTCGGTCTGCCGGGTCCGGGCGAGGAGTTCGCGGAACGTGGGGTTTCCGGAGGTGTCGTTCCGTAGGACGAGGGTGTTGACGAAGAAGCCGACGAGGTCGTCCAGGGCTTCGTCGGTGCGTCCTGCGACGGGGGTTCCGAGGGGGATGTCCGAGCCCGCGCCCAGCCGGGTCAGCAGGGTGGCGAGAGCGGCCTGGAGCACCATGAACAGCGTGGTGTTCGTCTCCTGGGCGAGGCTGTGGAGTGCTCGGTGCAGCTCGGCGTCGATCCTGATCGGGACGGTGTCGCCGCGGTAGTCGGTCACCTTCGGCCGGGGGCGGTCGAAGGGCAGCTCGAGCTGGTCCGGGATGCCGTCCAAGGCACCTGTCCAGAAGGCCAGTTGCTCGCTCACCAGCGAAGCGGGATCCTCCTCCGCGCCGAGGAGGTCGTGCAGCCACAGCGTGTAGTCGGCGTACTGCACCGGGAGCGCCGACCACGTCGGCGCGCAGCCCCGGAGCCGCGCGCGGAACGCGGTCTCCACGTCACGTCCGAGTGGCCCCATCGACGCGCCGTCGCTCGCGATGTGATGCACGAGCAGCAGCAGGACGTGCTCGTCGGGGCCGACGGTGAACAGCGTCGTCCGCAGCGGAAGTTCAGCGGACAGGTCGAACGCGTACTGCCCCGCGTCACGCAACGCCTTGTCCAACTCGACTGCCGGACAAGCGATTCGGTGCAGCTCTACGTCGACGGCGTCCGTTCCCAGCACGACCTGGGCCGAGCTTCCGTCGATCTCCTGAAAGACGGTCCGCAGGCTCTCGTGCCGTACCACCACGTCGTTCAAAGCCTGTTCGAGGGCGTCCGCGTCCAGGTCCCCGGTGATCCGGAACGCCACCGGGACGTTGTACGTGGCATTCGCGCCCTCCAGCTTGTTCAGGAACCACAACCGGTTCTGCGCCGGCGACAACGGGATTCGTGTCGGGCGCTCCGTCGCGGTCAACGCGGACCTGGCTGAACCCGCTTCCGCGATCTGGGCGCTGAGGGTGGCGATGGTGGGGGTTTCGAAGAGGGCGGGTACTGGGAGTTCGACGTTGAGGGTGGTTCGTATGCGGCTGATGAGTCGGGAGGCGAGGAGGGAGTGCCCGCCGAGGGTGAAGAAGTTGTCGTCGATGCTGATGGTGGGCACGCCCAGGACTTCGGCGAACAGTCCGCACAGGATCTCTTCCCGTGGGTTTCGCGGGCCGCGTCCGGTTCCGGCAGCGGGCAGGTCGGGGGCGGGCAGGGCGCGGTGGTCGACCTTGGCGTTGGTGGTCAGCGGGAGCCGGTCGAGCACCATGAACGCGGAGGGGACCATGTATTCAGGCAGTAGACCGGCCGCGTGTGTGCGCAGGGCCTCGATGTCCACCCCGTCCCTGTGGTTCGGCTCGGCGACCACGTAACCCACCAGGCGCTTGTCGCCCGGCTGGTCCTCGCGGGCGACGACCGCGACCTGCGCCAGACCGGGGAAGCGGCCCAGCACGGCTTCGATTTCGCCGAGTTCGATGCGGAAGCCGCGGATCTTGACCTGGTCGTCGGCTCGGCCGACGAACTCGAGGAGGCCTTCGGGGGACCAGCGGGCGAGGTCGCCGGTGCGGTACATGCGGCTGCCGGCGGGGCCGAAGGGGTCGGCCACGAAGCGTTCCGCCGTCAGATCCGGCCGCCCGAAGTAGCCGCGGGCCAGCCCTGCTCCCGCCAGGTGGAGTTCGCCGGCCACGCGTGCCGGGGCCAATGCCAGGGTCTCGTCGAGGATGTAGGCGCGCATGCCGTCGAGCGGACGCCCGACCGGTATCGGCGCCGGCACCGTATCGGCCGTGGTCCAGGGGGCCTGGGAGGCGAACAGGGTGGTCTCGGTGGGGCCGTAGGCGCAGCGCACGATGGTGTCGGGGCAGTGTTCCAGCACTCGTTGTACTGCGGTGGGGGAGATGAGGTCACCGCCGGTGATCACCTCGCGGACGCCCGCGAAGCAGGCGGGGTCTTCTTCGGCCATCAGCCGGAACAGGCCTGCTGTGATGTCCAGGCCGGTGATCTCTTCCTCGGCGATCAGGCGTGCCAGTTCGGCGACGCCGAGGTCACCGTTCGGGGTGATGACGGTGCGTCCGCCGTGCAGCAGGGGCACCCAGAAGGCGTACGTTGAGGGGTCGAAGGCGTACGAGGCCAGCAGCAGTACCCGTTCATGGGCGCCCGCGCCGAACATGCCGTCCACGACGAGGTCGAGGATGTCGCGGTGGGTGACGGCCACGCCCTTGGGGCGTCCTGTCGAGCCGGATGTGTACATCACATAGGCGAGTTGCTCGGGCCGGCTCTCCACGCCAGGGTCACCGACCGGCAGCCCGGCCAGCTCGGGATCCTCGTCGACCACCACGACCACCGGAGCAGCCGGCACGCCACGACCACGCATGGCCAGGTCGGTCAGGAGAACCGGAGTGGAGGTCTCGTCGACGATCCACTGCATCCGCTCCAGCGGATAGCCACTGTGCAGGGGCAGGTAGAACGCCCCCGCCTTGAGCACCCCTAGCAGCGCGACGACCAGGTCGACCGAGCGTTCCATGAGCACCGCGACCGGCGCCTCCGGACCCACTCCCAGACCCACCAGCCGGTGGGCCAGCTGATTCGAGCGCTCGTCCAACTCCCGGTACGACAGCTCCCGTCCGGCACACCGCACCGCCACCGCATCCGGAGACCGCAGTGCCTGAGCCGCGAAGGCAGCCGGCACCGAACCAGCCTCAAGTCCCTCACCGGACTCCACACCGGCCGACAACTCCAGCAACCGCACTCGCTCGTCCGCCTCGATCACGTCGATTCGGCTGATCACCTGCGCGGGATCTGCGACCACAGACTCCAGGACGCGTACGAGGCGGGTGAACAGACGCTCTACGGTCTCCCGGTCAAACAGCTCAGCGGCGTAGGTGACATACGCGCTCACCGGCCCGGGAAGACCTTGATCGGTGGACTTCATGAGGAAGTTCAGCGACAGGTCGAATTTCGCCGTCTGCTGCTCCCGCACGATCTCCTGGACTGACAGACCGGGCAGCTCCAGTGCGTCGTCGTCCCCGGTCCGGAGATTGAGCAGGACCTGGAACAGGGGGTGACGGGCGAGTGAGCGCTGAGGGTTGACCGCCTCGACCAGCCGCTCGAACGGCACGTCCTGGTGGGAGTAGGCGGCCAGGTCGGTCTCCCGTACCTGCTCCAGCAGTTCCAGGAACGTCGGATTCCCCGATGTGTCCGTCCGCAGGACCAGGGTGTTGACGAAGAAGCCGACGAGGTCGTCGAGTGCTTCGTCGGCACGGCCCGCGACCGGGGTTCCGATCGGGATGTCCGTCCCCGCACCCATCTTCGTCAGCGCCACCGCCAGTGCCGCCTGCGCCACCATGAACGTGGTGGCGCCCGTCGAATGTGCCAGATCGGCCATCCCGCGGTGCACTTCGGCGTCCAGCTCGAAGAAGACCGAGTCGCCGCGATAGCTGGCCACCTTCGGCCGGGAGCGGTCGAAGGGCAGCCCGAGTTCGTCCGGCAGGCCCTCCAAAGCCGCTGTCCAGAAGGCCAGTTGCTCACTCACCAGGGAGTCGGGGTCTTCGTCCGCGCCGAGAAGCTCGCGCTGCCACAACGTGTAGTCCGCGTACTGCACCGGCAACGCCGGCCACGACGGCTCCAGGCCCTGGAGCCGGGCCCGGAACGCGATCTCCAGATCACGCCCCAGCGGCCCCATCGAGGCGCCATCACTCGCGATGTGGTGCATGAGCAGCAGCAACACCTGCGCATCGGGTTCGACGCCGAACAGCGTCGCCCGCAGCGGAAATTCGGCCGACAGGTCGAACACGTACTGACCGGCTTCCCGCAGTACCACGTCCAACTCGTCCGCGGCACAGTCGACCCGATGCAGCTTCACGCAGGCGGCATCCTTGTCCAGGACAACCTGGATTGGATCCCCGTCCACCTCCTGGAACACCGTCCGCAGACTCTCGTGCCGTGCCACGACGTCGTTCAACGCCTCTTCGAGTACATCGGCGTTCAGCTCTCCGACGATCCGGAACGCCGCCGGAACGTTGTAGGTGGTACTCGCCTCTTCGAGCTTGTCGAGGAACCACAGCCGGTTCTGTGCGGGTGACAGCGGGATCCGCTCCGGACGTGCCATCGCCGTCAACGCGGGCCTGGCCGCGCCCGCTTCCGCGACCCGTCCGGCGAGGGTGGCGACCGTGGGGGCCTCGAAGACGTTCCGCACCACGAGCTCGGCCCCCAGGACCGAGCGGATGCGGCCGGCCAGGCGGGTGGCGAGGAGGGAGTGGCCGCCGAGCGCGAAGAAGTCGTCGTCGATGCCGACCGCGGGCACGCCCAGAATCTCGGCGAACAGACCGCACAGGATCTCCTCCTGCGCGGTCCGCGGACCGCGCCCGCCCACCGCCGCCTCGTACACGGGCGCCGGCAGAGCCCGCCGGTCCAGCTTGCCGTTCGTGGTCAACGGCAGACGGTCCAGCACCACGAACGCCGAGGGAACCATGAACTCCGGCAGCAGACCACCCACATGAGCACGCAGGGCGTCCGCGTCCACTCCCTCGCTCCCGGCTTCGGCGACCACATAGGCCACCAGACGTTTGTCACCCGGCCGCTCCTCCCGCACCACGACCGCAACCTCCGCCAGGCCCGGGAAACGGCCCAGCACCGACTCGATCCCACCCAGCTCGACCCGCAGCCCGCGGATCTTCACCTGGTCGTCGACCCGGCCCACGAACTCCAGCTGGCCGTCCGCCCGCCACCGCACCACGTCGCCGCTGCGGTACACCCGTGCCCGAGGATCGTCCGAGAACGGGTGCCTGATGAACCGCTCCTCGGTGAGCTCCGGACGATTCCAGTAGCCCCGGGCCAGTCCAGGGCCGCCGACCCACAGCTCGCCAGGTACGCCGGGGGGCACCAGAACACCGTTCTCGTCCATGACGAACACCTCTGTGTTCGCCACCGGCCTGCCGATGGGGATCTGCCCGGTTCGGGGCGTGTTCCGGTCCACCCTGTAGCACGTGGTGAAGACCGTCGCCTCGCTGGGCCCGTACCCGTGGATGAGCCGCTCGGGTGCCCATGGCCCGTCCACCAGCGCGTCCACCGCCGGCCGGTCGATCGCCTCCCCGCCGTAGAAGACGGAGGTGACCCCGGCGAGAAGGTCGGGGCAGTCCTGCAGGTGCTGGCGCAGAAGGGGGGCCGTCAGCCACATCATGGTCACCTTGTGGCGACGGAGAGCGGCCTTGAGCGTGGCGGCGTCGAGGAGGACCTCCTTGTCCATCACCGCCATGGCGGCTCCCGACGTCAGCGCGGGCCAGCATTCGAAGGTGAACGCGTCCCAGGAGAAGCTGGAGGGCTGGGCCACGACATCGCCCGGCCCGAGGCCGGCGAACAGGTCGCTGTCGACGATCCGGCAGAGCGAACGGTGTTCGATCATGACACCCTTGGGGGTGCCGGTGGAGCCGGAGGTGAAGATGACGTGTGCCAGGCTCTCGGGGCCGACCGGCACGCCGGGGTCCGTGTCCGGCCGGGTGGCGATCTCGTGCCAGTCCCGGTCCATCAGCAGTCGCTCGGCGGATGTGTCCCCCAGTCGATCCTGGAGGCGGGCCTGGGTGACGACCAGCGGAGCATCGACGTCCGTGACCATGAACTCCAGCTGATGTACCGGGAATTCATGGTTGAGCGGCACATAGACAGCACCTGCCTTCAGCACGCCCAGGACGGCGACGACCGCGTCGAAACCCCGTTCCACACAGATCGGAACCAATTGCTCCGGGCGCACCCCCCGGGCGACCAGGTGATGGGCGAGCTGGTTCGCCCGTGCGTCAAGCTGGCCGTAGGTCAGCTCTTCCGTGCCGCAGAGCACCGCCGGCGCGTCCGGCGTCCGGACCGCCTGCTCCTGGACCATCCGATGCAGGGTGGTGTTGTCGGCGTAGGGCACCACCGTGTCGTTGCACTCGACGACGAGCTGTCGACGCTCCTCGGGGGAGAGGAGGTCGATGCGGCTCAGAGAGAGGCCCGGATCCACCGCGACCGCGGCGAGCAGCCTCGCGAAACAAGCCGCGATCCGCTGTGCGGTGTCCGCGGTGAACAGATCGAGGGCATAACCCAGCCGCCCGCTGATCCCGTCGGGGACGCCATCTCCCGCGTGCTGCTCGAAGAGCTCAAGGGTGAGATCGAACTTGGCGACCTCCGTGTCACCCAGACGCACGTCAGCGGTCAGACCCGGAAGGTCCAACCCGACCGACGAGTTGTTCTGCATGGCCAGCAGCACCTGGAAAAGAGGGTTCTGAGCGGTGGAGCGCACCGGGTTGAGTTCATTCACCAAGTCCTCGAAGGGGACGTCCTGGTGGGCGAAAGCCTCCAGGGCCACCTCGCGTACCCGAGCCAGCAGTTGCTCGAAGGAGGGGTCGCCCGTCGTGTCGGTCCGGATCACCAGGGTGTTCACGAAGAATCCGACCAGGTCACCGATCGCCTCATCGGTCCGGTTGGCGACCGGGGTACCGACCGGAATGTCGTCCCCCGCGCCCAGCCGGGAGAGCAGCGCGGTGAAGGCCGCCTGCACCACCATGAACAGACTGGCCTGATGGGCACGGCTCAGACCGATCAGGCGTCGGTGCACTTCGGCGTCCAGCTCGAAGAACACTGTGTCGCCGCGATGGCTGGCCACCTTCGGCCGGGAGTGGTCGAACGGCAGCTCGAGCTGGTCAGGGATGCCCGCCAACGCCGCTGTCCAGTAGGCCAGTTGCTCACTCACCACTGAGTCGGGGTCGTCCTTCGTGCCGAGGAGCTCACGCTGCCACAGCGTGTAGTCCGCGTACTGCACCGGCAACGCCGACCACGACGGCCCCGCCCCCGCGTACCGGGCCGCATAGGCAACGCCGATATCGCGGGTCAACGGAGCCAGCGACCATCCGTCGGACGCGATGTGATGCGTCAGCAGGAACAGGACATGCTCGGTCTCCGACAAGGCGAACAGACGGAAGCGCACGGGCGGGTTCACCGCCAGATGGAAACGCTCCCCGGCAAGGGCCGAGATCTCCTTGGGCAAGGCAGCCTCGTCGGTCTCCACCAGCTCGAAGTCCCGCATCGCCCGGACGGCCGGCAGGATCTGCTGGAACGGCACGCCCTGGGCATCCTCGGGAAAGACGGTGCGCAGGCTCTCGTGCCGGTCCACCACGTCCTCGAGCGCTGCCCGCAGCGCGGCCCGGTCCAGTGGCCCCGAAAGACGCACGACGAGGGGAAGGTTGTAGGTGGCACTCGTCTCTTCGAGCTGGTCGAGGAACCACAGCCGGTTCTGTGCGGGTGACAGCGGGATCCGCTCCGGACGTGCCATCGCCGTCAACGCGGGCCTGGCCGCGCCCGCTTCCGCGACCCGCTCGGCGAGGACGGCGACCGTGGGGGCCTCGAACAGGGTCCGCACCACGAGTTCGGCCCCCAGGACCGAACGGATGCGACTGGCGAGCCGGGTGGCGAGGAGGGAGTGGCCGCCGAGGGCGAAGAAGTCGTCGTCGATGCCGACCGCGGGCACGCCCAGGACCTCGGCGAAGAGCCCGCACAGGATCTCCTCCCGCGGCGTCCGCGGACCGCGTCCGACTCCGGCGGTCATCGGCACGGCGGGGGCGGGAAGGGCTCGCCGGTCCAGTTTGCCGTTGGTGGTCAGCGGCAGCTGGTCGAGCACCATGAACGCGGTGGGGACCGTGTATTCCGGCAGCAGACCTGCCGCATGCGCACGCAGGGCCTCGACATCCACTCCGCCATCGCGGCTCGGGTCGGCGACCACGTAGGCCACCAGGCGTTTGTCGCCCGGCTGGTTCTCCCGGGCGATGACCGCGACCTGCGACACCCCCAGGGCGCGGCTCAACACCGTCTCGATCTCGCCGAGTTCGATGCGAAAGCCCCGGATCTTGACCTGGTCGTCGGCCCGGCCCACGAACTCCAGCACGCCCTCGACCGAGCAGCGGGCCAGGTCGCCGGTGCGGTACATGCGGCTGCCGGCCGGGCCGAAGGGATCGACCACGAACCGCTCCGCCGTCAGATCCGGCCGCCCGAAGTAGCCGCGGGCCAACCCCGCACCCGCCAGATACAGTTCCCCGGCCACACCTGCCGGGACCGGCGCCAGAGTCTCATCGAGAACATAGGCACGCATATCGTCCAGCGGGCGCCCGATCGGCAGTGGGGCAGGCAACTCGCAGCCGTCCGTCCACGGATGCTGCGTCGCGTACAACGTGGTCTCGGTGGGACCGTACGCGCTGCGCACGACGATGTCCGGGCAGTGCTCCAGCACGCGGCGCACCGCGGTGGGGGAGACCACGTCACCACCCGTGATCACCTCACGCGCACCCGCGAAGCACCCCGGATCCTCCTCCGCCATCACCTGGAACAGACCTGCGGAGACATCGAGGGCGGTGATCGCCTCCTCGGTGATCAGCCGCGCCAGCGTCGCCACACTCAGATCACCTTCCGGGGTGATGACCGTCCGCGCACCGTTCAGCAGTGGCACCCACAAGCCGTAGATCGAGGGATCGAAGGCGTACGGAATGACCATCAAGACCCGCTCGTGCGCGCCCGGCTCGAACATGCTGTCCACGACCAGGTCGAGGATGTCGCGGTGGGTGACAGCCACCCCCTTGGGACGCCCGGTCGAGCCCGATGTGTACATCACGTAGGCGAGCTGCTCGGGCCGTATCTCCACACCCGGGTCACCGACCGGCAGCCCGGCCAGCTCGGGATCCTCGTCGACCGCCACGACCACCGGGGCGGCAGGCGCGCCGCGGTCACGCATCCCCCGGTCCGTCAGCAGTACCGGCGTGGACGTCTCGTCGACGATCCACTGCATCCGCTCCAGCGGAAACGCGGCGTGCAGCGGCAGGTAGAACGCCCCCGCCTTCATCACCGCGAGCAGCGCGACCACCAGGTCCACCGACCGCTCCATCAGCACCGCGACCGGCGCCTCCCGGCCCACCCCCAGCCTCAGCAGCCGGTGCGCCAGCTGATTCGACCGCTCGTCCAACTCCCGGTACGACAGCTCCCGTCCGGCACACCGCACCGCCACCGCATCCGGGGACCGCAGCGCCTGAGCCGTGAAAGCCGCCGGCACCGATTCGCCGACCGGCGCCGCGTGCGACGCGAACAGCGCATCCTCAACAGAATCAACAGCATCTGCAGTACGCATTGCCAATTACTCTCTTTCGGTGTTGAGATCGCACGAATTCGCGGCTACTCGGCAGTGGGAGAACCCGGCAGCACAGATCAGCACGGAGGGGGGCACTTCAATGCGCGCGAAAGCGCGCGGCAGGATGAGACCAATTCTTCGGTATCCACTGGAGGCCGGTGAGCCTGGGATGCAAGGCGCTCGACAACGTCGGTTCCTCGGCCGGAGCCGGACTCGGCGCCCGACACTCGCCCCCGAAGACCTCGTCGAGGCCGGCGAGTTACACCGCTGGCAGATCCGGTGTGGCGGCACCCACTCGCCGGTCGCGGAACCGCTGGAGAACCTCCACCGCGGGAACCGTGGAACCCGGCGTGCGCAGACTCGATTCGCGATCGCCGCCGAACCTGGAACAGACCGAGATGTGTGCGTCGTAGGCGGTCGACATCGCATCGAGCAGCAGCCTGTAGGACTTGTCGACGGCGGGAGCGGGCGATGCGACCAGCGGCTTGACCCGATGGAGCAACTTGAGGAGTATCCGGTGATCGCGCAACTGGAGACCGCTGAACTTGGCATTGATATGCGGCGGCATCATCGCAGGACGTACCGAATCCGTGTAATGCGTGCGCGTGAAGTCACCGGCATACCGCAGCGATGCGCCGGACCCGATCATCAGTGCCGTGGCGTCCTCGAGCAGCCGGCAGGCGCTGTCGACATCATCCGGATCGTCCCTGAGGCAGTCCTCGAGGCAGCCCACCGACACGATCAGCGCCTGGATGAGCGCGAAGAACACCTGATGGCCGAGACGCCAGCGAATCAGGGGACCGCCCTTCACGTCGCCGCTTCGCGTGTCCGTGCCCTGCGTGTGCACGCAAGCCGCGCTCTCGAACGGCGTGCCGGCCACTCCGATACGCCACACCATGTGGAACGTGGTCCAGAACGCCTCACGCAGTTCGGCTCGTTCGCCGCTGCTGAGGCTTATCCCCTCCGACAGGGCGTCGTCGAGCTGGCTGCGGAGGGCTTCGAGCATGGTGTAGACGAACGTCTCCACCGACTCCCCGGTGACCCGGATAGCGCCGAAGAACAGGTCGTGCTCCTCGTAGAGGTCCTCCGGCAGGGTCTTGCGCTCCGCCTCGGTGTACTTGCTGGGAGTGGCCGGCGAGGCCAGGCAGGCCAGCGCGGCATCGACCGCGGCCAGCGCGCGTCGGTCGGAATCCTGCGGCGCTATGTCGATGACGGTCCGGAGAGCGTCCGCGGTGCGCTGGTTCATCATGCCGGTGATGGCGCTTTGTGAGGCGGGAAGCTGCTCCGCCTTCAACAGGTGGAGGGGTGGGACATCCGCATATTGAGCCTGTATTTCGACCTCAATCACGTCGCGAACTCCTTCGAGTCGAACTGCATATGAGTGATCCGGAACGCCTGGAAAGGAAGCCCACTATTCCGCGGCGGATCGGCTGGGAATGAGGGAGATCGGCAGGCTGCTGTATCCGCGGAGGAACGTCGAGTAGAGCGCCTTGGGGTCACCCATGAGCTCGATCCGGTCCACCGTGCTGATGAGGGTCTTCAGCACGGCGGCGATTTCGGCCCGCCCGAGGTACGACCCGAAGCAGAAGTGAGGCCCGAAACCGAAGCCCAGGTGCTTGTTGGGAGTCCTTGCCAGGTCGAAACTGGCCGGGTCCGAGAAGACGCTTTCGTCGCGGTTCGCGGAGGTGTTCCAGAGAATGACGTGGTCGCCCTCGCGGATGGTCCGGCCGCCGATGGTGACGTCGGCCGTCGCGGTACGGCCGATGTGCATGGCCGGCGTCGTCCAGCGCACGATCTCCTCGACCGCCCCGGCTATCGGAACGCGGCCTTCCTTCAACGCCAGCCACTGGTCGGGGTGCTGGGAGAAGGCGAGCAGGGCGCCGACCATGGCCAGGCGACTGGTGTGATCTCCCGCGAGGATGAACCCGTAGCAGTTGACGACCACTTCGTCGTCGGTCATCGGCTCACCGTTGATCCGGCAGGTGGCCATCGCGCTGATCAAGTCGTCCTGGGGATCCTCGCGGCGGGCCTCGATGATCTCCTGCGAATAGTTGAGGAGTTCGTTGCGGGAGAGCCAGACGTCCTCCTCGGTCTGCCCCTCGTCGTCCGCGCTGACCGCGTCCCGGCTCAGATCGAGCACGTACTTGTGATCCGCGGACGGAAAGCCCAGCAGGTCGCAGATCGTCCCCATGGGGATCACCTCCGCGACCTCCTTGGCGAAGTCGAAGGTCCCCGTACCGACGGCGTGGCCGAGGATCTGGTCGACCCGCTGCTGCAGCTTGTCCGTCACCCCTCTGCGGATCCGGGGGCTGAACGCCTTCAGCAGGATCGTCCGCATGGCGTTGTGGCGCGGCGCGTCGGTGAGCGCCAGGATCATGCCGGCCGCCGGATCCCCACCGGGCTTGTGCAGCGAGGACATCATGTTCCCGGCCCGCGAGCTGAATCGCTCGGCGTCCTGCAGAACGGCCATGACGTCCGCGTGGCGGGACACCACCCAGAACTCGGACCCGCGGTCCGTGGGCGGGTGCAGATACACGGGCTGCTCGGCCCGAACACGCCGCCAGAAGTCTTCCATGTCGGTCTGCAGGAAGGTGTTCGGATCGGTGAGGTCCACCCTGTTGAGATCGTCGGCGAATATGCCTTTGTTCGGCATGGAAATCCCCTGGCCTTCAGAGTAGTTGACTACTGTGTAGATATTTCCTTGCCGGAAAGATCGGCGATCAGCATCGCCAGTCGATCCAGTCCCGCTTCGATCTCGTCGGGCGATACCACGCTCACCGACAGGCGTAGCTGATTCTCGCCGCCACGACCGTCGTAGAAATGACTCATGGGTGTCCACAGGACGCCGTACTTACTGGCCCCGTATTCCAGTGCCGTGTCGTCGGCGACGAACGGAACAGTGACGACGACGAAGAACCCGCCGCCGGGTGTATTCCATGAGACCTGATGATTCTGGCCTCGGGGGAACCGTCGGCTCATCCCCTCCAGCAGCAGCCGCAGATTTCGGCTGTAGAGCTGAATCTCCCTGGTATTCGCCCTGACCAGGCTGCAGTCGTGCTCCAGCAGCTTGCCTCCCGCAATGGCCTGGGCCAGGGGTGAGGTATTGACGGTGAGCATGCTTTTGATCTTGGACAGCTCGTCCGCGAACAACGTGGCGCTTCCGTCCGGGCCGGCCACGCGCTGATCCGCGACCACATAGCCGATCCTGGCTCCGGGAAAGCAGGTCTTGGCGAGCGAGCCGAGATAGACGACCCGCCGCGAAGTGTCGAGGGCCTTGAGCGTGGGCAGGCGCTGACCGTCCTCGGCCTGGAACAAACCGTAGGGATTGTCCTCGAGGAGCAGCAGATCGTGCTCCGCCGCGATGGCGAGCAGTTTCCGCCTGGCCTCCAGGTCGAGACTCGCGCCGGAGGGATTGGCGAAGTCCGGGACGAGATAGAAGGCCCGTGGCCGCTTGCCCGCAGCGCGAGCCGCCTCGATCTGCTCGACCAGGTGGTCGAGGTCGATGCCGTCCTCGTTCTCCCGCACCGGCCAGAGGGGCATGTCCACCAGCCTGGCCGCACCGGCCAGTCCGACGTAGCCCGGCGAAACCGTCAGTACGACGTCACGGTCGTCGACGCGAAGTGCCCGCAGCACCAGGAACATGGCCTCCTGGCAGCCCACCGTGACGACGATCGACTCCGGGTCGACGTCGATTCCCTCGTCACAGCCGAGATTCCGGGCGAGCAACTCGTGAATGATGCCCTTGGTCCGACCGTACTGAAAGAGGGTGCGACGTACGAGATCCGCGTTCGCGCCCCTCTCGGCCATCAGGTAGTCGCAGAAGGCCTTCAGATATCGAGGAAGATCGTCGACGTCGAAAAAGTCCTCACTGGGCCGGCCGGCAGCGAGCGAAATGGCCTCCGGGAAACGGCCGGCCACTTCGTTCAGGAAGTTCATGGAGGCGAGCGCCGGATCCTGGAGCGCTGCATGCAGTCGATCCGTGCTCAGGTCGGCGGTCAGGAGTTCCACTCCACTCTCGTTCATGAAACCTCGCTTGCCTAAGAGGGACGGCGGCGCTGTGGCTACTTCGAGGCGCCTTGGGGTGTTGCGGTGGTGGTGGTTTCTTCTGTGGTTTCGGTGGGTGGGGTGTCGTTTG